>JBAXTQ010000033.1:0-24539 GCA_037130115.1 Methylococcaceae bacterium
ACTTTGTACCTTGCGCCTTGAACCTTGAACCTTGAACCTTGAACCTTGCACCTTTCGCCTTTTGAAAAATATGCAACTAACCATTCTTGATCCGCAACAACCAGAGCAGGATTTTCCTGCTTTAAGCAAAGCATTACGCGAACCTGACGGGTTACTTGCGGTTGGTGGTTGCTTGTCTAAAATCCGCCTGTTAAATGCCTATCGACGGGGGATTTTTCCTTGGTATAATCATGATGAACCCATTCTGTGGTGGTCACCCAATCCCCGAATGGTGTTGTTTCCGGACAAATTGATTGTATCCCGAAGTTTGCGTAAGACGCTGCGTAAAAACAGTTTTTCTGTGACCTATGACCAGGCTTTTAACGAGGTTGTCGCGGCTTGTGCAGAACCTCGAAATGCAAGTTCGGGTACCTGGATAACAGAAGATATAGCTCAGGCTTATAACGAACTCCATAAAAGTGGTTATGCGCATTCTGCGGAAGCCTGGCTGGACGGTGAGCTGGTTGGCGGATTATACGGTGTTGCTTTGGGACGCGTTTTTTTTGGCGAATCCATGTTTCATACCAAAACTGATGCATCAAAAGTGGTCTTTGCCAGCCTGGTTGAGCAGCTTAAAGTTTGGGGCTACCAACTCATTGACTGTCAGGTACACACAACGCATTTGGCAAGCTTCGGCGCGGAAAACTGTGACCGCAAGCAATTTGAAAAGTTACTCAATCAATATTGTGATCTTCCTGCCAACCAAGCCGCTTGGGAGTCAACATGATATCCATCCCTTTATTTCTAAGCCAGGAACATCCTTGCGGTTATCTTGATGACGAAAAGGCGCAATCGCTTTTTGTTCATCCGGGCTATCCGGTCACTTCACCTATTTATGCCCAATTGATAGAGCAAGGTTTTCGTCGTAGTGGGGATGAGGTTTATGCGCCGCATTGTCCACATTGCTCTTCCTGTATTTCGGTAAGACTGCCCGTCAAAAAATTTAAACCCAGCAGAAGCCAAAAACGTTGCCTAAGCAAAAATACGGCAACCCAAGTTATCGTTAAACCGGCGGTTTTTGAGCAAGCTCATTACGATATGTATTTGCGCTATCAGGCGGTCAGGCACGGCGACAGCTCTATGGCTACCGCCAGCCCGGATGAGTACCTTAATTTTCTCGGTAGTTCGTGGTGCAATACCAAATTTGTCGAATTTTCCATTAATAATGAGCTGGCTGGTGTTGCGGTGATTGATCAATTTGAACAGGCATGGTCAGCTGTTTATACTTTTTTTGAACCCAAATTCAACGACTACAGCTTGGGTGTTTATGCCGTTTTATGGCAAATTGAACAAGTAGTCCGGCAACAAAAAGAATTTTTATACTTGGGATTTTGGATACAAGCCTGTAAAAAAATGGCTTATAAAAGTGATTACCAACCGCTACAATTATTAATTGATAAGCAATGGCTTGAAATGAGCGCCTAAAAAAAACAAATACCCACACTCTTCTGTTGTTAGAAATCAGCTTGTGCTATAATTTGCGGTTTAAATTGCTGAGACTAATACAAATGGCCAAAGAAGATCAAATTGAAATGGAAGGTAAGGTAATTGATACCCTTCCTAATACTATGTTCCGTGTTGAATTGGAAAATGGTCACGTCGTGACTGCACACATTTCCGGAAAAATGCGTAAACATTATATCCGCATTCTAACCGGCGATAGCGTTAAAGTTGAAATGACGCCTTACGATTTAAGTAAAGGCCGTATCACGTTCCGTATGCGCTAATCCCGTCTGTTTATGGGGACACCCCTATTCTAAATCGAGGTGTAATCCGCATTAACCGACAGGATAGCGCAAGTTTTTAAATAACCTGTTACTACTCGAACGCTCTCTTAAGAATTGGCTTCAGAAACGATTAACTCATCGCTTTCTATAGCAAAAGCCATTTCATCATTTTCCACATAAATTCTGACATGACCACCGTGCGCGAGCTTGCCAAACAGCAAGTCATTAGCCAGAGGTTTCTTGATTTTTTCCTGAATTAATCGCGCCATCGGTCTTGCCCCCATTTTGGGATCACACCCATGTTCAGCCAGCCACAAACGAGCCCCGGCATCTAACGTTAGCGTTACATGCTTATCGGCAAGCAAGCCTTCTAATTCAAAGATGAATTTATCAACCACATGCCCGACAATTGAAATATCCAGCGGCTTAAATTGAATAATGGCATCCAAACGGTTGCGAAATTCAGGTGAAAAGCCTCTCTCAATGACTTTCAAGCTGTCAGTTTCATGACTTTGCTGAGTGAAACCTATCGAGGCGCGGCTACCTTCTTCCGCACCGGCATTGGTAGTCATGACCAAAATAATGTTGCGAAAATCAGCTTTGCGTCCATTATTGTCAGTCAATGAGCCGTGATCCATGACTTGCAATAACAGATTAAAAACATCGGGATGCGCTTTTTCCAATTCATCAAGCAATAACACGGCATGAGGATGCTTGGTAACCTGCTCGGTTAACAACCCGCCCTGATCAAAGCCGACATAACCGGGAGGCGCACCAATTAACCGTGAAACGGTGTGACGCTCCATGTATTCAGACATATCAAAGCGAATCAGCTCAACACCCAATACTTTGGCAAGTTGACGGGTCACTTCGGTTTTACCGACACCGGTAGGCCCTGCAAATATAAACGAACCGATCGTCTTCTGTGAATCCCGAAGACCGGCACGCGATAATTTTATCGCCGAAGCCAGTGCAGAAATCGCCTCATCCTGACCAAAAACCAGCATTTTAAGATTTTTTTCAAGATTGGCCAGCTTGTCAATATCATTGGATGACACGGATCTTGCCGGTATTCTGGCAATTTTTGAGACGATATCCTCTATTTCGGCAACATCAATATCCTGTTTGCGATCCGCTTCCGCCGTCATCCGCTGCTTGGCACCCGCCTCATCAATAACATCAATGGCTTTATCCGGCAAATGCCGATCGGTGATATAGCGATCCGATAATTCGGCTGCCACCCGCAGGGCTTCAGCAGAATATCTGACATTATGATGTTCTTCAAAGCGTGATTTAAGACCTTTTAAAATCAGAATCGTATCTTCAACGGAAGGCTCCAGGACATCGATTTTCTGAAAACGGCGTGCCAAGGCGTGGTCTTTCTCAAAAACTCCCCGATACTCCTGATAAGTCGTAGAGCCAATGCAGCGCAACTGACCGGAAGCAAGTACCGGCTTAATCAAGTTGGAGGCATCCATAACCCCGCCGGAAGCAGAGCCTGCACCGATGATGGTATGAATTTCATCAATAAACAGAATGGAATCCGGTTCTTTTTTAAGCTGATTCATCAGGGATTTAAGACGCTTTTCAAAGTCGCCCCGATATTTGGTACCGGCAACCAGTGCGCCCAAATCCAGTGAATAGATGACACTATTCATGAGAATTTCAGGGACATTTTCTTCAACGATTCTTTTTGCCAGACCTTCAGCAATCGCGGTTTTACCAACACCCGCTTCGCCGACCAATAAAGGATTGTTTTTACGGCGACGGCAAAGTGTCTGAATGGTTCTTTCAAGCTCAAGCTCTCTGCCGATTAATGGGTCAATTCGACCTTGCAAGGCTTCTTCATTAAGATTGGTGGTATATTTGTCCAAGGGACTGCCGGCTTCGCTATCCGTATTGCCCGCTTCCGATGCCCGCTCACTGGATGCGTCATGCTCTTGGTCGGTTTTGGAAATCCCGTGCGCCAAATAATTAACCACATCCAGGCGTGATACATCTTGTTTATTCAGCAAATAGACGGCGTGAGAATCCTGCTCGCTAAATAAGGCGACGAATAAATTGGCACCGGTCACTTCTTTTTTATCGGATGCCTGAACATGAAAAACAGCCCGTTGCAATACTCGCTGAAATCCCAGTGTAGGTTGAGTTTCTCGCTGAATACCTAAAGGAATCAAGGACATGGTTTCATCAATAAATTGAATCAATTGCACCTGTAAGGATTTAATATCGCAACCGCAGGCTTTCATGATGGCTTCTGCGGAGCTGTTATCCAGCAATGCCAGTAATAAATGCTCAACTGTGATAAATTCGTGACGTTTATCATGTGCGTTTTTAAAGGCGGTGTTTAACGTGACTTCAAGTTCTTTACTTAACATAAACGCTCCAAATTTACACTTCTTCCATCGAGCACATCAACGGATGTTGATTTTCTCGTGAATAATCGTTGACTATATACACTTTGGTTTCAGCAACATCTTTGGTATAGGTTCCACAGACTCCCACCCCTTGAGTATGTATTTGCAGCATAACCTGTGTTGCTTTTTCTTCAGACATGGCAAAAAAATCCATCAAAATTTCAATTACAAAATCCATGGGGGTAAAATCATCATTTAACAAAATGACTTTGTACAGGGGCGGCCTTTTTAACTTGGGCTTGGCTTCCTGAACAGCCAAGCCGTCATCATTATATTTGAACGGATCAAAATCGGGCATAATAAGCAAATAACCAAATAAAAAATACTGTTAAGTACCTGACATAGTGCCAATATTAATATATTTCAAGCTTGGACACATAACAAATTAAATCATAAAAAGCAGAATACGCCGGCATTATTGTCAGCCCCGGATTTAACTTTACTCCGTTAAACCTTTTTTACCAACATAAGTTCCTAATATCTAGTAACATATTAGTTTTTATTAAAGTCGGAAATCATCAATGGTTTGGAAACCACACGTTACCGTTGCAGCGGTTATCGAAAGGGACAATCGCTTTTTGCTCGTTGAAGAGGAAACCCCGCACGGTCTGCAATTCAATCAACCCGCCGGACATTTTGAAAAAAATGAAGACCTGGTCGCCGCCATCAAGCGTGAGGTGAATGAAGAAACGGCCTGGCATTTTGAGCCGGAGCACTTTATTTCCATACAGCTTTGGCGCAGAAATCCAAAGTTGCCCACCTTTATTCGGGTTTGTTTTTCCGGCCAGTGTCATAGCCAT
The DNA here is from genome assembly GCA_037130115.1 of Methylococcaceae bacterium. Taxonomy (GTDB): domain Bacteria; phylum Pseudomonadota; class Gammaproteobacteria; order Methylococcales; family Methylomonadaceae; genus Methylobacter_C. The sequence goes on from JBAXTQ010000033.1 coordinate 4,984, forward strand.
AACCCGGATCAATTGCTGGATGACGGCATAGTCGCAACACACTGGCTTACCCGTGACGAAATTGCCGCGCAGCAACATCGATTACGCAGCCCTTTGGTACTGTTTAGTGTAGACGAATACTTGAGCGGACAGCGCTATCCTTTATCCCTGATAAAATCATTTCTTGATCTTGACCATGAGTAAAAACATAATCGTTGGCATGTCGGGGGGCGTGGATTCTTCGGTAACGGCCTTGCTACTGCTGGAACAAGGGCATCACGTCACCGGTTTATTCATGAAAAACTGGGAAGAAGATGACGGCACGGAATACTGCACCGCCATGGAAGACCTCGCTGACGCGCAACAAGTCTGCGATAAACTGGGCATAGAACTCAAAACCGTCAATTTTGCCGCCGAATACTGGGATGAAGTCTTCGAAGTTTTCCTGTCTGAATTTAAAGCCGGACGTACGCCAAATCCTGATATTTTATGCAACAAGCATGTCAAATTTAAAGCGTTTTTAAATTATGCGATTGAAGACTTGGGCGCAGAATACATAGCGACAGGACACTATGCGCGTGTTGCAGAAAAAAATGGTGAATTTTGCTTACTTAAGGGTCTCGACCCGAATAAAGAACAAAGCTATTTTCTTTATACACTGGGACAAAAAGCCTTGTCGAAAACCCTGTTTCCCATTGGGCATCTGCACAAACCGGAAATCCGGATACTTGCAGATAAAGCCGGTTTTGCCAATAGCCGTAAAAAAGACAGCACGGGCATTTGTTTTATCGGTGAGCGTAAATTTACCGAATTTCTGCAACGTTACCTGCCGACCCAACCGGGTGAAATGCGCACGCCGGAAGGTCAGTACATCGGCAAACATTCCGGCTTAATGTATTACACCTTCGGGCAACGCCAAGGAATGGGCATAGGCGGCGTTAAAAATGCGCCCGATGAACCGTGGTATGTACTGGATAAAGATCTTGAAAATAATATATTAATCGTAGGTCAAGGTCACGATCATCCGCTTATGCTACATAATACTCTGGAAGCCGGCCAGTTGGATTGGTGTAACAATAAACCCTTGTCAGAATCGCTACGCTGTACCGCCAAAACCCGCTATCGCCAGGCAGATCAGGCTTGCCGGGTTGAACCGTTGGCAAACGACCGCATCAAAGTCAGTTTTGATCAACCGCAACGGGCGATAACGCCGGGACAATCGGTCGTTTTTTATGACGGCGATATTTGCCTGGGCGGCGGTATTATCGAATCCAAATATAATGAAAATTTCACAGCATCAGGACACACAACATGACTAACTTTGCTTTAACCGCAATTTCCCCTATCGATGGTCGCTATGCCGACAAAGTAGAAAAACTACGCCCCGTATTCAGTGAATACGGCCTGATTCGTTTTCGCGTATTGGTTGAAGTGCGCTGGCTGCAAGCCTTGGCGAAACATCCCCTGATTACCGAAGTCAGTCCGTTTAGCGCTTCGGCAACACAATTGTTAAACAACATCGTTAGTGATTTTTCAGAAGCCGATGCCCAGCGTGTCAAAGACATCGAAAAAACCACCAACCACGATGTTAAAGCCGTTGAATATTTATTAAAAGAAAAAATCGCTGGCTGTCCTGAACTGGAACAAATAAGTGAATTTATTCATTTTGCCTGCACGTCGGAAGACATTAATAACCTGTCTTACGCCTTAATGCTAAAAGAAGGTCGTGAAATTATAGACGCGCAAATCACCGACTGTATAGACGCTCTTAAAAAACTGGCTCAGGAAAATGCTGACCAACCCATGTTGTCACGCACCCACGGACAATCAGCGACACCGACCACCGTAGGCAAAGAATTTGCCAACGTTGCCGCACGTATGTTGCGTCAACAACAACAACTTCAAGCGGTCGCCTTATTAGGCAAAATAAACGGTGCTGTGGGGAATTATAATGCGCATTGCATCGCTTATCCTGATGTTGACTGGGCTGAATTTGCCAAAAACTTCGTCGAATCTTTAGGCTTGCAATTAAATCCGTACACCATTCAGATTGAACCGCATGATTATATTGCTGAATTTTTTCATGCCCTATCACGCTTTAACACCATTCTGCTGGATTTTGACCGGGACATCTGGGCTTATATTTCTTTAGGCTATTTCAAACAAAAAACCATTGCCGGTGAAATTGGCTCATCGACCATGCCACATAAAGTTAACCCGATTGATTTTGAAAACTCCGAAGGTAATTTAGGGTTAGCCAATGCCTTGTTTTCATTTTTGGCAGAAAAATTACCGGTATCAAGATGGCAACGTGACTTAACCGATTCCACGGTATTAAGAAATATTGGCGTTGGTATTGCTCATACCAGTATCGCCATACAAGCCAGTTTAAAAGGTATTTCAAAATTAGAAATCAATGTCGATGCTATTGAAGCCGATCTTAATGCTAATTGGGAAGTGCTGGCAGAACCCATACAAACGGTAATGCGTCGCTATGGTATTGAAAAGCCCTACGAAAAATTGAAAGAGCTTACCCGTGGTCAGCGTATTACACCGGAACAGTTACAGGTGTTTATTGAAAAGCTCGAAATTCCGGCTGAGGCCAAAGCCATTTTATTAAACTTGACACCCCGTAATTACACGGGTTATGCAGAAAAACTGGCAAAAGAAATTTAGACATCCTTGACATCAAGTTAAGACATTTACCACGAAGACACGAAGAACACGAAGATTTTTCTTTGGTTTTTCTTCGTGAACTTCGTGTCTTCGTGGTGAATGAATATCTTTAAGACCCTTCTAACCCGACCTACGCGACTCCACGCTCAATACAAATAGATCACTCATGGCAAAAATTCTAATTATTGGCTGCGGCTCAATAGGCACACAACTGGCTCATGTTCTTTCGGAAAAAGGCCACGAAGTAACCGGATTAAAACGAAATCCACCCTTAACAAATACCGGCAGCGTTAATTATTTTACGGCAGATATCACATCAGTTGCAGAACTTAACGACTTACCCTGCGACTTTGATATGCTGTATTTTATTGTGTCCCCGGACGGACGTAATGAACAAAGTTATCGGGCTATTTACGAATCAGGATTGAATAATCTGCTCAACAAATTTTCGCAGGCGGGTTCTAATCCACAGTGGATTTTTGTGTCGTCAACCAGTGTTTATGGACAATCGCAAGGCGAATGGGTAGATGAAGAATCCCTTGCGCAACCGGAAAACAGTACCAGCCAACTGATCAGGCAGGCAGAGCAAACGCTGATGGATTTAGACGCTGATAATATCGTCGTCCGTTTTTCCGGCATTTATGGCCCGGGTCGTGAGTATCTTTTAAGAATGGCCATGCAGTCACCGGCCATACAGAAAACCCCCGCTTATTTTACTAACCGTATTCATCAGCAGGATTGTGTGGGTGTGTTGACATTTTTATTGGAACAACGCTTGGCGGGCAAGGCTTTAGCGTCCTGTTATTTAGCCAGTGATGATGATCCGGCAACGATGTGGGACGTTATGACCTGGCTGACGGAGCAGTTACAATGCCAACCCCCGACAGTTAAAAATGTAGACAATGCAGCGGTTATGAATAAACGTTGCCACAATCAACGCTTAAAAGCCTTGGGTTATCAATTTCAGTATCCCGGCTTTAAAGACGGCTATCTTGAATTAATCAAATCATGAACCACCAATATTAGGGCCGGATAGATTAAGTTCTAAGTCTCGTATGTCCAACCGTAATCGGGTTTCCCTGATAACGCACAAAAAATAAACGTTTTGCATAGACCCTAAATCATGCGGCAACGTTATCGGAAAGTTACTCTCTATGTCACTGGATACCGACATCCTTGCCGGTATGACGGCGTTAACTAAAATTTCTTGTCCCGGATTAAGTGGGTCGCCTAAAATTCAGCTAAGATTACTCGTACCTGAATAAAGGCTGGCTGTTGGTTCTGTTGATATTGCAGCATTTATCATTGATATTTTTACTTTTTATGATAGTGTTAGCAAATTATCTATATACTATTTGCGACACAATCAAATGTTGCATAAATTATTGAAGTTGGACTTGATGATTACTATTGACTTAAAATCCCGAAGCTTTAGGCAAGCCCTATTTCTAATTTTCAGCTTAACCGGATTGCTGTTTTTTTCCGATACAATTTTGGCGCATGAGCGTTGGATTTTATCACCCGAACAAATTGATCATTGGAATTCCAGGCAGCGGCCGGATATTTTCTCTCAATTTTCATTCCTCAATCTGGCCATGATTTCGGTGTTTTCAGTATTCATCATCGGATGGGTATGGCTGGGCTTTACTGGAGCTCGTGAGTTATTTCCAGATTTGCAGGCAAAATTAGCGTCGTATGGGGATCATGTTCCCCGTATTTTACGGGTTTGTCTTGCGTGGATTTTATTATCATCGGCTTTAGGTGCTGAACCACGCTTTGGGATATTGCCGTTTACCGCACCCACATTTTTAGCACCGGATCTTGACCTAAGTCAGCTAGGCTCTGAGTGGGCTTGGTTACGTTGGGCTGAAGTTGTTTTAGGTCTGACTATTCTTTTTGGTATTTATGTACGATTATTTGCGTTTCTACTCATTATATTAAGTTGTTTGGGTGGTTATCTCTATGGCGAGTCCATACTTGCTTATGCGGGCGCTATAATCGGAGCCAGTATTTATCTGGTGCTGCAAGGTCCCGGCAGGCATTATTTGCCTTTGCCGACCCCGGCCTTATTTCATGGCATACAGGCTTGGCTTGCAGAACAGCCTCGGCAGCGGGCTCAAGCCATTATGCGTATTTTGACAGGTACAACATTACTGTACCTTGGGGTGTTTTTTAAAGTGATGCAGCCCAATCTTTCGATTGGAATTATTACCCACTACCAATTACCCATCCTGTCAGTCAATCCAGAGGCTTTTACACTGGTGATGGCGCTGGTTGAGGTAAGCGCCGGGATTTTGATGATAGCTGGCGTTTTATTGCGTCCTTTGTCATTGTTTTTAATCTCGGCATTTTCTATATTTGCTTTGTTACTGCCGGAAACGCCGACAGAGCATATTCTTTTTTATGGGGTTGTTTTATCCTGCCTTATCAATTCTGCCGGCCATTTACGGCGGCCGATACCCAGAGATAAAGCCGCTCATATCGTGATTGTAGGGGGTGGACTTGCTGCCCTACAAACCGCTATCAAAATTGAAAGGCTTATTGGCGAATACTCCAACGTCAGGATTACGTTACTACATGAGCAGGCGAGTTTTTTGTTTGCACCCTTTCTGCCAGAAGTGATTGGCGGTACTGTTCAACCCGGCAATGTGGTCAATCCGTTCCGGCGTATTATTCAGCAGACTAATGTGGTTGTGGGTCATTTGGAGTCTATTGATGAGACCGCACAAAAAGTGATAGCAAAGCGAAAAAACAATGAGATTATCGAGCTACAGTACGATAGCTTAATCGTTGCTCTTAATCCAAAATCGAACCTTTCCGGTATCTCCGGCATGATGGCTCATGCTTGTTCCATTGATTCAGTAGCCGATGCACTTCGCATCAGGCAGCGTGTACTTGATTTAGTCGAGGAAGCGGAGTTTGCTACTGATTCCGATGAGCAAATTCGTCTTCTTACTTTTGCCATCTTGGGTGGAGGGGAATCAGCTTCGGGAATAGCCGTCGAAGTCAGTCAAATACTGCGTGCTGCCGAATCTTCTTACTCCGTGTTACGAGAGTCAGGTTGGCAGGTACATCTTTTTGATGAGTTGGGGCAGCATCGATCTGATTTTGAGAAAAAAATAACTCAAAAGCGAGCCAAACTTTTAAAAAAAGCAGGGGTTATCGAGCATCTGGAAGACCAAATTACCAGCATTACCCAGAGAGACCTGTTTTTTTCCAGTGGTCAGAGTCAGTCAGTGGGGCTTGTAATAAACGCTACTTTGAAACTGCCTACCATTCCTTTTAAGCAACGTGGCAATTTGAACTGGCCGTTTGCAATTAACGATGAGCTGCGTTTGCAAACATTTGAGAATATCTGGATAACAGAAACGAGTGAGAGCCTTAACCATACCCAATTTTCTTTCACTGATGATCTGGTGGATTTAGGCTATAGCGCCGGCTATAACGCTTGGGCTAATACTCAAGGCTATTCACCCCGTCCATTTAAAAAACACCGGCACCTTGTTCAACCCTATAATATGGGGCAATATTCTTTATGTTGCCTGGGCTGGTTTATGGTTAGCGGAAAGCCTGCCTGGTTTGTCTCTCGCCTGATTAATTTATTATCAGTACCCGGATTGGAAAGAAATCTACGCATTATTATTGACTGGTTTCTGGTGTTGGCGTTTCGTAACGATATTGCTGTTTTGGCACAAGCGCCTTCGGCACATTTACAAAGGTCGCACTTTAAAGCCGGTGATGAAGTTTTTCATCAGGGTAATGCCGGAGAAATGGCCTATGCAATCGATTCAGGTCGTTTAAAAGTGATTCAGGATGGTCGTAAAATCAGGGAACTAAGCTCTGGCGATTATTTTGGAGAAATTATGCCCACGCATCAAAACAGACGCGTGGAAACCGTTCAATGTATTACCGACTGTGAATTGAAGCTGGTTTCTCAAGAAGATCTTAAAGCACTGATTAAAAGCGGTTGGCTAATGGGCAAGGCCGTTCGCAATCTAACTGACTATCAAGCTGTGGAGAAAAAATCGGAGTTTTCGCTGGGTATAAAGCGACTTACCTACGTGAGTAAACTGAATGCAATACTTGATGAGGACGATATCATTGAGATAGGGCGTATATCGAGTGAGAATAATAGAAAGAGAGATGTAACCGGTGTTTTGATCTCGGTGCGGGATTATTTTTTTCAGGTTCTTGAGGGAGAGGAGGCCATTGTCGATCAGTTGGTAGAAAAAATTAGCCGGGATCCACGGCATAATGAAATAACCATACTCAGCTCAGAGACCGGCTGTGAAGAGCGTCTTTTTACAGATTGGGGTATGAAAACGGCTGCGCTTAATGAAACTAACGATCTTATGTTGTTGGCTATCGGGATGATGCTACAAAATATAGCTCAATCCTATAATACCATTGGTCGCTATACTCAACCGGTTCTGCTTAAGTACCTAATGGAAGGTATTAATCCTTTAACTATTCCAGTCAAAAGTACGCAAAAAATTGTCGTCTCCGGCAGCATGACCGATTTTTCAGAACTGTCAAAGCACTTTGTTTTGGAGGAGCAGGTTAATGCACTTAATAGCTATTTGGAAATTTGTACAACCTCATTTATTGAATATGGGGGGCAAGTTGCAAAATATGCAGGGGGTTGTATTGTGGCACACTTTGCTGCCGATCAGGTTGATGCAGCGATTGCCGCCTGTGGTGATGCCTTTAAAAAAATTAAGGCATTGAGTCAAAATAGCCCCATTCATAGTGCTATAAATTGTGGGTTTGGACTGACCTCTGGCGCAATGATCGAAGGTAATATAGGATCGTCCATTAAAATGGATTTCACCGCTTTAGGTAGTATGGTGGATCAGGCTGTTTATTTAGGCGTGCTTGCCAGGGACGTATACAAGCCAATTGCGATTAGCGAGTCTATTCAGCTAATGGCAGCAAAGTCTTGGGGCTTTGAATCACTGGGAGAATTTGCTTTTACAGAACCTAATGAACTCGCTCAAGTTTATGCGCTTGCTGCGATCAGTGAGAGTTGATAAAGACTATCTGCCAGCGTCGTCTAGTTCCCACGCTCCAGCGTGGGAATTCACCCGGCAACGCTCCAGCGTTGCGTGACGCAGGAGCGTGGGAACGATAGGGTGGGGGTTATTTGTTGCGAGTTACCTTACCAATAAAGATTGTAAACTCATCACCCGTAGCCTTTGGTTACGGGTATAAAAATTAACCAAAGATAGCTTAACGCACAGGAAAATCAAGAGCAGGTTCGGCTACGCCGATACGCTATCGCTCCCGACCTAAAAGACGGAGTACGGCTCTTAACACTTTATGAAAAAAAAATCATTATTGATACTCTCGCTGGCGGCGGTCGCTTTATTTCTACCTCTTTCAAATTTGCTTGGATTGTCTGGAGAAAATGAGCCAATCGCCGTTGTTGCTGGTAGCTCCCAAAATTTTGCCAAGGCCACCCAGATTTTTCAGAATAAATGTGTTGATTGCCATTCGCCCGGTATGACACGTATGCCTATTTATGCAAAGTTACCGATTGCAAAGCAATTAATGGCAAAAGATATAGAAAATGCGTCAGCGAGATTGCTGCTGTCAAAACAGCTTTACAGTGGTGAAACAACATTTTCTCCTTTAATGCTGGCCAGATTGGAAGGCGTAGTGCGCAATAACAGTATGCCGCCGGCTTTATATCTTTCGATGCACTGGACAGACAGTTTAACCGTTGATGAAAAACAAACCCTGCTCGACTGGATTACGGAAGAACGGACAAAATTATCCTGGAGCCAGGATTCCACACCGACGCTAAAAGGCGAGCCGGTGGAGCCGTTGCCATTAAAAGTTGATCTTAATGCTCAAAAAGTATCCTTGGGTAACCAGCTTTTTCACGATACCTTGCTTTCCGGTGACAATACCTTAAGTTGTGCCTCGTGCCATAATTTGACCAAAGGCGGGACTGATCAAGCCAAAGTAGCTACCGGTATTAAAGGGCAACAAGGGCCAATTAACTCTCCTACGGTCTATAACGCCATGTATAACCTCGCCCAATTCTGGGACGGTCGCGCTAAAGATTTACAAGAACAAGCAGCAGGGCCGGTCGCCAATCCCGGTGAAATGGGTGCACAATGGGATACGGTTGTTGAAAAACTTAAGCAAGTCCCCGAGTATCAGACGGTCTTTGCTTCGTTATATGCCCAGCAAGGTTTGACTAAAGAAACGGTAACCGATGCCATTGCCGTATTTGAACAATCATTAGTAACCACCAATTCTCGCTTCGATCAGTATTTACGCGGCAATAACAATATCCTGACGACTAATGAAAAAGCGGGCTATGAATTGTTTAAGGTAAGCTGTTCTTCTTGTCACGTGGGGCCGGCACTAGGGGGTTTATCTTTTGAAAAAATGGGCGTGAAATACGATTATTTTAAATTGCGTGGCGGTCAATTGACGGATGTTGATAAGGGTCGTTTTAATGTCACTAAAGACGAAAAAGACCTGCATTTTTTCAAGGTTCCGGTATTGCGCAATATTGAACTAACGTTCCCTTACTTTCACGATGGCTCAGCGGCTAATTTAGAAGATGCAGTGCGGGTTATGGGTAAAGTTCAGCAGAACAAAAGCTTCACTGATTTGGAAATAAACAACCTGGTTGCCTTCTTAAAAACGTTGACGGGTGAATACAAAGGTAAACTGATCAAACAGTTAACTAATGAAGATGTCAAATAACTTTATAAACCGTGGTTTAAGTGCTTTAACATAAATGGCTACCCACTTTAGACGGGACAAGCAAAAAAGCTTAACCGTCAATACGGTTAACTTAATGATAAAGCATTAAAAGAGACCGTTCGCTGAGCGGAGTCGAAGCGAGTTGTCCGCTTCGACTCCGCTCAGCGAACGATTTAACCTTAAACTGTCCCGCCTTAAGTAGATAGCTACATAAATGACCTATCAGAATTATTTACCCTTTATATTACTGGCGCTGCTTGCCATCTTGGGTATTAGTATTGAAATAAATCCGGCGGCACAGGCGTGGCAGCTGTTTACAGGCTTTCACTTGGCGGCTTTGGCGGCAATGGTGTGCATGTCTTTGTGGGGTCTAAAAAAATTACCCACAAAGGGCAAACGCTATGGCTTTATCATCTTACAGCTACTGGCATTTCGTATTGCTTATTTTCCCATTGTGGTTTTTTCAGCAACGGCGGCTTGCTACTCTGAGTTATTGCTGCAACATGTATCCATAGACTGGCCGATAAAGATATTTCCGGCTTTGTTTGTCAGTGCGGCGCTTATGTATGCGATCATTGCTTATGTGATATTTTGGGCGCTGGCAGGTAAGGCCGCGTTATATATACTAATATTTTTTTTGGGCGTACCGGCGTTGTTGATTTCCTTTGCCAACCCTCAAGACCTGACTTTTTTGCCGGATAATAATTGGGCAGATATACAACCCTTGCCGCCTGTCAGTCAGCCACAGGCAAATCCTTATTTGTTGGGTGTTACGTCAACACAGAGTAGCATCGGGCAAAAAATGATTGGTTTGGCGGGCAGGGTGCTTTATGAATTTATTCCCAAAGCACCTTGGTCTCAAGCCGTTCAGGGAACACTTGAACAAGAGTTTATAAACCATCCCAACGGCAATTCACACGACCAACTAACCTATCACTACGCCGCTTTTTTGGCCGCTCACCAGGCCATCAAATCAAGACAATAGTGCAGTAGATTTTTATTCACCACGAAGACACGAAGACACGAAGACACGAAGAAAGAAAAACTTCGTGTCTTCGTGGTAAAAGCTTTTAAGGTTTTTTGTCCAGTCCGATATTAAGGGATATTTATAGCATCAACCAAAACCATTTCCGCTAATAAAGTCTCAGGGGCAATATCTTGCTCATGTGGCCATGTCACAGCGCCAAACAAAATGCCCACCTGATTAAAATAATGTATATTTCGCAATTCCTTAAATACACCCTTATCAAGATAAGGTTTAAGATCAAACACCCCCTTCTGTTGGTTTTCAATCTCTACATAAATACAATAATCGGGCAACGGTTTAACCAGCTTGACATCCCAAAACATAAAAACCTCAAAACCTCACAGCGGAGCAATTTTATATGGATTTTCATTGCTGATCGATAGCTCCCAATCAGCCATTAACTCATCACGATGAAGCTCTACCCAAGCTTGCACCAAGCGTAATTGCTTACGTGGTAATTCACCCGCTAACACTTCGCCATCACCAATATTGATCGAAGCTTCAAACTCTGCATACCGAGCATGAATATGCGGTAGATTATGATGCTTATTATCCAGCAAATACATGCGAATAATAATTCCATAAAACATTGATATAACAGGCATAATTAACTCCAATTATTATTTTCAAGTCTGATATTTTGATGCATTAACAAAAAATCTATATCGCCGACTCTTTATCCTTTTTTTAAACTACAGTATTCGGACTCAGGTAATATCGACAAAATTCATCATCCGTTATATTATTGCTATTTATAAATTTGCCAAAAGTATAGCACAACAAAAAACCACTTTTAATGTTCTTCATTTTAATTTGCATCCAAGACAGGATCTTATTCACCACGAAGAACACGAAGAAAGAAAAAAACTTCGTGTTCTTCGTGTCTTCGTGGTGAAAAGCTTTTGAGATTATCCTTCCGTCTCTGGCAGACTGGCCAAATCAATAACAAATCGATACTTCACGTCACTTTTCAATACGCGCTCATAAGCTTCGTTAATTTGCTGAATCGGGATTATTTCGATGTCTGAAGTAATTGCATTTTCCGCGCAGAAATCGAGCATTTCCTGGGTTTCTTTTAAGCCGCCAATCAACGAACCGACTATGCTGCGACGCTTGAAAATCAGGTTGCCTATGGCAGGAGACGGATGCGGTTGGTCAGGTACACCCACCAAACATAAAGTGCCATCACGTTTCAGCAGGGCAGTATAAGCATCCAGATTATGCGGTGCCGCCACGGTGTTCAGGATAAAGTCAAAGCTGGCAAGATGCTTTTCCATCTCTTCCGGATTTTTGGAGATCACCACTTCATCAGCGCCGAATCGTTTGGCATCTTCAGACTTGCCGGGTGATGTGGTAAAAAGCACGACATAAGCACCAAAGGCATGGGCAAATTTTATCCCCATGTGACCCAGTCCACCCAAGCCAACGATACCCACTTTATCGCCTTTACCCACCTTCCAATGCTTCAACGGAGAATAAGTGGTAATTCCGGCACATAACAACGGCGCTACAGCAGCCAGATTCAGCGTGTCTGAAACGTGAAGTACAAAATCCTGATTAACGACAATTTGTCTGGAATAGCCGCCGTAATTTGTTCCGCCGGAATGCTTGTCCGGGCTGTTATACGTAAATTCGGCGTTATTACAATATTGCTCAAGATGATCGTTACAATCCGGACAAACGCCACAAGAACCAACCAAGCAACCTACACCCACATGATCGCCGACTTTAAATTTGCTGACTTGGTCACCGACTTGGGCCACCTTGCCAACAATTTCATGACCCGGTACCATGGGAAATGTAGCGTTACCCCATTCATTGCGCACTTGATGGATGTCAGAGTGACAAACCCCGCAGAAAAGAATCTCTATCCGGACATCGGTTGGCAACGGGTCGCGGCGATCAAAGCTGAAAGGTATCAGTGGTGAGTTGTTATTATGGGCAGCATAGCCAATAGTCTTGTGCATAAAATTCTCCTTCTAATGATAAAAAATGAAATTGTATACCTTAGTGTTATCCGGTAGAAATGGACTTGTTTTAATTTAACGTGATGTCGATGCAAAGTAAATGCCTGGGTACAATTAGTTTTCTTTTTCTTAAAAGTAATGCGTTAAATTAATCGGCATTAGCCTCTTTGATAGATACAAAAATAATAAGGATGCTAAAAATAACATGTCACGATATTGACGCATTAAAACGTTATGTTAAGTTAAGTGTGTTCTGTTAATTTCGGGCAACCCAAACAATAACCCGTTTTAACATTCGACTGAATAACTCATGTTTTTTATTCCGAACTTTTTGGAAAATGGCTTTTTCGCTCACACATAACCAGGCCGGAGCGGCTTTAGCCAAACCCATTGCAGCTAACGCCCCCTTATACCAAAATTCTGAATAATGACTGCTACGGAGTGGTTGATGTCTTTGCAAGCAATACTGTCCAAAATGTTTATCTGGTTTGATAATAGCAACGTAAAAATAGCTGACAATGTGGGTGAGGCGATTGACTGGATGCGGGTCATTCCTTTTATACTGATGCATCTGGTTTGTTTGTTGGTGTTTGTGGTGGGCTTTAGTCCGGTTGCATTATGGGTCGCTTTGGCCTCTTATCTGCTGCGTATGTTTGCCATTACGGCTTTTTATCATCGCTATTTTTCCCATAAGGCTTTTAAAACCAGTCGCGTGTGCCAGTTTCTGTTTGCGTTGTTGGGTGCAACGGCAACCCAGCGAGGGCCACTCTGGTGGGCTTCTCACCATCGTCGTCATCATCTTTATTCTGATACTGAAAAGGATATTCACAGCCCCAGAAAGGGTTTTTTATGGAGTCATATCGGCTGGTTTTTATGCCTAAAAAACTTCACGACGCAGGAGCATTGTGTCCGCGACTTGATTAAATATCCTGAACTGGTTTTACTGGATCGTTTTGATAGTATTGTGCCGATACTTTATGCCTTATCCATGTTGTTTTTGGGCATGTATCTGGAGCAGGCTTTTCCGCAATTACAAACCAATGGCTCGCAAATGTTGGTTTGGGGTTATTTTGTGTCAACTATCGTGTTGATTCATTGCACACTGTTTGTTAATTCGCTGGCGCATGTTTTAGGAAGCCGGCGTTATGAAACCGGAGATGATAGTCGCAATAACTTGTTTATAGCGTTATTTGCCTTAGGGGAGGGGTGGCATAACAATCATCATCATTATCCGGTATCCGCCCGGCAGGGATTTTTTTGGTGGGAAATTGACATTAGTTACTATCTGCTTCGGTTGCTGGCGCTGTTTGGCATCATCTGGGATTTACAGCCGGTTCCCGCCAATCGGTTACACTCAAAATTGATTAAAAAGGGTCAGCAATAATGAACATAGCGATTGTCGGTAGCGGTATTTCAGGGCTTTATGCGGCGCATTATTTAAGTAAACAGCATCAGGTGACGGTGTACGAGGCCAATGCTTATCCGGGCGGTCATACCGATACTCATGCTGTTGTTTTGGGCAATAAAAAATATGCCGTCGATACCGGCTTTATTGTTTTCAACGAACATAACTATCATTATTTCTGTCGGTTTTTAAATGATTTAGGCGTTGCCTCGCAGTTGTCTGATATGAGTTTTAGTGTAACCAACGCACTGACCGGGCTTGAATACAATGCGACAACTCTGGATAAATTATTTTGTCAGCGACGTAATCTGTTACGACCCCGTTTTTATCGTATGGTCAGGGATATATTGCGCTTTTATCGCGAAGCGCCGGCGCTGTTAAACAGCACGGATGATGTATTGACGCTGGGTGACTATTTACAGCAACAACAGTACAGCCAAATCTTTATTGACGACCATATTCTGCCGATGGCTTGCGCCTTATGGTCTGGCCCGCCGGATGTGGTGAAAAATTTTCCGGTGCGTTATTTTGTTGCCTTTATGGCTAATCATCAGATGTTAAAAACGGATAACAGACCCGAATGGCGAACCGTATCTGGCGGTTCTTCAACGTATATCCAGGCATTTATGGAGACATTTAAAGGCGACTTGCGACTGAATTGCCCCGTGCAAGCCATAACCCGAAATAAAACCCAGGTAACGGTAAAAACATCGAAAGGCGAACAACATTTTGACCACCTGATTATGGCTTGTCATAGTGATCAAGCTTTGCGCTTATTACAGGATGCCAGCGAACAAGAAACCGATATTTTGGGTGCCATGACTTTTCAGGAAAATGATGTCGTGCTGCATACCGATACCAGCGTAATGCCCAAGCATCCCAAAGCCTGGGCCAGTTGGAATGCGCTTAAGTTAAGTGAAACCCAGGCGCGTTGCACCGTGACTTATTATATGAATCTGCTGCAAAATCTGGATGCGCCAGAACCTTTACTGGTAACGCTTAATTGCACCGATCGCATTGACCCTGCAAAAATTTTACAACAAAGAAGCTATCATCATCCGGTTTATAACCCGGCCAGTTTGGCAGCACAACAGCGGCGCGATGAAATTAACGGACAAAATAATACCTGGTATGTCGGTGCTTATTGGGGCTGGGGTTTTCATGAAGACGGTGCCAAAAGTGCGCAGGAAGTGGTTGATTTGCTTCAGCTAAAAACATGACTACGCTAAACAGCCGATTATTTCAGGGCTGGGTTCGTCATCGTCGTTATCTGCCCAAAAAACATGCCTTTAACTATCCGGTTTTTATGAGCTGGCTGGATCTTGCCGAGCTGGATCAGGTAATGGCAATAAGCCCCTTTTGGTCTTTGGAACGTTTTAATCTGGTTGGTTTTTATCGCAAGGATTATCTGGGTGACGCCGGGCAGGATTTATCCGACACGGTAAAAAGTCGCATTAAAGACCATACCGGTGAAGATTTTAACGGGCGAATTTGTCTGTTGACGCATTTGCGATTTTTGGGCTTTGCTTTTAATCCGGTGAGTTTTTATTTTTGTTTTCCTGACGGTAGCGAGCAACCCCGTTTTATTCTCGCTGACATCAATAACACGCCCTGGAATGAACGCTACTGCTACGTGCTGGATGCTGGTGAAAATGCCGCCTCTAAAAACAAATGGCTGTTTGAATTTGATAAAGCCTTCCATGTTTCACCGTTTATGCCCATGCAGCAACATTACCGCTGGCAGTTTAGTTTGCAGCAATCAGCCCTGACCATTCATATCCAGTTACAACAGGATAATGATTGCTGTTTTGACGCGACCTTACAGCTAAAAGCACAGCCAATGACCCGGTCTGTGATGCAGAAGTTGCCTTTGCGTTATCCTTTTTTGACCTTATCAGTCGTTATTTCTATTTATTGGCAAGCCTTACGCTTATGGCTAAAAGGCGTGCCTTTTTATGGACACCCTTGATAAACAACCCGAATAAAAATATTGAGAACACTATGAATGCAATCGCTGAAACGTTAAGCAAACAACCGACACGAATAGATTTACTGTTACGTAAAGCGTTTCTGGATAAAATGGCGCGTCTGGAAAATGCCGTATTAACCGTGTCAGATCCCTTGGGTGAATTTGTACTGGGCACTCAGGGCGATGATGGTTTGCAGGCCAGAATTGACGTGCTGGACATGAGTTTTTATCGTCAAGTGGCGCTGGGTGGCTCTATCGGTGCGGCAGAATCCTATATGGATCAGGGCTGGCAAGCAGATGATTTGTGCAGCGTGATACAAATACTGGTGCGTAATCGGGATTTACTCGACAGCATGGAAGGCGGCTTGGCAACACTTGCCAATCAATTGCTTAAGTTTTGGCATTTCGCTAATCGCAACTCCCAACCCAATAGCAAAAAAAATATAGCGGCGCATTATGATCTGGGTAATGATTTGTTTGCCTTGTTTTTGGATCAGCACGGCATGTATTCATCAGCCACTTTTTATAATCCCGAGCTTAGCCTTGAAGAAGCCTCGACCGCCAAGCTGGAGCGTATTTGTCAGAAACTGCATTTGCAACCGGAGGATCATGTTCTGGAAATTGGCACCGGTTGGGGTGGTTTTGCGACGTATGCCGCTAAAAATTATGGCTGCAAAATAACCACGACCACTATTTCCAAAGAACAATATCAGGCCGCCAAGCAACGACTTGTCGATGCTGGCGTGGCTGACCAAGTGACCGTGTTGATGGAAGATTATCGTGATTTACAGGGCAGTTACGATAAACTGGTTTCCATTGAAATGATAGAAGCGGTGGGGCATCATTATCTGGATACTTATTTAAAACAATGTGCGGCGTTGTTAAAACCCAACGGTTTGGCATTGATTCAGGCGATTACCATAGAAGACCGCTATTACTATCAAGCCTTAAAAAGCGTGGATTTTATCAAACGTTATATTTTTCCCGGCAGCTTTATTCCCTGTGTCAGCGCGATTGTCGCCAGCGCCTCACGCTGTACGGATTTGCGCTTGATTAATCTTGAAGATCAGGGTGAAAGCTACGCGCTGACCTTAAACAGTTGGCGCAAACGCTTTATGGCCGCGTTGGATCAAGTCAGAGCGCAGGGTTACAACGAAGAGTTTATTCGCATGTGGGAATTTTATTTGTGCTATTGCGAAGGCGGTTTTAAAGAAAAATCCATTTCCAATGTGCAGTTATTACTGGCCAAACCCGGCAATCGTCGTCAGCAATGGTTACCGGTTTATGACGCTAAATAACTGGATTAATATGTTGTGGATGCAGGCGCTATGGTTTGGCGCTATTATTGGAGCAGCCGAGAAGCTATTTTGGCTGGCACCGGTGCTGCTGACAGGCTTTATAGTTTGGGAATTTCGCCCGGCCAGACGCGTTTATGGTGACTTTCAGTTAATGCTGGTCGCCTTGCTAATAGGGCTGATACTCGATACTACCTGGGTAAAGTTGGATTGGATTAAATTTGCCCCCGACTTTGCTTTATCCGGGCGAGCGCCTTTATGGATCTTGCTGTTATGGGCGGGCTTGGCATTAACACTAAATCATTCTTTGGCCTGGTTACAATCACGATTACTGCTTGCCGGTGTGTTAAGCGGTTTAAGTTGCCCCTTATCTTACCTTGGAGCAGCACGCTTGGGGGCGGTCGATATTGTCAGCGAATCCTGGTTATGGCTAATTGTGTTGAGTTTAAGTTGGGCGGTTAGCATCCCGTTATTACTGTGGCTGGCTAACCATTTAAAACAAATAAAACAAGGGGCGTAAAGTATGTTTAGTCTGACTGTTGTAGCCGTAATAAGTATAATGGCCATGTTATTGGCTTGGAACTGGCAAAAAAACCACGCCAATGCCGGTATTGTTGATGTTGTCTGGGCTTTTGGAATGATGTTTGCCGGGCCTTGGTATGCCTTGACCGGTTCGGCACCGTTATGGTTAAAATTGAGTTTGGGGTTACTGACCTTTAGCTGGTTTTTGCGCTTGGGTTTTTATTTACAGCACCGCGTGTTTTCAGAATCCGAAGATGGCCGCTATCACGCCATGCGAAACGCCATGAAAGATAGTGTTGACATAGGTTTTTTGCTGTTTTTTTTATTGCAGGCCGGATTTATTTGCCTGTTATCGTTGCCTTTCTGGGCAGTTGCACAAAACACGCAGCCACAAACACCACTGGTTATTGCAGCCTTGCTGCTTGCCGTTTTAGCGTTATACGGAGAAACCACTGCCGATCAACAATTATCCGACTTTAGAAATAATCCCAAAAATAGTGGCTTAACCTGTCGCAAAGGCTGGTGGCGATATTCAAGACACCCCAATTATTTTTTTGAATGGCTGCACTCGTTTGCCTACCCGCTAATGGGGTGGGGCGGTGATTATCAATACTGGTTATGGCTGGCTCCGGTAGTGATGTTTTGCTTTTTATATTTTTTTACCGGAATTCCGTTTACCGAACAACAAGCCTTACGCACTCGTGGCGACGATTATCGCTTGTACCAAAAAACCACCAGCCTGTTTTTTCCCTGGTGGCCAGAGGCTTGAATGACCTCCTATTATCCATAAGTTATTAAAATTTGTTATAGACTGGCTTAGAAGTAAAGCAACATTAAGCTCCCTCTCCCTCCGGGAGAGGGCTGGGGTGAGGGTGATCGAATGTCGCTTTATTTCTACATGGCTCTATACTGATCACGAAGAACACGAAGAACACGAAGAACACGAAGAAAGAAAACTTCGTGTCCTTCGGTCAAAGCGGCACATCCCTGTGCTCTTTGTTCCGTGTTTTAGGCTACCAACTTAAGTCGGGACAGATAACTTTCCGGGAACGCCGAGCCCCAGCTCGGCATGGGATAATCAAACCGATTACTAACTATTGGTGACTACGCCGAGCTGGGGCTCAGCGCTCCCGGAATCAACAGGCCAGTTTTATTTATCTGTCCCGCTTTAAATTGGTAGCCATTTATTGCGAGTAATCTTATAGCACAAAATCCGCGCTGACGAGCGAAGGGCTACCTACCAGGGCTATTTCAAAATCAGCCACTGTATCGCCATTGGTATCGCCGGCAAGAATGCCATTGAAATAATTCAACTGACCAGCCACGCCGGTAAATGCTTTCGCACCCATATAAGTAAAGCCCTGATTACCGGCTATCTTAATGTTGGCGTCGATATCGGCCAAATCAATCTTGTCACCTTGGCTATGGGTAAAGTCCGTGATGGTGTCTCTAGCTGAACCCTTGACGCTTTCAGCGCTGGTGTTAAAGTCAAAAGTATCACTGCCGGTGCCGCCGGTTAGTTTGTCGGTGCCTAAACCGCCGATGAGGATGTCGTTGCCTGCCAAACCCAAGATGGTATCGTTACCAGACAAACCATTAAGCGTGTTGGCTGCTGCATTGCCGGTCAAAGTGTTGTTGAGCACGTTACCGGTGCCATTAAGTGTCGCTGTGCCGGTTAAGGTCAGATTTTCAACGTTGTTTCCCAGTGTGTAAGTGATTGAGCTGTTGACAGTATCAGTTCCGGCATTCGCATTCTCAGTGACTACATCGCCAGCGTTATCGACCACATAAGTGTCATTGCCTAAACCGCCAATCATTTTGTCAGCACCGGCACCACCGTTTAGCGTGTTGGCTGCTGCATTGCCGGTCAAGGTGTTGTTAAGCACGTTACCGGTGCCATTAATTGCTGTTGTACCGGTTAAGGTCAGGTTTTCTACATTGTTTCCCAGTGTGTAAGTGATTGAGCTGTTGACAGTATCAGTTCCGGCATTCG
>JBAXTQ010000330.1:0-3419 GCA_037130115.1 Methylococcaceae bacterium
TGACTGAAATATACTAAGCATATTATATTGTCTCTGTCAATGCGTAAGTCCTAATAGTATTCAATATATTTACTTATGTTGATAAGTGATAGTTAACAGTATACAATTTAACAATGATAAAAACTTTTCGACATAAGGGCTTGCAGGTCTTTTTTGAGACAGGAAGCAAGGCAGGTATACAGCCGCACCATGCTGGAAAATTGCGCATATTGCTGACCACATTGGACAGCGCAAAACGTACAGATGATATGAACGCCCCTGGCTGGAAGCTGCACCCATTGACGGGCAACCTTGATGGGCATTATTCCGTGACTGTAAACGGAAACTGGCGATTAACCTTTACCTTTGATGGCGAAAATGCCGAACTGGTTGATTATTTGGACTACCACTAGGAGTAATTGATATGAGCAGAATGCACAACCCCGCACATCCCGGCGAAGTATTACGGGAATGGCTACCGGAAGGTATGACAGTAACAAAGGCAGCTGAAGAATTGCAGGTTTCTCGCGTCACACTTTCTAAAGTTCTGAACGGTAAGGCAGGAGTAACGGCAGTAATGGCCTTGCGCCTTTCTGTATGGCTTGGCACGTCCCCTGATGTTTGGCTAGGTATGCAAACGCAATGGGAGCTATGGCAAGCCGAGCAACAACCACGCCCGAATATCAGACCACTTGTCAGACAAGCAGCCTAATCCAAAAATGACCGGCTTAATGCAAGCCCCTCCGGGAATGGTTGATTTTTAGTTGGAACTGACCGCCAGCAAACGGCCATTTGCCGACTGTCACGGGGTGGAGCTTGAACGTCTGGTGTCAATAGTAATGCGGCCTCTGGCTAGTAGAATATCTATCAGGTAGCAGTCGGCAAAAAGTGAGCCTTCGTGAGTATCTATTTCACGGTAATCCATTTGCTTCGAGTTGGTTCTGTTTAGCGCCAATCATTAACCTAGTTCTTGTGTGTTATTGAACAAAACCAAGTACCCTGATGGCATACCGTGCTATCATCTCGCAGGTTAAATTTAATTTCAGTTTAATTTCTTATGAAAACTCATCCCATCGAGTTTTTGCCTTTGCCGAGTTGAGTTTTTTTCGGTTCAGCAACACTCTTCAGAATCAACAAGTTGAGCACAAATCTAGTATCGCTACAGAATGAGTTGAAAAATGAACAAATTTATTGGCGATAATGCAGTCGCACCGCATAACTTTCCACAATTATCGCCAACGGCTCTACGCGAGCAACTTAATGCCTTAGCGTTGCGGAACCCATGCTGAGCTGCTGATATTTTGAAAAATATTCCGACTGAAGGCGAACTCAATCCGATTGCAATTGAACAGGCTAAGACCCGGTTTGTAATGGAAGCTGCACTAAACAGCATGAAGGACGCGGTGTTCATAGCTGATGCTGAGGGGGCTGTTGTTTACATTAACAAAGCGTTTGCTACCTTCCACAAGTTCAAATCGATAGAAGAATGCAGAGCTGCATTTAATGAATTTCCAAATATCTTTGAGGCGTTCGCGCTTAACGGTGATGTTCTTCCCGTTGAAAAATGGCCGGTTTCGCTAGCGATTCAAGGCCTGTCAGCGGAAAATCATGAGATCCAAATACGGCGAAAAGATACGGAAGAAAGCTGGACGGGAAGTTACAGCTATGCACCGATTCTCAATGAGGAAGGTCATATCACTGGAAGTGTCTCGACGGCTCGTGACATTACTGAGCTTAAACGCTCGGAAGCTCTGCTTTTGGAAGCCGAGGCTACGCGCATCGCTGCACATTACGCACGTAATTTGATTGAAATCAATCTGGATCCGCTGGTAACACTCAGCTCGGAAGGCAAGATTACTGATGCCAATGCGGCAGCCGAAACGGCTTTTAAATGCGCTAAAAGTGAGCTGGTTGGCAGTGATTTTGCCGGTTATTTTACAAAACCTGACGCGGCGATAGCTTTTTATCAGCAGGCTTTCAAGACTGGAACGGTATATAACCACGCACTTGACATTAGCGATGCCCAAGGACAGGCGACTCCGGTTTTGTATAACGCCACCTTGTATCGAGATGATGCAGGAGTCGTGTTGGGTGCCGTTGCGGTTGCACGCGATATAACCGCCATACACAAGGCATCCGAAGAACTGGAAAAAGCTAAAGACTTGGCCGAGGAAGCGGTAAGGATAAAATCGGAATTTCTGGCCAACATGAGCCATGAAATTCGCACCCCCATGAATGGCGTGTTAGGCATGCTGGATTTGTTAAGCGAAACGGAACTTAGTAGCCTTCAACAGAACTGGCTGGGAACCGCGCACAGTTCTGCACAATCCTTACTGGAAATTATCAATGACATTTTGGATTTTTCCAAGCTGGACGCCGGTCAAGTCGTTATAGAGCAGATTAACTTTAATCTCGTCGATTTGATTGATGACATTTGCGCTTCACTCGCCCTACGCGCTCATGACAAGGGCTTGGAATTAAACTGTTCGTTGCCGGCAAACCTGGCTGCTCTCTGGCAGGGCGACCCCCTGCGTATCAGGCAAGTATTGACTAATTTAATAGGCAATGCGATAAAATTTACCGAGCACGGTGAGGTGTCGATCTGCGTGACGCTACTACCGGAGAGTCCACAGCAACTGCGCTTTGAAATTCGCGATACGGGTATCGGTATCTCGGAAGCAAACCAGTTACATTTATTTAAATCCTTTTCTCAGGCCGAAAGTTCCACGGTGCGTCGCTTTGGCGGCACCGGTCTGGGCTTGTTTATCAGCAAAAAATTAGTAGAGCTGATGGGAGGCACCATGGGTGTTGACAGCGTCGAGGGCAAAGGCTCTTGTTTTTGGTTTACCTTGCCGCTCAAACACAGTGAGGCGCTGTCTGCTGCCGAGCCGAGCTATGATCTATCCGGTAAACGTGCCTTGATTGTCGATGATAATGCCACTAATCGTAACATCCTGAGTCATTACCTAAACAATTGGGGTCTGGATGTCAGCGAGGCCGATAATGGCAAGACGGCACTGATAAAATTACAGACATCGCTCAGCCAAGGCAGCACTTATGATGTCATCGTACTGGACAGGCTGATGCCGGTGATGGACGGTTTAACCCTGGCAAAATGTCTGGCGCAAATACCCTGTTTGGCAGACATACCGATAATCTTGTTATCCTCATCGAATCAAGTGCAGCTTGCCGACTATCAACACACCAAAATCGTGCAACACTTGTTAAAGCCGGTTCGGCAAGCGCAACTTTTTGATGCCCTGGTTAATGCGCTACACGGTGTTGTTTCAATTAAAAAAGTTAAACCGGTTCTCACTGAATTTGATAGTCCCAATTACCAAAACAAAAAAGTGCTGGTTGTCGAGGATAATAAAACCAATCAAAAAGCAGCCCTGACGCATAACCCCATGCGTCCAGAAAACCAATCTATCCAACACATA
>JBAXTQ010000331.1:0-3370 GCA_037130115.1 Methylococcaceae bacterium
AAATTAAAGATATTACAGACCACGAAGACACGAAGTTCACGAAGAAAAACCAAAGAAAAATCTTCGTGTTCTTCGTGTATTCGTGGTGAAATGTCTTAAGTGGTAGGGTGCCGCATCGCGCACTCTCTCGCGTTCATGTTTTTTCTGTAGTCAGCGCTTCAACAATAGCCGCGTATTCATTCACTTTAGGTCGATATAAAAACAGTCCTAAGGCAGCTATGCCTGAAAATATAAACAAGGTATTAAAATTGTCCCCTAAAATAAACATTACAAAACCAAAAATCCCAACGCTTTCAATTAGTGACATGGATACAATAATCGTCACTAAATAACGTTTTTTTGCCTCCAGTCTGGGTACCACATTTGAGCATGGCATGGTTTGATTAAGCCGCAGTTGAATGTACCGAAGCAAATTAGTCAACGGCAAGGTGGCAATGGCCGCTATGTAGAGCAGGGTTCTAATCAGGACTCGCTGAGTTTCCGGCAGGGGTTGTTGTATCTGGTCGCCAAAAATCAAACAGACGATAATATAAGTTATCAGCAGGGTTAGCATAATGCCCTGGACAACCTTGGGCAGAATAAGATCAGATTTTAATTGTTCAGGTTCGAGTTGACCCGGCATTTTGTTTCCTGGCATGTTAATAATAAATATTGATGATACTAAACCCGGTGACTTTTTCCTGTTTTTCTGTCAGGTATCAGCTGCTTTGGCAACTAAAAAAAACAGATCAGGCTAAAAATCAGGTTTAATAAATGCTATGATAAGGGTCAATATCATACTATACATAGAGCATTGCGATGGACATTCTTAGCTTAACAGTCGGCAAGACCTTTTCGTTTGACGTGCCGGAGGAAAGTATGAGCATCATTTTAAATAGTGGTGCGCCCATGCTGGTTTTTAATTTTTCATTGTCAGAAAAAAATATTACCGCCTTCCGAAATGGTGTGTCTTCGTTTGGTTTGTTCGCTGAAAAAAACCTCTTGTTTTTTTTATTCAAAATCGAGGGCTTTCTTGATTGGTCTGATTTGGCTTTTACCATTCATCTGGTTCAGGATGAGGAAATAGAAGATCACGATAGTTACCTGCCTTTTAATCTGGTTTTAGTGGATTCCAGTACCAGCATCATAAAAGCGCTCAGAATGGTGACGGTATCGCCCACATTTCGGTCAGTTCTTGTTAGAGCCATTGAGCGACAACATCAAGAACCCTTTAACGTTATCGAATACTACAAGGGTATTAAAGTTGTTTATGACACGTATCCTGAAGTCGTTTTAATGTTAAAAAAGGCGCTTATCGTTGAACAAGGCGGCAGAACCTTTAACGATAACTAAGACCCGCAACGCTAAAAGCACATCAATAATAATTTCTTATCCAGACTAAACCGGGAGCACCATGCACGAACTAACTGAAAGCGAGCTATATCAAGCCCTGAAATATGCCAAAAGCATAGAAGAAGACGACGCCAAAATAATTATGTCTCAATTTGAGGCAGATCAGCCGCAGCTTTTTCAAACACTATTTGGCATATTCACGTCTATTATTGCCGATCAAAATCAGGATATGGCGCACCTGTTTATGGATTTGTGCTTTGATGCACTTTGTGTGTATCAAAAATCGTTTGGTGACACGCCAAAAGCTATCGACGACCCTGCCTGGATGGAAAAACAAGCTATTCTGTTGGAAGCCGAGTTTGCTTTATTACTGCAAAACCGGTCTGTTGATGAAGCGAAGAGAGAGGGGATTCAAGAACATTTTGCGGCGTATAAACAGAATATACTTCAGATGGGCTTGGTGAAGTTTTTGAATGAATGTATTGATGAATTTGCTGCTGAACAGGTCAGTCGCGTACCCGCCATTGAATTGACTCAAGCCATGATATTGCTGGTGGTTAAGTTGTTTAATGATTTATACGGCAAACCGGCGCGGCATTAATAAATTTGGATAATAGCCAGAGGGGGATTTATTTAAAAAATTTCCCCTAACCCAAGCCCCCTCCGAGAGTATGTTAGTTTTTAGTTGGAGCTGACTGCCAGCTCACTCATAGAAAGCTGTCAGTCAATTTTAGTGATTCAAATGATATTACTGATCAATAATGACAATGGAAAAGTGGGTAATCTTCCAAGCCTCTCTGGCATTTTCAGTATGAAAAACATAACTAAAATACAGGAAAATCCATGAGTGTAAATACAGAACCGGATGCAGATGGAATAGCTATTTATGTTGAAAGAGCCCGGAACGCGCAAAAAAATTTAGTGGGGTTGCACTGATTTATTGACTTAGTCTACTCACGCGTTTAAGCTAAGAATGGCCTGTAATTTCGGCCGATAAGCTCAAGCAACTCCCTTAATTAAACCTATCAGGTGATGCTATGATTAAATTCTCGAAATTCATAATTCCCATTATGCTCCTAACCGCCATCAATGCGTATGCCAGGGGTGGAGCCAATCAAGAAAATGCCCAAGCGAACCAGCAGAGCCGACAATCAGCAGCTCAGCAGCAGCAACAGAACCGACAATCAGCAGCTCAGCAGCAGCAACAACAGACCAGGCAAAACAACGCAATAAAGGCCAGCGAGTATCAGGAAGAGCAGGAACAGCAGGAAAAGAAAGATAAGGCAAAGGCAGCCTTGGGCGTGAGGAGAATGCAAAAACAACAGCAACAACCTCCGCAGTAATCATTTACCATAGAGAGTATGCAATAGACCAAAGCGAAGACTGTTTTCGATTGGAGGCTACTCGGACAAAGCGATCTGGCAAGCTATGGAGATAAGAAATATTAGCTCGAAGAAGTGACTGACACAAAATTGGCAAAGCAAATAAAAAATCTTAGGTATTTCTGCCTATATATTTGATTTTATTGAATTTTGATAATATTTGAATCCTCGGCTGATTATGAATCAAAGATTCTCCAAATACATTGATAGCATCACGAACGTTCACTTATTAATGACAGTGCAAAATTCGATGATGTCACTACAAAGCCGACATTCGAAACGATTAATCTATAAACTCCAATGGCCGGAAATGGCCGCTATGTTAATCTTAACGTAGCGGCCCGAAGCAGCCGATGACCTGCCGTTTTTGTTTGTTTGCCTTTGGATACAAAGTAGACGTTGATAATGGGGGAGATAATGCCGATGCATCAATCTCCTTCAACCTAAAAAGCGGCAACATAAAGCCATGCGACAGGCAGGACATAAAGACCTGCTATAAAACATGGCTGTCCTCTGCCTGTCAAACAGAGAGGAAAAATGTCCAGGGGATCGGCTAAACCCGCTGATTCCCGGATTAACAGTATCACAGAAGCATGCTAATTTGCTGCTCTTAATTTTGTACGCAAATGTACGCATTAAGTAATTCGCTTTCCGTT
>JBAXTQ010000332.1:0-3346 GCA_037130115.1 Methylococcaceae bacterium
AACAGCACATTATTCAGCAAGAACGCCAATACATATCTTAAAATCTCCGCGACGCTTCTACCTGTAAAAGTGAAGCTGTTACCCGACTGTTCAATACGTGCTACGGTATTTTGTACGGTGGGGCGCTTATCTTTTGTTACACTCTTTTGATTTACAACAGCTTCTTTGCTGACGGTCTCTTCCGACTGCACTGTAGACGCTTCAACGGGATTCTTTTTGTCCCGATGCGGCTTTTGTTCTTTAGCGCCGACATCATCAATATGAATGTAAACGCATTGCTCGGATTTTTCATAGACTTTATTATCGACGAGGGTCTGACGCACTGTTTCAATGTCTTCAGCCGACAAACCTTTCCGGATCATTTCTTCGCATACGGCATTCAGTGCGGGTTGTAGCAACTCTGGTTCAAGGTAACGCGCCTCCGGAATGTCTTTAATAACAGGGCAAGTTGCTTCCGGTACGCCTTGTGAGTCAAAGCCATGATTCTTAAAGATGCTGTCAGTTTTTCGGGTCAGAAAATCCAATACTTTCAAGCCTTCAGTCTCTGTGACATCACGCAAGGTGTTCAGGGGCGTGCCTCCTACTTCCTGGCGACGATTAAAATTCAGCACCGTGATGGTTTGCCTATAACTGCGTTGGACTGCCCCATAAATCAAGGCTATCGTTTTAAAGCCGCAAGTGGGATACCACTGCCGACCTTTACGGGCAGGAAACATCTGAATCCCTTCAAAAACGGGCTTTTTGTTTTCACCTTTCACGTCGTAGATCTTGAAGGCAAATCGCCCAATCTCGCCATCCACTTGATAAAGGCTTGGATGCTCTTCAATGCTATTGCCAGGCCCCGCTAATTCTAATTGTTGGCAGGCTTTTTTTTAGAGGCTCGTTCAAGATATTCCGATATGGCGGTTCGTAATGCCGGATAGTTTACATGCAGAAGTGTGCTTTCCAAGCGATCAATATCAAATTCGTATTCGTGGCCAATGACTAATTTAAATGACCCGTCACCGATTCTTTCAACGCAATCATTTTCGGTCACGGGGTCTTCGGTTTCGCTAAATTCAACGTCGATTTTAACTTTTATGTTAGACATGATGGCTTCCTCTAGGCAGAGCTGTGTGTGCTGATTATGCCACTACCATATTAATGGTGCCATCTGAAAAAGTTAATCGTACAGGTCGAAAAAATTTTGTTTAAATTGAAAGATATCGGATTTTAACAGTTTAAAATTTATCAACCAACCACTGGGGCATCTCTGCCACCTGGCCGATACCTTACCATAACCTCATCCGCTGTTTAAAGACAACCCAGTAATACCGCTTTGTTCGAATGAACGCGTTCCGTAATTGGTCTCTCACCTTGGTTTGCAGGCTATGCACTTTCAAAACCAGCGACGAACTGCTCCTGTTTTATGCCGAGATCACGACTAATTGCAGCGGTTGGGCAGATCCGGATCATTATGCAACTGGCCTGGCTCAGCAGTAAACATTAGCTGAAAGACAGATAATGCTAATGCGTAAAATTATTTTAACAAAAGCATTATTGTTTCGGAGTTTTCTGTAGTTGCAGCGTCTGCTTAATCTGCTTCATTTCGTTCGCTGGGATATTATTGATGTGTTGTTTAACCAAGCTTGGTAAGTCCACTAATTTAGCATTTGCCAATTGAGCTGCTTCTTGAGGGCTTAAGTTATTCAGCTGCTGCTGAACGACGTTAGAAAACTGAACGCGTTGTTCTGGTTTCATGTTAGGCTGATATTGTTGTATTAACTGATTAATTTGTTGTGGTGAAATCAGAGCTTTTAAAGCTTGTATTTGCTGCTCTTCGCCTACCGCGTGAGCCATTGGGCTGATTAGAAAAAGTAAAGGCAGGATTAGTTTGTTCATAATAGGTTCTCGGTTAACTTAGTATTTTTAAGCGAAAAGTAGCAAGCTTTTAAAATACTCTAATTTCATAAATAATGTCGGTAAAATGCATTATCTTTCATTTTTCATACCCGCTTAATGTGGGTGAATAATAGATAGTTAACCCATTTACTTCACGCATTATTATACGCATCTCAAAACATACAACAATCAGATCCCGTTAAAATAAACGTAATTTCATAGTCGAGAATTAACGACGTAATTGGTACGAAAAATAAATATTTAAATACTATTGCAAGCAAGCAAAATTAAGCACATAATTTTCTTGTACTTTAACAGTACAGAACGGACAGCTATCAAAATATACAGCAAAAAGTTGTAAAATCAGTAAAGCTCTCAAACTAAATTTAGTTGAGCGTAAGTAGATGAAATCCACAAGCAATGCCTTTATCGAAAATAACTGTCGTGAATAGTTATTTTTATTAAAAAGAGCATAGTCATGACTGAAGAAAATACCACCCAAGAAATCACCGAAGTAACGCTCGCAGCACCTGAAGAAGTTGTGGTCGAAGAAGTTGCTGTTGAAGCTACCGAAGAGGTTGTAGTTGAAGAAATTGCTGCTGAAGCTACCGAAGAAGTTGGAGCTGAAGAAGCTACTGCCGAAGTTATCGAAGCAGCAGCTTAGCTAAAAAAGTAATTAAGCAGCTACTCAAGCTGCTTGTTAACTAAACAAAAGCCCCGTTTTTAGTAATTAAATTGGGGCTTTTTTGTTTTTAAACTCACCTTTAGGTTTTTAGCACTTAACAACAACCAGCTCATTCCAATTAGTTGATATCTTTGTGAAGCATTAGCGAAGGCGCATGATGAGTGACCACCACCGTTTGTCCTTCAAAGGGTTCGGCCATACGCTCGCGTAACCAGGCCAGCGATAATTGATTGCTTAAAGCCAAATCATCAGGATGCACCTTTCGATAACCCGCCGTCCTGATTTTCCTATAATCGTTTAGGCCATGCAGGGCTTCATATTTAGCTAAAATTGCATTACCTGTGGATGAATAATCTGTCCAACAAGTGGCGCCTAAAAAACGCACACCATTAAAAATCCACGTTTCATTATCGAGCACCTGAACACGTTCATACGACGCTGCATCCATTTTCAAGGGTATTATCAATGTGCTCTCTAAAATATTCGTGATTGCCTGGCACGTATATAACAGAACAACTAAAAACATTCTGTGCCCATTTCCCTGCCCTGCCCTGCTCTTCACTGCGAGATATCGCCTGCGAGAATGACCAGTAAACATCCTGCGCAACAGGCGAAGGAATGTATGTCGCAAATTCAGTAGAGTTTATGCACAATAAGTTTCCCTGGTGCGCATCAACCCCCAATTCATTAGCTATTACCCGCAATGACACGGAGTAAAGGTGATGTCCTAGGAGTCTGTCCGACTTAAGGTTTAATACTCCATTTTCTTCATAAAAAAGC
>JBAXTQ010000333.1:0-3299 GCA_037130115.1 Methylococcaceae bacterium
CTCCTTTCGGCCTAAAGGCCGAGGTCTTAAACCAGCAAGGAAGATTGATAAAAACTTACGTCATTATTTTGGTTAACTGATTTGTTAATATTTATGATTTTATTCATAACAGTGCCAATCTGGGAGATAAAAAAAAGGCACTTATTGCTAAATGCCTTTTGAGGGGGGTAACACACAGGAGAGGTAGAACACTTGCAATAGTTAAAGCAGTTACTATGCCAATACTGTGTAGACCCTTATTAAATAAGAAAAAATGACTTAACGTGACTTATTTTTTGTGATGACAAGCATTTTTTGCCCCATTTTAAGCAACAATAGCGGTAACGACGTGTCAACTTGGTGCAATTAGGCTACCAATTCAAACCGAGACCCATAACATCCTTTGATGTGCTGTATCTGTAAAATCGTCCCGCTTTTTGTGGCAGTCAAACAAAATAACTTTTCGGAAACACTTGGCCCCAGCTCGGCACTCGCACCGTGGGAGCGACGCCCACGTCGCGACTAACGAAAACATCTTGATTTATCCGGGACTGCCTCAGTCAAGCTAAAAAACCGGAACAACGGTAAGTATTCAGCTCCCCCTTTAAAAAAGGGGGATTGAGGGGGATTTATCTAATAAAATCTCCCCTAACCCCTCTTTGTTAAAGAGGGGGACTGAATAATTACGAACAACGAGTGTTAGCACTACAAAAGGGTGTATAAGCGCCGCGTCCAGAGTCAATCGACTCATATAACCTTTCGTGTCGCCAAGGCAATGGCTTGCTGAAAAAATTTCGCGTGAGTCTACAAATCCAACGGATTATTGGGGTCGACACCGTCCATAAAGGGCAAGCGTCGATCCTGATTGGTCAGTTGATAGATCTTGCCTAACCAATTATTGAAAACGGCTTTTGCCGTATCTTTCCAAGTGTTGTCAATATGCTCCAGCACCAATACTTCAGGAAAAGCATCGAGTGCTTTACCGGACTGCCTGACCGATCGGACGTGTTGTTCATAAGCGGACAATAATTGCTGCACCGTTTCGTCAAAATAATGCTCTGGAAACGGCGGGTAGTCGGCTATTTCCCGATGATAAAAGCGCAGCACTTCGCGTTTGTATTCTTTTAACAAACTAATGTCATCGTATTCGGGATGCCCTTGAAAGAACACAATCCGAAAGCCGTCGGGACTCACCGCAAGATGTACCCCGGCTTCTTGACTGGAGGCCAGAATCTTAAGCCCACAGCGTTCCATATCACTTTGAAATATTTCATTAAAGCGCGAATGAGGCACATCAAAGCGGGTGTTGATTTCTGCAACCAAAGGATGATTTCGGTGAGTGATTTTGTGGGAAAACACGCCCCAACGTTTGGCGGGCAAACGGGTGCGCTCTATGCCATAGCTGTATTGAATAACGGCATGAGTCGCCAGACATGAACACAGTATAGAGGTGACATTTTCCTTGGCCCAGGAAAAAACTTCCATCAGCGGCTCCCAGAAATCTTCTTCGGGCAGACTGGGGTGGGTCACGTTGGCACCACTGATAATCAAGGCATCCAGACCATCACGCTTGATTTGTTCAAAGGACTCATAATATTTATCAATATGCGCCTGCGCTTCGGGGCTTCTTTTTAAACCGGCTACAGTAAAAGGATGGACATGAAACTGTACGATTTGGTTACAGGCACCCACCAAGCGAAAAAATTGCCGCTCTGTTGCTTCCAAGGCCGCATCGGGCATGATATTGAGCAAACCGATATGCATTTCCCTAATGTCTTGTTGACTGGCGCGATCCGATGCCAATATTTCTTCACCTTCGTCATGCAGGCGTTGAAAAGTGGGTAAATCAATGTGTGCGACTAAAGGCATAATGGCTGAT
This sequence comes from Methylococcaceae bacterium, assembly GCA_037130115.1. GTDB lineage: Bacteria > Pseudomonadota > Gammaproteobacteria > Methylococcales > Methylomonadaceae > Methylobacter_C. Next base: position 1,859 of record JBAXTQ010000333.1, read on the forward strand.
TAAATCTGTTCATGGCTGTTAGCCAAGGCATCGCTAATCAAGCGGATAAAATCAGCTTCATTTTTAACGCTGGCGACCTCATTGGCATCAACCGTATAACCGTACTGATCGGCAATAGCCTGATAGCGCGGCAACCGGGATTTAAATAACTCCGGAAAAACCCAAGACACAAACTCATCAGGCGGCATGACGTCAGCGGAGGCATAATTTTTCAGGCGCATAAATTCAGCAAGCTTTTCATCAAGAAAAGCTTCCCGATAATACAAGGGCTTGGGATCGGTTTTAGCACGCTCAATAATGGTTTGTTCCAACGCCGATGGTATTTTAATATAAATAATGAGCGTATTTTGAGCCAGTGTTTCCAACACCTCAGGACTGTCCAACTCACAGACGCTACCCCCCGCATCGTTAATAAAATGATGATAACCGTAAATATCTTCCGCTTTATGGATAAATTCAGGCACATCATTCATGGCAGAAATTTCGGCCTGATGATGTAATTTTTGTCGACGCATAAACTCCTGCAAAGACAGTCCGCCTTTGGCAGGGTCGCCCACTTTACCTAAAAAAGTGGAAACCGGTGCGAGATTATCAACCGTTATTTTATTGGAAATGTAAATAGAGTCTGACAATAATAATTCACGTAAAAACGGCACACTCATGGCCTGGCGTTTAATATTGTCCAGAATCGGCTCGCGCAGATATTTAGTACCTATCCGGTAATCACCGGAATAGTGAAACCACTTGGCTTTGGGTAATTTATTGGCTAATGTGGTTTTTCCTGCGCCGGACATGGCTAGCAAGGTAATTCTTTTTGATGGCCAATCCAAGAATTCCTGGGGACTCATTTTCATGCAACAGTTTCCTTATTAATCCAGATAATCATCAATTTCCATGTCTTCGGCATTGGGCTTGTGCTCATCCGTGTCCGAATAGCCCAGATCGTCGGCTTCAACGTCATCAAAAGGGGCACTCCAATCTTCAGGAGGTTCGATGTAATCGAAAGTTGAGTTATACCAGCTGTCATTATCGTATTCACCAATATCACCATCAAGATATTGTACTTCAATTGAATCGTCATTTTCATCGATAGCAACCACTCTAAACTTCAGGTTGTTTTCTACATCTTTGTACCAGCTACCGATGATAGGGTCTGCTACTGTTGTCATGATGGATACCTCAAATGTTAGTTAAACTGTTCGATAGGAACAATAAATTAGCGAGCTATTATTAACCAGGCTTAAAAGAGACCATTTTATTTTGCACTCGCTAAAATGCAATTGATATTTAATCGGTGCCTAAAAACAATGCCAATAATCATTAATTGAATAGTTATAAAGGAAGTGTGGCTTTCTTGCAAGTGCGTAGTCTTCTACTTACATTTTTGGCTACCAATTTAAAGCGGGACAGATAAATAAAACTGGCCTATTGATTCCGGGAG
>JBAXTQ010000334.1:0-3277 GCA_037130115.1 Methylococcaceae bacterium
AATGAGAATACACTTGCCAATCGGCCACCAGATTTCGGGCATTATTTTATTTACTCTATCTTTCGAGAAGATTACGCAAATCGTCTCTGGTTCGGCGAAGGCGCTTGACGAAGCGCCCTACCGTCGAGGCCATGTTCGTGTTAGCACTGTCGCGATGCATTGCTTCAAGATTTTGAATTAAGAGGTGAAAAAGATCGTGTAGCTGGAGAGTTCCGCGAGCTGCGGCAGATGGATCTGGCAGATGGATCTGATGAAGAATCGAGAGTTTATTGAGTGCCTTTTCATAATCACAGCGCAGGTCCTCGGCAGTTATTTCGACATAGCGCATGGTCATTGCGGGGTTGGTGTGGCCGAGTATTTTCATCAGGACTTGGACACTCATACCCCCGCGGATCATTTCCGTGGCAAAGGTGTGTCGTAGTCGGTGAGGATGGATATGATCAGAAGGGAGCAGATGTTGCGTCAGCATTTTAAGCGTGTGCGCATACAGTTGGCGCCCTGGTCGCCTGCCCTGCGGATTGACCATCAGATACTGTGCCGCTGTTTCAGGCATTACGTTTAAACCGAGTTGGCTTCCTCGCTGGCATTGGATTGCTTGTACGAGTTGCACTGCCTGAGGGGTAAGGGGAATCACCCTTTCTCTGCGGGTTTTACCTATAGGCACATGCAATGTCCATTGATTGGGTTGTCGTTGATCCATGGCATTACGTTTCAAATCGCGCAACTCGCCCATGCGCATGCCGGTAAGACGCAACAACAGTAGTCCCATAGCAGTCAGGGTTGATTCATTCCTGAGCACTTTCTGAATGGCTTGATCTCCATCGGGAGGTAACGGTTTGGGTAAGTGGTGTTCTGCATGAGGTCGATCTTCCTGGCGTAACAGGCCAGGGGGTGGTGCGTCTGGCCACTGCCACCGGAATAAATCGTCGAAAAACAGACTCACATCGCCAACTCGGAGCAACCGGGTATTGGCTTTGAGCGGTAAGTCGTGCAGATAGTTCAGCCAGTCTTCAATGTGGGGAACGCGGCGCAGTTGTGCCCAAGAGTGGATTTGGGGGTGGTGGGTTCTCAAGAAGCGAACCATGCCGAGAAGGCTTCCACGCTTGATGCACACACTAGCGGGGCGGAGTGTCTGGCTGCGGAGTCGGATGTAGCGTTCAACGCTCGTTTGCAGAGGATCAGGCAGTGACCATATTGCTGGCGTTGAGTGTTTTGATAGCATCTTCATATTGTTGGCGTACGTCTTGATCGTTAAGTTGAATGTAACGCAAAGTGGTTTGGGGCGAGCTATGGCCCATCATTTTGGCCAGGATAGCCAGAGGCACACGACAGCGCGTCATATTGGCGCCAAAGGTGTGACGGAAACGATGTGGGTTTGCGTTGAGGATCTGGCTGGTGGCGCGATGGTAGCGGAAGATTCGATGTAGCCCGCTGTAGGTCATCGGTTGACCCCGGTGAGGGTTTTTCAATACCACAAAGAACTGTGACGAAGCGCGTGCCGGCCGCTCGTATGTCAGGTACTGAAGCATAACTTTGGACACAGTTTCGGCCAAAGGCATTACCCGTTCTTTAAGGCCTTTTCCGATGATTTTCAGGCTCATAGCCTGGAAGTCAACATCCACTAATGTGAGATTCAAAATCTCGCACGAGCGCAAGCCGGTGACCCACATTAATAAAGTAATGGCTCGGTCGCGTGCCGTGTTCAGTGTGTCAAAAAAGGTCAGTGCAGCCTGATCCGTCAAAGGCGTGATCAAAGGATGAGCCGTGCGTACCCTGACGGCAAAGGCGCGCCGTCCCCGGCGCGTGGGCATCGGCCCTGCACAGAGCCAAGTTACACCCGCCGGATGTTTTCCTGTCACGAAGGCAGCCAACCGCTGAAGCACTTCCAGGCGCCGATTGATCGTGGCCGCAGCGGCTGGCGGTGATTGCCTTTGGTACTCAATGAAATCAAGCAAACTCTCGGCGGAGATGTCGGCAATATATCGGTCTGTCATGCGCATCCACCGCAATGCACAAAGCAGATCGTAGGCATACGCGCGCAAGGTGCGTGCACGTAGCCCTCGTAGGCCCACCGTGTGGAGGAATCGGTTGACTTCAATCACCGGTTGGCCGTCAGGACTGATGAGTTGCCAATCTCCTTCAGGGGTGCCGGCGTTCGGCGGGCGCACACAATAGTCGCCACTACCCTTGAGAGTATGGACGGGAATAGAAGGCGTTGTCATACCTGACCTCCCAGGGAACACCATTGGCTGATGATCTCGCCTATCACGGCGGCCTCACCGTTGGCACCTACACTTTTGCGTGGTGACTGACTGGGCCGTGAACTACCCGGCTCCGAGGGGGCACATGGAGGATTCACGGGGCAGGAAGTAGAGACAAGTTGCGGCAAGTCCAAGAGTTGATACATAGGTCTGCGATACAGGATGAACTGTTGCTGGATCAAACCCTGGCGAGCTTCACGCAACGCTGCATCTCCCAAGCGTAGAAACTGACAGATACGCTCATCCGAATAATAGGAAAGGCCTGCTGCATCCCCCACGCAGTGCAGGAAAAGATACAGAGCCATCTGTGCATGCGTTAAGACGCAAAGATGCCGATCATAAATCAAGCGGCGATCTATCGGCGCGAACTGAGCGGGCATGCTACGGATCCGACTCGGATCAACAGGCAGTTTACTTGGCGGACGACGGAACGGAATGGGTTTCATGGTTATTTCCTTGTTTAAAAATTTGACGAATCGTAGTTCACGGGGCAAACTTGAACACTGTCACCGTATGACTTGTTCGCAATGATGTAGGGGAGAAACACTGCTGTGCCGGACATTGGGGTATGGATGTCAAGAGAGGTGCTGGAGCATAAGAGGCAGACCGACGTCGCCGTCCAAGTATGGAACCTTCGCCACCTTCCGGATGGTTTTGCCGAAGCCGCCTGCGGAAGGTTGTTTGTAGCCGTCGCGGGCCACTGGCGGGGCTTCTTTCGCCTGTCGTCGAAGATTATGCGCAATGAAATGGATCCGGCCTGCCCGTATACCCTGCCGTTTGATCCAAACTCTTGGACGGCAATCCTCCCAGAACGATCGCCTCCTCGGAATATGCATGCCGGGTATACACTGGATCTCCCCATTAAAAACATTCAAGCCGACTCGCTTATCCGGCGACACGAATGAAACAACGAGTATGAAAAACGAGACAAATGAGCTAATGGCTCTTTTGAAACGAAATAAAGAACGATAATAAGTACGTAATTACGGGCATTGGCAAGTTAATGAGAATTGCTG
>JBAXTQ010000335.1:0-3261 GCA_037130115.1 Methylococcaceae bacterium
CATGGTTATTATATTGAGATTTCCCACTTACATGCTGCAAAAGTGCCACCACATTACACCCGCAAACAAACCTTAAAAGGCGCGGAACGTTACATTACCGAGGAATTAAAATCGTTTGAAGATAAGGTGCTCAGTGCCAAGGAAAAATCACTTTCTTTTGAAAAAGCCTTGTACGAAGAGTTGCTTAACATTATCGCCACCTCGTTAATTCCCTTGCAACAATGCGCGGCGGCCCTGGCTGAACTGGATGTATTGGTCAACTTTGCCGAACGTGCCGAAACCTTAAATTTATCGCAACCGACGTTGCTTGATAAACCCGGCATAACCATTGAAGGCGGTCGGCATCTGGTTGTTGAACAGGTTTCCGATATTCCTTTTGTTCCCAACGACTTGTCGTTTTCAAACCAACGCCGTATGCTGGTGGTTACCGGCCCTAACATGGGCGGTAAGTCAACGTATATGCGCCAAGCCGCGCTTATCGTTTTAATCGCGCACATTGGTTGTTATGTGCCGGCAAAAACCTTGGTTTGCGGGCCTGTCGACAAAATTTTCACGCGCATTGGCGCGTCCGATGATCTGGCCAGCGGGCGTTCTACCTTTATGGTTGAAATGTCGGAAACCGCAAATATCCTGCATAACGCCACCTCAAAAAGTCTGATTTTGATGGATGAAATAGGACGCGGCACCAGCACGTTTGACGGCTTGTCTTTGGCGTGGGCGTGCGCCGACCATCTGGCAAAAGAAACCAAGGCCTTTACGCTGTTTGCAACCCACTATTTTGAACTGACCACCTTGGCCGATGAACAAAAAACCATCCATAACGTACATTTGGATGCCATTGAACACGGTGACAAGATTATATTTTTACATACGGTTAAAGACGGCCCGGCCAGTCAAAGCTATGGTTTGCAAGTCGCCGCTTTAGCCGGAGTACCTCGTTCAGTGATAGATAAAGCCAAAACCAAATTACGGCATTTGGAAGATCATGCCTACACCGAACAACAAACCGCAACCGGTGTTAACCAACTGGATTTATTTTCAGCGAAAGAATGTCATCCTGTGGTTACCTTTCTGGAAGACATCAAACCGGATGATCTAAGCCCAAGACAGGCATTGGAGTTGGTTTATAAGCTTAAGGGCTTGGTGTAGCGGCCTTTGCTTTTTTGAAAATTGCGTACGAAAACCGGAAGAAAAGTTTGGTGGGCAGCGTTTTTCTGCCCGCCACATTGATAAATCCACCATAATTTACTCAACGACAAGGCGTAATTGTCCAAGCCTAAGCAAAGTCTATCTTTATAACAATCGCTACATCACCCTTTTTGTTAAGTACAACACAAAAATCACTGCTGTAATGAATTTCAGAAGCCGAAGGCTCAACATCTACTCTATGATCTTTTGGCATTAATTTAACGAGCTCTAAACCTTCTTCGTAACTCACTACCTTGTTATCTAAATCTGCCATATTTTATCCCGAAAATTAATTTATAATTGAAAACGAGTGTTTAAATTTTAGTTTGTGCCAAAAAATGAGTGTAAACAAGCCTTGAATAGTTGCAAAGATCGGCAGTTTACCGGAACCCGCTTCTTTCATGGCTGATAGGGTTACCGACTTTGGTGCTTTTACCTCAAAAGGTAAGCTATTATGAGCAACCACTTGATGCAAGAATAAGCGGACAGCATCAGATTATTCTTAGAATTCAAGCTTGTTAATTTGTTTCTGACGTTTATTGTATATCCACCTTTGTAATTTCTTAATCAGTGACGGGTATAAAAAACTTTTTGCATAGCCGACCATAGGGGATTCTGGAGTTACTTGTTTTAACGCATCAAACAAAAGTTGCGCCGTATCCTGTTTGCCAATGCTGGAATAATAGCCACACATTACCCCGGCGAATCCAGCAAACTCAGTAACATGAAAGGTGTTCCGATTTGGATAGAGTAATTTCAAATCAAACTTGTGATCAAAAATTTCCGGTATTTTTTCAAACCAGCAATTGTCTAAACACTGCTGAGCATAGTTAATCTTTGCAAAAAGATAATCAGGATTTTTAACATAGTTTTCAATCACCAATTCCAGCACAGCCTTGCTATTACCCATTCTGCCATAAGCGTTGGATAAGAAATTGCTCAGCATTGGAGCGTGTGGATACTTCTCCCTCAAAACCAACAACTGTTCTATGGCTTGTTTTGGATTCGTTGTCAGCATGTCAAAAATAGCTTCTACTTTTTTTTGGTCGGCTGCTGAGAACTTGTTTTCCTTGTTTTTGATTGGAGAGCGTGTAATTTCATAACTGCTAAAATTAAGTGCGCTGTCACCGTCCCCTTGTTTTATTGTGCCTGGAACCTTTAGTAGTATTTTTTGAGTACGTTTCATGACCTTCATCCTAACCGTTTACTAATGATCAAATTCTAACGAGCCCATGATAAGAATTCCTAGGCTACCATCTTTTATATCTTAATTATGGAAGTTAAAAAAACCAGAATCAAGCTATAAAGTGGGTAGCCTAAATGTCTACTGTTTTATCCGCGAACACTAAAATATTAAGCAGGGTATGCTGCCATTCCACACAGCATTGCCCCTTCAATACTGCCATCAACATGTTCTATACCAGGCATAAACCATTCATCAGGGTCGTATTTATTAGAACTGAATTTAAAAATAGCAAAATCCCAATCATCAATCGAACCCGTAAATTTTAAACGACAGACTTCATTGGCTCGACCATAGTCAACACGATCAAGATACAAAAATTTACCCTTAAAACGTGGAATATATGTTGAATTACCATTAAGTTTTTGTTGGTTAAATTGCTCAACGATGGCTAGAACTTGATTCTGGATGTCTATTGGAATGCTTTTTGTCGTCATATTTTCTTATTAAATGTATAAAATAAAAATAGCGTAGGAAAGGATGTCACGCAGCAATAGAAATTCGTTGAACACCGACAAAATCAAGTTGCTCTGGTGATTCGTCTTCCTGAACCTTCAAACAAAGCTCAATGGCTTCACGAATACGTTCCATAAGCACATCGAAGGACTTGGCTTGTGTATGACAGCCCCTTAGCACTGGAACGGAAGCCACAAAATAACCCTCGGAATCTTTTTCAATAACTACATCAAATTGCTTTATGATATTTTTTCAAATCCTAAAATCTATGGTTAGGAATCAATAGGTCAGACTCCAATGTCGTTAAGTTAAGCACAAATTGTTTAAAAAACTGGAGTGCAATCGCTTCAGCTATTGCCTGTAAAAACAGCTAA
>JBAXTQ010000336.1:0-3259 GCA_037130115.1 Methylococcaceae bacterium
GTGAAAGGGCAGTGTCCTAGGCCGCTAGACGATGGGGACTAAAACTGGTTTAGTCCGGCCTAATAATAAATCGATCCGGAAAGGATGAGACTTAATATTTTAAACTAACGATTTGTTATGCTTGACATAAAAAACCGGTGTGAATCATGAGCCAAAAAATGGCGTCCCCAAGGGGGTTCGAACCCCTGTTACCGCCGTGAAAGGGCAGTGTCCTAGGCCGCTAGACGATGGGGACTAGCGATTTTTAACTTATTCTTTTCTTGGTGGAGCCAAGCGGAATCGAACCGCTGACCTCAACACTGCCAGTGTTGCGCTCTACCAATTGAGCTATGGCCCCAAGTCAAGAACCGGTATTATATAGAAACTACCGGTAAAGTCCAACACTAATTTAAGCTTCTTATGTAATTGATGGCTTTTTCTATTCTAGCCAGGGTTTTTTCTTGTCCCAGCAGTGACAAAGTAACGTCAATAGCGGGTGAGACAGCCGACCCGCAAACCGCAACCCGTAAAGGCTGAGCCACTTTGCCCATGTTAAGTCCCAGGGTTTCGGCAAGATCGATAATAATTTGATGCACTGCTTCACCATTCCAGTCAGTCACGGCAACCAGTTGGTCGTGTAAAGACGCTAAAACGTGATCAGATCCTTGCGTAAAATTCTTTTTAACGGCTTTTTCATCGTAGGAATCAAAGTCTTTATAAAAATAAACACTGGCAGCGGCCATCTCAACCAGCGTCTTGCTGCGCTCTCTTTGCGCTTTTACCAGATCAACCAAGTCCGGGCCATCAGCAGGATCAATACCTAATTGTCCGATATGCCAACTTAAATGACGCGCGACATGGGCAGGGTCGCCGTTCATGATGTATTGATGGTTTAACCACAATAATTTTTCCATGTTAAAAGTCGATGCGGATACGTTGACATCATCCAGTTCAAAATACGCAACCATCTCATCGATAGAGAATATTTCCTGATCGCCATGAGACCAGCCCAAACGCACCAAATAATTAAGCAACGCTTCCGGTAAATAGCCGTCATCACGAAATTGCATCACACTGACCGCACCGTGCCGTTTTGACAGGCGTGCGCCGTCAGCACCCAGAATCATGGGTAAATGCGCGTATTTTGGAAGCTCGGCACCCAGTGCCTTAAGAATGTTCATCTGCCGGGGGGTGTTGTTAATATGATCATCGCCCCGAATAACATGAGTGACGTGCATATCCATATCATCAACAACAACGGTTAAATTGTAGGTGGGTGTGCCATCAGCCCTGGCGATAATTAAATCATCCAGTTCTTTATTGGCAACCACAATATCGCCTTTAACCAGGTCAGTGATGGTAACCACGCCATCAACCGGATTTTTAAAGCGAATCACCGGTTCCCTGTCTAGTTGTGATTCGTCTGATTCCCGGCACTTACCGTTATAGCGCGGCTTTTCTTTATTAGCCATTTGCTCGGTACGTAATTGCTCCAACTCTTCTTTGCTACAGTAGCAATAATAGGCATCACCCTGCACCAATAATTGCTGGATAATTTCTTTATACCGGTCAAAATGATGGGTTTGATAAAAAGGCCCTGCATCATAATCCAGACCCAGCCACGACATGCCTTCCAAAATGGCATTAACCGATTCTTGTGTTGAACGCTCCAAATCGGTATCTTCAATCCGTAAAATAAATTTTCCGCCGTGTTTGCGTGCATAAAGCCATGAGAATAAAGCGGTACGGGCACCGCCGACATGCAAATAACCGGTTGGACTGGGGGCAAAACGTGTAGTTATAGTCATTGTGATCTGTGTGGGTTAGTAAGGTTGTATGCCCTGTTGGGCTTTGTTTGGCGGCACTTAAGGCAAGTTTCTTGGACACACTGCAAAGTGGTGATGGAAACATGATGTCTTTAGGTGGCGAATTTAATTTTTTATTAACTTAGGAATGCGCATGAAATAAATTATGCATCTTGCTCCCTCTCCCTCCGGGAGAGGGCAGGGGTGAGGGGATATAAATGGTCAAGTTATTTCATGCGCGTTTCTTAGTACCTCTAAGGCAGTAAACTACTTTGCCAGACTGGATGAGTTTATGACATTATACGCAAACCGTTTCAATAAAACCTGTAACCTGTCGATTCAATTCGCAGCTTATAGTTTTTCAGAAATTAAACTTCCATTACATCAGGCTTTAAGCTCGCACGGATAAAATCCATTTAAGTTAAGCGCAAGTTGTTTAAAAAAACTGGAGTGCAATCGCTTCAGCTATTGCCTGTAAAAACAGCTAAAGCGGTTTTACTCCGGTTGACTGCTTAACTTAACGGCGTTGGGATGTTTTCCGTTGGGAGCGGAATTATTTATCTGAAAATCTGTATAATGATTGGCTCCGGTTCGGTTTGAATGATGTTTATTCAGCTGATTTCTGCGCTTCCTTAAGGGTACCAATGAAGAAATTGATCACGGTTTTAACGACTATTTTCCTGACGGGTTGCAGTGTGTTTGGCATACGCACGGCAGATCAGCCTACTTATCAAGTTCTTAATGATTACGGGCACATCCAAATCAGACACTATCCGGCGCTGGTGGTCGCTGAAACGGAAATTATTGCTGATTATAAAAGCAGTAGTAATCAGGGCTTTCAACGCCTTGCCGGTTATATTTTTGGCAACAACCAAAAACAACAAAAAATGGCGATGACAGCGCCTGTTATTCAAGAGCAACAAGCTGAAACTCTGGCCATGACGGCACCGGTTATTCAGCAAAAATCCGGGGATGTCTGGCTGATGGCTTTTGTACTCCCGAAGGGGTATTCAGTTTTAACTGCGCCAGTGCCTAATGATCAAGCGGTCATCATTAAAGCGCTACCCGAAAAAAAAGTCGCCGTTATTCAATATACCGGCAGCCTGTGTGAATCAGGTATTGAAGAAAATGCCGAGACCTTAAAAAACTGGTTAATCCAACAAGGTTATAAAGCCCTTTCTCCCTCACGTTCGGCAGCTTACGATCCACCTTGGACATTGCCGTTTCTTCGGCGTAATGAAGTGCATATTGATATTGAGTAATGCTGCTTGCCCGTTATTTAGTCACCCTCTTTGAAAAATAGGGGCAATAATTACCTGAATAATAGGCAGTTAAGCTTTATTCTGTTTTGGGTTGCCCATTTAAAGCGGGATGATTTTATAGAGTTCATGCCTTCAATGGATGTTATCTGTCCCAATGTCGTTAAGTTAAGCGCCTCTTGGCAAGATAAACCGTTGGCTGAGCGGAGCCGAAGC
>JBAXTQ010000337.1:0-3229 GCA_037130115.1 Methylococcaceae bacterium
GAACAAAAGTAGACCTTATTTGTAATGCCGAAAATTAAGTATTTTCATCAGCCCAGTTCTTGACCATGTGCTTGGCTCCATTGGACCAGTGATATGAGTGCGCTTCTTTCAATTATTGGAAGAACCTCCTCATTTGTCAAGAAGTCTTTTATAGATGTATTTTCAATGGGGTATCAAAGTCACGTTTGAAGAAGTTCGCCGTCACTTGGGAGTAGAAACGCAACGGCAATGGTCAGATTTGGCAATCGCTCGCACCACGCCGATGCTAATGGCGCTGTTTTCACTGGTTTGCTTAATCGCTATGCAACTATTGCAGTGTGGGGTAATGCCAGTGCGCCAAACAGCTTGGTACACCAAACGAAACGCCGCATTCTCTGATGTTCTGGCTTTTGTACGTCGGGCTATTTGGAGCCAAAAGTATTTGAACAACTCAGAAAACGATGCTGAGTATTGCAAATTACCACGTGGTGAATTGGAAGCATTGCTAGATCGATTGGCAGCTGCTGCCTAAATGGACAAAGTCGAGTTTTATAGATGTATTTTTAATGGGGTATCGAATGTTTTTTTAAGCTGCTAAAAAAAGCTGGACATGATCTGGAATCCTGGCAACAGGAAACCGGCTTGGCTATTGCCAAACGTTTACTTCTGGTCAGTATGGCTTGTGTAGTGGTCTGGGAAATAGCAGCCGCTAAAGGCGAAAAAGCACAAGCGTTGCGTACTTTTTTAATCAAGTTGAGCTGTGGGCAAATGAAATGGGGGAAGTCCTTTACTAATCCTGCGTTATTGGCTGGCTTATGGGTATTTATTTCCATGCAGGAAGTCTTGGATTGTCATCCCCCAGAAGTGATAGTGCATGTGTTTTCACAGAGCGTTCTTTGCGGCGTGAAAATGCAGGCTTTACGAAATCACGTCGAGTCATTGGAGAGCATGTTAACCACCCCTTGTTGGGTGGTTAGCGAGTCACCAGGACGGCTGGGGCTGGGGCTTGCGTAGCAATCTAATTTGTCGCGGTATTTTTGATTATTTCCACGCTTCGAGTAAGGGAAATATTTACTCAAAAATAGCGACTCCCCGTATTAAAAAACAAGTGTAGCAAGTTGCTACACTTTTTCTAAATCACCATTCAGTAAGTTTTCTAAAAAATTCTTTAATCGTTGCTCTTGATCTGAATTTATCGCATTTGTACTGAGCTTCACAACAATATGTTTGTCCGTCCAAGCGATATTTCCGACTTTTTTTCCTTCCTTAGTTAGATAATGAGGCTCTTGAATTTGGTTGTCGATTTTATTTTCGTGTAGTGCTTTTATTTTTTTACTTATATAGCTTGTTAATTTTGTTTGATCTAGCTCATTTATTAACAATAATGCCCATGCCTCAGCTAAACATGAGTCGATAAATGGTGAGTCTTTTTGCTGTTTTAATAGCCGTTTAATTTCACTAGCTGCTGATCTAGATAGTAATCTAGGATTATTGTTGAGATCTGTACGAATAAATTCCGGAAGATCATCAAAAGCAAAATAACGATACATATCTTCGCGGTTGAGTCCGAGCGATTCTGCTAATTTCTTTTTTGTTGGAAAAACATTTTCTATTTGCCTAAGTGCTAGACCAATTTCGTAGTCACTTAAATCTTCACGATCAAGGTTTTCAGCAAGAGCAAAAACCGCCATATCACTGTCAGTTATATTCGTTATCAATGCTTCTATTATATGTTTATTTAGTAGCTTATGCGCTCGCCAACGCCTTTCTCCAGCGGCAATTTGATATCGATCATCAATTTTACGTAATAAAATTGGCTCTAATAAACCAATTTCAGAGATTGATGTAGCTAACTTTTCAAGTTCAGCTTGAGGAAAAATACGACGGGGTTGATAGGGGTTTGGATCGATGCTATCAATATTGATTAGATTATATTCACGACCTTCAGAAAACGCTACCGATTGATCAGCGGCAGCATGACGCATATTATTTTTCTGAAGCTTTTCTTCTAATATTTTTTTAAAATCTTTACTCATTATTGGATATTTCTATAAGGTTTAATTGCTTAGCAATAACTTCTGCTAAGTGTCTAAATTCACGAGCGACTTTTGATGATCTATCCAGAGCATGTAAACTCATTTGTGCAATAGCAGATTGGTTAACTTTTGTGCTGGTTGGAATTTTTACGTCAATTAATTTACCAATTTGTTTTTTTGCAGAAGCTTCAATTAACTTGCAAACAGTTTGTCGATGGTCATGACGAATTAGTAAAGCACCAATTAACTCTAAGTCAGGATTTATTCTGTGTATTTTTTCAACAAGTTTCATTAGATCCGTAACACCGTACATTCCGTATTGTGAGCCTGATTCAACTGGAACAATTAAATGTGTAGCCGCAGCTAAAGCATTGCTAGTCAGTAGTTTTAAGCTTGGTGGGCAGTCGATCAAGATTACATCGAAAATACCATGCAAAGGCCTTATTTTATCTCTTAGCTCTTCAGAAGGTCTGGGAGCACTATCTTTCAGTTCATCTTCTGTTTTTCCCAATGCTAAGGAACCATAAATTAATGAAACTCCCTCGATATTAGTATCGCTATGTATTGCGAGCGGTAGTTTTTCAACTTCTGATAGTAATAATTCTGCGCATGTTACAGCAACTTCACTTGGATGTTTTTTACCAATATGAAGACTAGCATTAGCCTGCGGATCTAGGTCGATAACTAGAACAGCCAACCCCATTTTAGCTAGTTCTGCTGATAGATTAATTACCGTGGTCGTTTTTCCACACCCCCCCTTATGATTTGCTATGGCGATTACAGTAGTTTTCTTTTCTGACATGAGTGTCCAAAATAGTTAATATCTGTGCTCAATATAACGCATTTAAAAAATAATGCAAAAATACTTTTATCAATCTTCCTTGCTGGTTTAAGACCTCGGCCTTTAGGCTCGAAAGGAGCGCCCCGCAACAAGCGAAGCGACGTTGCTTTATCGGGCGCGGATTGGGGAGGGGATTGCAGACCCCTTCCCAATCTTTGGCTTCATCCCAAAGGGATGTTTCCTTATTGCTTGCTAAAAAGGACAACAAGTCTCCTGTTGTTGTTTAATATCTTTTAATACTTTGTTTAAAGATGTTTAGCTTTCTGTAAACTACAGATGACGGGTGTTATAGAGCATTTAGGTCATAGGATTGGGGATTAAAGGACATAGAGTTAGGGATTAAAGGACATAGAGTTAGGGACTAAAGGACATA
>JBAXTQ010000338.1:0-3227 GCA_037130115.1 Methylococcaceae bacterium
GAAGAAGAGAAAAAACGGTTAACGTTCTTCTGGTTCCCAAGCTCCAGCTTGGGAATGAGTAAAAAGAAAAGCATTCACCACGAAGACACGAAGAAAAGCAAAAACGGTTAATGCTCTTCTGGTTCCCAAGCTGGAGCTTGGGAATGAGTAAAAAAGAAAAGCATTCACCACGAAGACGCGAAGGACACGAAGAAGAGAAAAAACGGTTAACGTTCTTCTGGTTCCCAAGCTCCAGCTTGGGAACCGCGAAGCCGAAGCTCCAGCTTCGTGAGACTGGAAGCTGGAGCTTCCAGGCCTGCATTCCCAAGCTGGAGCTTGGGAACGAGTAAGGGTATATTTATACTCTTTTGGAAAATCTTTACTGACTTCAAAAATTTTCAGGATCAGTTTATAGGTATCCCGGTAAACCGGCAAGTCGTAGTAAAGCGCCATAAACCCCAAAAAAAAATTTTCCGCTACACGGGGAGAAAAGAAAAGTGTTAAAGTGTGTGTAGTTAAAAAGCCCGCACCGCCCTGACCGGGCGTGCCCAGTCCTTACTCATGCCGGAGCTAACGTACATACCGAAGATGTTCTGGTTGCCATCGACGAAGTTTTGGCATATCGCCGCCTTGTTATATTCCTCCGAAGAACTCCAGTAGTAGGTATTAGCAAAACCACCCACAACGGTTTTTTGTTGATACAGTAAAATCAACTCATCTATGGAGGGTAAATACCAGTCCGTATAGCCGTTTAAGACGTAAGCGTCAGCGATTTTAGCCGCAGTATCGGATTGAGCACAACCCGCTACAATGTCGGCTGTATTCGCCGCACCGGTACCCACTGCGGAGCCGTCAGCACCGGATAACATAGTGCCGTAACAACCCCACTGCACATACGCTGAGTGATCTGCCGGTGCCGCTTCCAAACCATGCAGACCGGCATCAGTCACATAAAACACTTTGCCACCGGCCGGGCCATTGTCACCAATATTAAAAACAGTGGCGTTGGAAAGAGGCGGGGTAACTGGCGGCGGTGTAGGTACAACAGGGGCAACACAACTATCCGCCCAACTGGGAATACCATTACAAAAATGTAGAGTTGCCATCAGTGGCGCTGTTGGCGCAGGTGACGGCGCAGAAATCATCACCCAAGCCGTGCCGTTCCAATACTGCATATCACCCACTGCGGTGCCGCCGGGAAAAGAACCTTTATCGCCTTTTGCGCCATTGAGGCCATTTGCACCGGGCGCACCATTCAAACCATTGCTACCTGAGTTTCCAGGAACACCTTGTAAACCTTGCGACCCAACAGCTCCTGTATGACCCACGGCACCCGCCGGCCCCTTTAAGGCGATTTCAATATAAGCCGGATGACTGGTTTGGATAGCTTCTTTGCTGTCGAAGGTCAAAGAGGTTTGTCCAACCGGATCAAGTGCCAAACCGTTGTTACTGGCAGGCACATCAACCCAGTTCAGTACCAAATTGGTCACGTCAATGGCAAAATAAGTATTGCCCTTGCTAATGGGCGCACTGGTCGCTTGCGGTAAACCGGTGCTGGGCGAGGTGCTGATAGTGGCGTTTTCTGTCCAAGTGCTGGTCAGCGGACTGACTTGCAGTTGACCGCCGGCGGGTACGGTTTTGACAAAAAATACCAAAGTAGCTTTGGCAATATCCGCACTGGTAATACCGGCAGGCAAGGTCGATAAATCAAAATTTAACAAGGCTTTGTTGCTGGCGTTGACGTTAACCGCTACTGACGTTCCGGCATTGGTCACGGCTAAATGCGTATCGGCAATCAGCGGCAACACCAAGGCTTGGGAGGCCAACGGGCTTAAACCGACCAGTAACATCGCGGCTTGTAAGGGTTTTAAGTTGAATTTCATAAAGATTCTCAAAGGTTATGGTCAGGTAGTACGTTGTAGGTCGCTGCAATTATCGGGTTACGCTGTCGCTTTACGGCGTATTAACGATGCCAAGCCCAGCAAGCCGCTGACCATGAAGCCGAAGGCACCCGGTAACGGCACTGCGCGGATGCTGGCGCTATCGACATTTTGAATATCCACCGCCCAATGGCCACTGCCACCGCCGCCATTTAAGGTAAACGGCAGGCTACCGGCAAAGGAAGCGAGACCCAGATCAGCCGCAAAGCCTTCACTTAAGTTTGTGCCAGCGGCCACATTATCAAATTGGCTCAAGGCCAAAATATAATTACCCGCCAGTAAAGTGCCGTAAGAATAAGACGAACCACTTGAAATGACTGCTTCGTCAGCAGTATTTTTTGTCGCTGTATCAAACACCCAATTACCGGTGCTTTGCTCCCACAAGGATAGATAAGGGTTAAAGCTGCCACCGGTTATCACCTGGCTGGCAACATTAGTCCCGCCATTAAGAGACAAAGTGTCGATCAGTACGGTACTTGAATCAGCCGAGAGGAAAAAGTCAAAAAACTGTACATCACTGTCATTGGCAAAACTGCCGGTGAAACTGAAGTTGGCTAAAGTTGCATCAGCAGATACCGCTTGGCTGCTACACAGCAATAGCGCAATTAAGCATTTTTGGAAAGTCATGGGAAAATTAAGAGCAAGTCGAAACATTAAAATAATGCAACTCAGCCAACCTTTGTCATCAAGGTTCTGGAGCTTTCCGTCCTTATCTCACAATAAGTTTGGCTATGTCGTCCGTGACACATGCAACCCAGTTGAGGGTTGACACGTTTAGTGATTCGACTTTAATACCTATTTACCATATTAAAATTACAGTCATACAATAACAGCTGCCGTTATTTTGTCATTAAATAAATTGTTTCAATAGTGTTACAAAAAATGATTGGACACGACGGACGGCATTATCTGGATGGGATGAGATGAGATGGGGAATTTTGCTGAATTTAATTAGTACATTGGCTTATATTATTGGTGTTGTGTGATGCTGTTGGTGTGACCACAAGATTGATTCGCGCTATTTACAAGCCAATAGTCCATGGGTGAAGAGCAATAGAAAATCGGTTTTTTGGTTGCTGCGAAAGTCGGCTATGGGTAAATGATCTGCCGTTTATTTGCATTAATCATCGGGCTGGTTTTTTGGGCTACCTACTTAAGACGGGACAGTTTAATCGTTCGCTGAGCGGAGTCGAAGCGGACAACTCGCTTCGACTCCGCTCAGCGAACGGTCTCTTTTGATGATTTATCATTGAGTTAACCGTATTGACAGTTAAGCCTTTTTGCTTGTCCCGTCTAAAGTTGGTAGCC
>JBAXTQ010000339.1:0-3196 GCA_037130115.1 Methylococcaceae bacterium
TGTTGACGCAGTGGCTCTTTGTCATCGGTAGTGATTGTCCGGGCTTCTCCTTTAGCCGATTGGCAGCAGCGGCTGAGTAGTGGGCAATCGGCACAGACTTTCGAGGGGCCTTGATAGACACGGCTGCCGTCTTGGCTTTCGCGTTTCATTGTTAAAATCCGTCCTTCAGGACAAATAAAGTATCCACTTTAAATCCCCGGGTAAAACTTGGTATGTAAAAAATAAAATACTTTAAAATTAACTACTTAATTGTTGCTAGCATTCAATTTACCCGGTTTTTTAAAGTAGATACAAATAAACGTATTATCTGCTTCGTGGTAGTCGAAGTCGGCTTTGACCAGTTTGCGATCCGAGTTCGCCAACGGTATTTTGTGGGTCTTTTCCCCTTTATCAGTGGCAATGTAAGCATCAATACCGCTCTGTTCCAGTGCTTGTAGATTGTCTCCAGACCAGTAGCCATTATCCGTACTCAGCTTCTCGGGCAACCGACCGGTGGTCTCTTGTAATGCTTGCAGAGCCGGCTCAACTTCTTGTTTGTCGTTGGCGTTTTGGCTGATATGCTGAGCCACAATGATTTGCAGGTCAGCATCGACGCTGATTTGGGCATTGTAGGCATATTCGAAGCGCCCCTTTTTACCCATGATACGGGCCTCAGTATCAGCAAAACTGATTTTCTTTTTATCGTCAATGACTTTGTCAGGGCTAAGCTGTTCTTCACGTTCCTCAAGCGCCTGTATGGCGGCTTTGATTTTAGTCAGCCGGTCTTGTTTGAATTTCAAACCGTCCGGAATTTCATTGCCGGTTTTATCTTTATAGGCCTTATCTTCATCTAAGTCACAACAGTTAGCTTTTTCAATCAAGTCAGCAATTTCAGAACACAGCGCTTGTTCCTTTTCTTTTAAACGTCCGTAACTCATCGCTTTGTATTTGGATGTGTTAGCAATGAACTTGGAACCGTCGAGACTGATATGGCCTAAGGAAGTCGGTTTCAATTCCAGTGCCAGCTTGACGGTTTGCTTAAAACAATCCTGAAAAAAATCGCCATGGTCTTTTCTAAAATCACTGAGTACTCGAAAATTAGGACAGCTCATTTGCGCGATGAACATGAAGGATAAATCTTCATGGCAGCGTTTTTCAATTTTCCGGGAGCTCAAAACACCTTGGCTGTAGCTAAATATTAGAATCGAAACGATGAGCTTCGGATGATATGCTTTCTGGCCTTTAACACAATAAAGACTTTCAAGACTGCTCGTATCAATGTGTTGAAACAGATGGGCATAGAGAAAACATTCATGATCTTTTTGGAGTAGATCAAAAATATTAGTGGGAAACAGCAGATGTTGATTAAATTCAACTGGACTTGATTTGAAATGAACTGACATGATATATCCAAATGACTTATACACTATAAATATATTATAACATGTTGTTTATATTAGATATATTGCAATGCAATTTAATTTGGGGCACTATGCAAGGAAATTTGAACCCAAAGGAGTTTAGACTGTTTAAGGTTTTTGTCCGCATTCTCGGACAGCCTCTTAGACAATCTAACTGATGAGCTTTGCCGCTATCATTACTGGGCATATAGGTATTTTCTATTGTCATGACTATCTCCTTGCAGATTTGTATTTAACTACGATTAGCAGTCTTATGAGGCTATTTCTATGGTTTTTTTCATCCAGCTTTTATTGTAGACAAACAATAAAAATTGTAGGCATTATGCCCATAAAATTTTTAACAACATGAACACAACTATTAATATAGACGAAAATATTCGAAGCGTGACGGTTTTTACATTGGGGATTTTCTGCAAACAATGCAGTACAACTCTGTTTACTAGAGCTTGAGCCGGGTGTGATTAAAAGTGCGGTGATTGTGTAAAATACCCTTATTTGTCATGGCATAAATAATGAATTCACTACCGTACACTTTTTTTCATAAAAAACGGCACCCTTCATTTTTGGGCAAAAGTAGTTGACAGTGTTGGTTACAAGAAAATGACCCAAATCAATTTTATTCAAACCTACGTAGTATGAGCAATAAAATAAACTAATTTTTACAAAGAGTTAAGATGAATCAATACATGAACATCAACCCGTTTTCTAACGGTTCAAAAAATTGATTTAAAACACTGTCAACTGGAAAATGAAGGGGTGCCCTCACACCACGATTATTACGCGTTGCCCTTAGATTATAGTGAGCACAGAGCGCATCATAAGATTGCGTCAGCTTCTGTTCTTCAACGCTGTTGATAAAAGCCGCACTTAAGCTGTCGGTACGGTGCTCAACAGAACTGCCACCCGCCAGCATTAACGCGGACTGCAAGCCGTCGGCCAAGGCGGAATAACTTTCACCGCCCAAAATGATCAGTACATACCGCCAGCCACTGTAAGCGAAACGAAACTGATATAACAGATGGCTAAAGACCTCACCCTGGATAGTAATTTCAGTGTTTGGATGACTAAAGTCCGATAAGCCTTGCTGCCCTGCTGGCACGGACTGACGGAAGATAACCACCTTGCCCGGCCCTTCAGTTGCTTTCCACTGTTTGACGCGATGCTGAAGGGTGCGCAAGACACTGAAAGGGAATTTACCGGTATGCTCATCTTCCAGATATTCCCAGAGTGTCAACCCGGTCAGTTGCGACTCCTTCTCTAACAACGGCACCAATTCCTTTTCCCAGACGACATTCAAAGGATCTTCGCGAGTACGCCAATGACGTTCTCCCGGAATCGATGGGCGTTCACTTTTTTCTATTCTGCGGCCGGAACGTTCAGAAATGGCGGCTTTAGCAGCCGCTGTTTCTTGGTTTTTTCCTGATTCACGTGTACTCATATATAAATTCTCTTGGCGTTGAGTGATACGTTTTCCAGACAAGGGTGGACTCCAAATAAGTTGAAATCCACCCTTGTCCTACATATCGGTCAACCGGACAAGATAATTGTCGCCGAACACCCTGCCGGTCTATTTCCAGAATGACATCCTTTTCTTGATCTAAATTGTCTACTACGGTTTGCGGTGTGGTTCCGTAGAAGTCATCAAAAACTGGTGCTTGTTCAAGAAACGCGCACTTAGTTTGCATGATTTTAAAATCTTCGGGACTCTCAAAGTAACAATCCAAACCCTCTATTTTGCCCATAGGGGCAGAAGATTTTCTGCCCCTACATTAGGGTGTATGTTATCAGGGTAGAAA
>JBAXTQ010000034.1:0-23458 GCA_037130115.1 Methylococcaceae bacterium
CTACAAAACCCTTCATTATACCACGGAAAAAACCCGATATTATCTATTCATCTGCTTGGGACTATAGTTTAATTGGTTAGTTTTTAGTTAAACAATTTTTACGCTTAAATTGCTACAACTGTAAAAAATCCTGACAGTTTGAAAGTGGCAAACTGGGTAAATAAAATTTATTGGAGGATTTGTCGCGGATTGGCATCGTGTCATTAATTCTACTTTGTCAGATTACATAATCTTTATTTTCCAAGATCGTCATTCCGGCATGGATTGCCGGAATCCAGGTTCCATGGATGGCCAACCGGCACTATAGATACCGAAGCTAAATAAACTACATAGGTGAGCTTGCTAACCAAGGTCAACATTGGCTAATGTTTTTATCATGGCCTTCGCTGCGAGACAGGAGTCGAGTAGTCCGCAGAAGCGATAAGGCATGTGTTTTCACGAAGCGTAGCGTAGTAAAAATTCAGGCTTTATGAAATCGCGTCGAGTCATTGAGCGTAGTAGAGTGATATAACCTATCACGCTACGGAGAATAGGACGGCTGGGGCTTGCGCAGCAATTTAAACTTGTCGCGGTATTTTTGAGGATTTCTACGCTGGGAGCAAGGGAAATCTTTACTCAAAAATTCGCAACTAAAGTGTAAAAAATTCCGACACTTTTGGGTATTATAAATAGTCCATTCAAAACGTCGCATCTCTTTTATGTTTGATATAGATCGACCATATCCAGCCATCAACGACTTGTTCCAATGGAGATTTTACAAGAATAACTGAATTTCAAATTGTTTTTGGACGAACTTTCTGATCTGGAAAAAGTTGTAAAAAATCCTGACACCCTATCAAGATATTGTCGTCTATCAATTTCATTGAAAACCGAAACACAGCATTATCTGTTCGAGATAACATTATGTTAGAATCTAATGATTTCAATAATTAAGAAAATTGAATGCAGAGTGATTAACATTAAATCTGCATCTGACAAGCGCAATATGTTTCAAGTCATCTGGTTGTTTCAATCAGAAAGCTGTACCATTCCATAAACGACGGGCTGTGTCAGTCCAGGTTATCCAATTAAACGCAATTATAGTAGAGGATCAGATTATGCATGTAACATTCGAACAAGCAGAAAAAGCAATAGCAGCGGCCATTCTTGAATCAAAAAAAATCGGTACCCAAATGTGTATTGCGGTGGTTGATTCCGGCGCTGATTTAAAGGCCTTCGTGCGGATGGACGGTGCCTGGGTTGGAAGTGTGGATATTGCCATCAAAAAAGCCAAGACCGCCTGTTTTTTCGCCATGAATACCGGACAAATCGGTGAGTTATCGCAACCGGGCGGCCCGCTTTACGGGATTGAACACTCTAACGATGGCTTGATAACTTTTCCGGGTGGCATCCCTATCGTTAACGAAGACGGTGTTCTGATTGGCGCAATCGGGGTCAGCGGTAGTTCGGTAGAGAACGATCATCAAGTTGCCAAGGCAGGCGTTGAAGTCATCGGTGTTACTGATTTGCCGGCACACCCTTGGCGCACTTAAAAGGTCGGGTTACGCTATCGCCAACCCCATACACATCAACTTAAAGGTAATTATTCAGTTCCCCTCTTTAACAAAGAGGGGTTAGGGGAGATTTTATTAGATAAATCCCCCTCTGCCCCCTCGCTTTACTCTCCCCCTTTTTCAAAGGGGGAGGTGAATAATTACACTTAAATATATTACAGACCACGAAGGCACGAAGTTCACGAAGAAAAATCTTCGTGTTCTTCGTGGTGATAATCTTTTACTGTTTTTTGTGGATTTGCCTGTTATTAATCAGACGTTACGGATGAACCGCTTAAATTTGAATTGCCCTCTCTTTGCAACAAACCATCAATGAAAAATAAATTACTCGCTCTTTTTAATGCTCTATCCAGTGATGAGCAAAGTATCATGCTCGCTTTATCTGTTATTTATGCACCGATAACGCAAACCAGTCTACAAGTCTTATTAAGGACAACCGCTTGTTTTGATAAGCCGCTAATCGCTTTGATTGACAGACCCTTGCGGGAAAAATTACAAAAATCCAATTTGATGGTTATCACTCAAGATGGTTGGCTCTGTAATGATGATATTGTCGAACTGTTGATGCGGCGTGCCGTTAAAGAACCTTGGTTTAATAAGTTGGCACAGTTGCTTATTGCGGAACCTACTTACTATTTGGCCAGAGTCAGTGCGTTCCATGCCATAAAACAATTGCGCATTTTTTTGTACCAAGGCAATGAATCCGGGTTTGCAGCCAATATTCAGCGTTTTCATAGTGAATATCCGAAACAGTTTGCGGCTAATATCAACAAAATTTTCTTCAATGATTATGATGCTGATTGGTTTTCATCCTTGTCGGATAACATTAAATTTCAGCTCTTAAAGTATTTTTTACTGGATAATCGTACCTACCTAACTGATGTGTCAGCGTACTATCAATTATTGGAACAGTTTTTTGGTGCGGCTAAATCCAATAATCCGGATATCGTGCACACGGTTATTGAGCAGCGCTTGCTACGCGGTAACGTGAATGATGCTGAAAACTGGTTAGCCGATGATTTATCAGCGGAGGGGCTTAAATTACTGGCTACCCTACGATTCCTGCAAAACCGTAATGAGGAAGCGATTGACTTGTTTAATGCGGCGCTCAAGGCACTCAAAAAAGAAACCGGAAAACGTAATATCAGCATTGACGGCCTGCACGGTTATTTTTTCAATTTGGCGTTGTTGAAGAGTCGTAACCTGAAAAATCTGTCGTTACTTAAACAACAGGCACTGCTTACCCTTAAGCTGGGTTGGCAAAATCACGGGTTTTATTTACTAAATTTAATCCTGCTGGATGCAGTTGATATTTATCAGGGTAAAGGCACGGCGGAACAGAGCCCACATTTGCTCAAGGCCAACAAACTGGCTTATGAACGCTTGTTTCATGCACTGCTTTTATATTGGATCGGTGAAATTGAAGCCGTAGCGGGTAATGCCCAAAACAACAGTTTTTTGGCGGACTTGGCCGAGTATTGTCAACAGGCACAAGGCTTGGGTTATGGCTGGTATGCGGGGGTCAGTTCATCGTTACTGCAACGCCTGGATTATAAAAATGAGCCTTGCCGGAAAATAGCACAACTGTATTTACAATCGCCGTTTAATGACATTATCGATTTATTGCCACAAGTATCAAAATGGCAAAGAGCTTTGGATGCCTTAACGCAATTGACAGCGGAGCCGTTGGAAGTCGTCCAAAAAGATTTGCGCCTGATTTGGTCACTCAGTCTGGATAATAATTTAGTGACAATGATCCCTAAAGAACAGAGCTTGGGTAAAACCGGGCGTTGGAGTAAAGGCAAGCCTATCGCGTTAAAAAGACTGTACCAGGATATGGCTGACTTTGATTATTTGTCCGAGCAGGATCGGCGTATTTGTGCGCACATCAAGATGGAAAAAGAAGAGTCGGGGTATTATGGTTATTCCAGCCGGGAAGTTTATACGCTCAAGGGTAGTAGTGCTATAGTTGAGACGGTAGGACATCCGCATATCTATTGGCTCAATCAGGAAGCGTCAAATATTCCTGTTGACATCAGTCTGGCAGAACCGCAATTGCTGGTTAAAGAACAAAAAGAAAATTTACATATTTCATTAATACCGCAAATCACCTCACAACAGATTATTGCTCAAAAAACGGCGAGTAATGGCTTGATCGTGTATGTCATTAACGCGTCGCATCGTCAGGTGGCCGAGATTTTGGGCGTCAATGGGTTAACAGTACCTGCTACGGCACGACAACAAGTGATAGATTCCATTGCCTCTATTTCCTCAATGTTGACGGTGCAATCCGATATTGGCGGCACTTCCAGTCATGCTGACGTTGTGAATGCGGACAGTCGTTTACATATTCATTTGCAACCGGTCGGGCAGGGCATACAAATAGAAATGTTTGCGCAACCGTTTAGCGATGGTGGGCCGCTTTATAGACCGGGTGTCGGTGGAACAACGGTATTGGCGGAAATTGATGGTAAACAATTACAGACTACCCGCGATTTTAAGTTGGAAAATCGTAACTTAAAGAAGACCTTGAGTGCGTGTCCAGAGTTGTATGACGTTAAAGAGCCCAAATGGCTTTTGGACGATGCCGAGTCGGCACTGGAAGCGTTATTGCACTTGCAGGAATTGGGTGATTTTGCGGTGCTTGAATGGCCTAAAGGCAAAAAAATCCATCTGAGTCGTGAGGCCGGATTAGCACAAGTGCAGTTTTCGGTACGTAAGGAAAAAGACTGGTTTAGTGTTGAAGGCAGTGTACAGATTGATGCCGAGCAGGTTTTGGATATGCAGCGTTTAATGAACCTGTTAAGCAGTTCATCCGGCCGCTTTCTTAAGCTGGAAGACGGGCAGATTATTGCCTTAACCCAAGAGTTACGCCAACGTCTGGATGATTTATCCGGTTTGGGGGATGTGCAAAAAGACAAAGTGCGCTTTCATCCGTTAGCCGCATTGGCGCTGGATGAAATTACCAGCGGCATGACCATCACCGCCAGTAAGCCTTGGAAAGATCAATTACTGCGACTCAATGAAATGGGCGATTTAAACCCTAAATTGCCGTCAACCTTGCAAGGTGAATTACGCGATTATCAGTACGAAGGTTTTCAGTGGATGATGCGTTTGGCGCATTGGGGAGCGGGTGCGTGTCTGGCTGATGATATGGGTCTGGGTAAAACCGTGCAGGCTTTAGCTCTTATTTTAGCGCGTGCCTCTGAAGGGCCGACCTTGATTTTGGCACCGACCTCGGTCTGTATTAACTGGCTGGAAGAAGCGCAACGTTTTGCGCCGACCCTGAATATCCATCAATTTGGAAACGGTGACCGGCAGGAGATGCTGGATGCCGCCGGCCCCTTTGATTTAATTGTTTGCAGTTACGGATTATTACAAACAGAGGCGGATCGTTTGACGCAAAAAAACTGGCATACGCTGGTTGCTGATGAAGCGCAGGCGATTAAAAATGCACTGACCAAACGCTCAAAAGCGGCGATGGCTTTGCAGGCGGATTTTAAAGTGATCACCACCGGCACGCCGATAGAAAATCATCTGGGCGAATTATGGAATTTATTTAATTTTATTAATCCGGGCTTGTTGGGTTCATTGCAAAAATTTAATGAACGCTATGCCCAGGCTATCGAAAATCAACAGGATCATGACGTTCAACAACGATTGAGAAAGTTGTTGCGGCCGTTTATCTTGCGGCGTCTTAAAAATGATGTGTTAACCGAATTACCGTCACGGACTGAAGTGACTTTGCATGTTGAATTAAGTCCCGGAGAGCGAACATTCTACGAGGCGTTGCGTCGTAATGCCATGCAAACCATGATGGAAGACACCGCACAACCCGGACACAAACAGCTGAAGATATTGGCGGAGATTATGAAATTGCGCCGCGCCTGTTGTCATCCACGGTTGGTGATGGAAGAAAGTACGCTGGGTAGTTCCAAGCTGCAAGCCTTTGAAGAATTGGTCGATGAATTACTGGAAAATCGCCATAAAGCCCTGGTGTTTAGTCAATTTGTCGGACACTTAAAGCTTATCCGAGAATTATTGGATAAAAAAGGTATTCCTTATCATTATCTGGATGGCTCTACTCCGGTTCCTCAACGTAAAAAAGCGGTTAATTCATTTCAGGCGGGGGAGGGTGATTTGTTTTTAATCAGTCTGAAAGCCGGTGGTACCGGTTTAAATTTAACCGCCGCAGATTATGTGATTCACATGGATCCTTGGTGGAATCCGGCCGTCGAAGACCAAGCCTCAGATCGTGCACACCGCATGGGTCAAAAACGCCCGGTTACGATTTATCGTCTGGTTGCAAAAGACACCATAGAAGACAAAATTGTTGATCTGCATAAACATAAACGTGATTTGGCCAATAGCTTGCTGGAAGGCGGCGAAGTGAGCGGTAAGATGTCCGTTGAAGATATGATGGCCTTGATTAAGGATATTGATTAGAGGCGAAAGGGGAAAGGTTAAAGGTTAAAAAATATTTATTCGTTGGTGTGACGTAAAGTCGGCTCTGAATCAGTTTATAATTCAGTACGAGGATCGCTCCCAGAGATTTTTTAACGGCGGTTACACGGGAATTTTACACCCTCATTTTTTCACACTATCACTCTCTACGACCAATCTCTGAACTAAAGATGACTAAAACAAAAACACCGACGATCCATAGACTAACAAATGACTTGGCAATGGCGACAACTGAAGATCTTTTCAAAAGAGTGAAAGCCCTCCTCAGTGAACAGCAAAAACATAACCTTCGCTCCACAGATGAATTCGTTATAATCATTCACGCATTAGGCATGTGCCTTACGGAAATTAGGTATCGTTCGAAAAAACACACATTTCGTAATCTCGAACTATTAATCGGTGAAGCCAGGAATAACCTTAGCCGCGCCGTAAACATCGCAAAAGTCGATATTTCTGTGGCAATTATGTTTCGGAAGAACCTCGGCAATATCGACCACATTTCTAATGCGTGCCAATTATATTCAGATACTGGGCTGGGTTATCGTCATTACGATCTAAGTCGCATCTTATTGGTAATTCGAAATATTAAAGAAAGATATCACGCTTAACATCTCCGAAGGAACAGAGTTAAATTTTATCATCTTATATATGGATGTTACGGTTCACTTGTGTCCATACGATTTTGGTCTGTGGTTTGGTGCGTTCTTTGCACTGGTTCCCAAGCTCCAGCTTGGGAACCTAGAGGGCGAAGCTCTGGCTTCGCGAGACAGGAAGCTAGAGCTTCCAGTATCGAATTCCCAAGCTGGAGCTTGGGAACTAGCAAAAATATTTCGTATAACAATGCGTTTGAGCATGATGGCGCAAAAAGACGCGCCACATCTCAACTTAGGCATTAGCTACCAAGGAGAGATATGTACAATTTGATAATAGGATATGTAGGGCCAACAGATACTGAAAATGAAGTTGTCGTATCTGCCTCACGATTTTTAGAGTATACAGATTCTGAGACTCAAATGAGGTATCGGAGTTTAACCTCTGACGCAGTTCGTGAAATTAAGAGTTTTCCAGCTCTATTAATGCAAGAGAATTATGCCAAGGGTGCTTTTATAGCCAATATTATTAATATAACGAGTTCTGGTAGAGATTATCGAATAACTTTTGAAAGAGATGAGGCAACCGGTGTAATACCTCCGAATGAAATTGAAAGGCTAGCACTTGAGTTGGGTATTAATGATTTTGAATTTTATCGCACTCATTGGGCTATCAAGAATACTGATTTATATAGAGTGTTTTCTGAGAATATAATTGATAACACACCGGATACTGAAGTTCTTGATTTTATAGCTCCAAATAAACCTGCCGTTGATGGATCGAAATTTAATAAAGACCAGGTTTTCATTGTTCATGGACATGATGAGCATGCAAAAAATGACGTAAAAGCATATGTTGAGTCTAAAGGGTTGGAGCCAATCATTCTTCATCTCCAAGCAAGTGGAGGCAGAACTATAATTGAAAAAATCGATCACTACAGTAATGTCGGTTTCGGGATAGTTTTATACACCGAGTGTGATATTGGTGCTAAAAGAGAATCACTAGGCTTTAAGTGGCGAGCAAGACAAAACGTTGTATTTGAGCATGGATATTTAATTGCCAAATTGACGAGATCAAGAGTCGCAGCACTCGTCAAAGGAACGGTTGAAACACCAAATGATATTAGCGGAGTAGTTTACGTTTCTATGGATGCTGCTGGACATTGGAAAGATGAATTAGATGCTGAATTTCGGAACGCAGGGTTTGATTTAAATGCTAGCTAGCTAATAACCCTTGGAGTTTGCTGGACTTATAATCGATTGAATTACAATGAATTCAATTTTATTGGTTACCGGATTTTACGTTAATTACACAACCTTGACGTTAGTATTGACGGATTTTGTCTTCTGCCATTTTGTAACTCATTGTTTTTAATTAATTCATAAGTCGTACAGACTCCTCGGTTCGCTCATTTTGCACTGGTTTCCAAGCTTCAGCTTGGGAACTAGCAAACACATTCTCGGCGGTGCTTGGGTTTCGGCAATTCCGGAGTGACGGGCTTGAATATATTTGTTATCACGGTGAGTAATTCAGTGTGGAAACATTAAAAATCTAACTACTATCCAAAAGGTTCAATCATGCGTAAAACTTTGATCAACCAACCCACAACAAACAATCAGCGATCGGATCTGATTTATTTGGATCTTGAGGATTTGGCTCAGGTAGAAATAAGCTCTGAATGTCCGGAACATCCTATAGAATCAGCGTTGGTAGAAGGTTCGGAATCAGGTTGGCAGGCCGCTTATTCGGGTGAGCAAACCATTCGTCTTATTTTTGATCAACCCCAAACCCTTAAAAATATCTTGCTGGTGTTTGATGAAGACGAACAGTCCCGTACCCAAGAATTTGTTTTGCTGTGGCGCTGCGATAATGAAGATTTTTTTCGGGAAATTCTGCGCCAGCAATATAATTTTAGTCCGCCGCTGACTACGCGGGAAGTTGAGGCCATCACCGTTGATCTTAAGCAGGTAACAGCGCTTGAGCTACGGATTATTCCGGATATGAGTGGCGGCGAGGTCTCTGCAAAACTGACCCGGTTAGCGCTTTCGGCAATCTAAGGAACCTACATGAAATAACTTGACCTTTTATATCCCCTCACCCCGGCCCTCTCCCGGTGGGCATAAGTATCTACACAACTCGTCATCTCGGCAGGGATTGCCGTGATCCAGAAGCCATGGATGGCAATATTGGATATGCACACCAATCTTTAGCGATATAAATCTAACTTTGATTTGATTTTTCACATCCCTGTGCTCTGGATTCCGGCAATCCCTGCCGGATGACGCAGCTTTTATTTGTGTAGATACCTATGCCCTGCGGGAGAGGAGTAAGATGCCTAAGTTATTTTATGCGCATTCGCCAGACCATTATTGAAAATTAATTTTTCCTCTCAAGGCTTTAAGTTGGCCTTGTCTGCTTTTGCCATCCAGGCGTTTTAGCTTTGATCCTTTAGTGGGTTTTGTTGCTTTGCGCTTTTTATGCACCAAGCCTACACTTTTTATTAAATCCTGTAGTCGGCTACAGGCATCCTCTTTATTTTTTTCTTGGGTGCGGTATTGCTGCGCTTTGATGACAATCACACCTTCTTTTGAAATACGCTGGTCATTTAAGGCCAGCAGTTTTTCTTTATAAAACTCAGGCAATGATGAGGCGTGAATATCAAAACGCAAATGAATCGCTGAGGATACTTTATTGACATTCTGGCCACCGGCACCTTGGGCACGAATGGCATAAATTTCAATCTCGCCGTCCGGAATAAAAACCTGACTGGATATTTGCAACATAGGTTGGTTCATTTAATTATGTAATGCCAAGCTATTGGCAGTCGCTGATACAGCTTATTGATGAGCTGTGAAGCAGTGGCAGTTGTTGACAGTCAGAGCATTTTTTTACGGTTAATCTTGGCTGTAAAGCGGCTGTACAGCCCGTCAAAACTGGTAGTGTCGTTGTTTATAGTTGCGTTGATGCCTTACTATAAAACGAATTTCCCTCTTGCTATTTTCAACGCATCAATTAAAATTTTAAATATTGTTCATGTTTTGTAAAACTATAGTTTGACAACAAACATTCTAATTGTTACATTATCGTGAAATGATTAATAAACAAATCGTTAATAAATAATTTCTTTAGAAAGAACAAACGAAGTTTTTATTTGTCTTACCGGTTTAAAAAAAAATTGCTGCTTAATGATCGCGTTAAAGCTTCGCGAATCAACGGCTTTTAGTTTTAAGACACTCTGTTTGCGAGGATTTGGTGTTATGGCTTATTTAAATACACAGTTGTCAAAACAAGAACCAGGAGCCTTTGTTGGTAAAATTCCTGTTGAAGCTGAAAAACCTGTAGCGAGCGTTAATAACGCTACAGAGTATACAGAGAATAGTAATTTTCATATAGCTCGTAAGTTAAAAGACGAGAAAGCCAGACTGATAAACGCACTATCCCAGTTCCCGGTGACGGCTTTATGGTTGATTAACCAGTATGAACAAAAATCTTGCGCAACGCCTGATCTTGATGATGAGGCAACGCTGGAATCAGAACTGACAACAGCCTTGGCGGATATAAAAAAACAATTTTATTCCTTATCTGACAAAGCGTTAACGGATGTGGCTTATGTTGTTGACAAGCAAAATCTGGTAACCGCGTTGCAACTGTTTCCCTTTTCTTTTCATGATTTGACGAAACTGGTTGATGTCATTGTCTATGCTTACAAGTTCAGAGGGCTTTGTTATCAACCCACACAAAGTACCGAAAAAAATTCTGATTTAATCATTAAACGCTTGGAAGGTTTAAGCAGACGTAGCCGTATAAATTCACCAAAATGGTCGAATTTATTAGCGTCTTATGATGAGCAATTTCTGTTTTTGTCCAGTAGTGACATGCATAAACACTTTTCCGAAGTGGTTTTTTCAGAACATGGCTGGTTAAGTTTACGTCAACAGCTTGCTTCAGCTAACTCACGGCTGGTTTTATTTATTGCCAATCAATACAAAGGCAGTTTTCTGGATTTTGACGATCTTGTACAAGAAGGCCAGAGCGGCTTGTTAAAAGCGGTCGACCGGTTTGATTACCGTTTGGGATTTCAATTTTCAACTTACGCAGGTTATTGGATCAGGCAAGCAATATCAAGGTCTTTGTCGCGCTGCGAGAGAGTGGTGCGTGTGCCTTGTGGACAAGTTGCCACTATTAATAAAGTATTTCGTACCAAAGACCAGTTTATGGTGAAGACCGGCAGAGAGCCCACTATTAAAGAGCTGGCTGAATGTGCAAAGCTTTCGATTGATGAAGTACAGTCTATTTTGTCGATATCACAAACAGCCATGTCGCTTGAAGGTTATGAAGATGATGATGAAAACTCTTTTGCACCCATCGATTTTTTGGAGCAGCAGGTGTTTACGCATTCGTTTATGAAAATAGCGCAAACCGATCTTGAGAGTTTGATAAATAAGGCCATTGAAATACTTAATCCTAGAGAAGCTAAAGTGATATGTTGCCATTTTGGTGTTGATACTGACAACGAAATGACTTTGCAGGAAATTGGTGCAGAACTTAATTTAACCCGGGAACGCGTCAGACAAATTCAGGTGATTGCGCTTGATAAAATAAAACGCAGCTTTGGTGACCAGTTATTAAGCTTTTTATAATGTACAAAAGTGTTAAAGGTAGTTAATATTAAATCCTACTGATAAAGTAGGATTAGTAAAAAACAATTCAGATTGATGACGCGGTAACGTGGCAACATCAAGTTTTGAATGCAGCTGTAGGTAAACGCAACGCTACATATTGACCTTACTTTAAGGGTCAGGAGATTAAAAGATGAAAAAATATATACTAAACACACTCCTTTGGAGCGTTGTCTTGGCCGGTGCATTTTTGATATATAACC
Organism: Methylococcaceae bacterium; assembly: GCA_037130115.1. Lineage (GTDB taxonomy): Bacteria > Pseudomonadota > Gammaproteobacteria > Methylococcales > Methylomonadaceae > Methylobacter_C. Next base: position 11,491 of record JBAXTQ010000034.1, read on the forward strand.
GCGTAAACACGACGCCGCCGATTGATGAATCCTTGGCCTACTCGGAATTTATCGCCAAGGTTAAGAATAAACTGGTTGATCGTGTAGAAATGACAGGTCAATCAATTAAACTGCGTACTTCAGATGGTCAAAACCTTGAAACCTTTAATCCTAATGACCCGCATTTGATTGATGATCTTTTAAGTGCCGGTGTTCAGGTAAGAACCAAACCACCTGCACAACAGACGCTTTTTATGCAGATGTTTATCTCCTGGTTCCCTATGCTGCTTTTGATTGCCGTGTGGATAATCTACATGCGTAAAAGCCAAGGCGGTGGCATGGGCGGTAATTCTTTTGGTAAAAGTAAAGCCAAATTGCTTGAAGAAGACAAACTAACCGCAACCTTTGCTGATGTTGCCGGTTGTGAAGAAGCTAAAGAAGAAGTCGCAGAGCTCGTTGATTTTCTGGCAGATCCGCAAAAATTTCAAAAGTTGGGTGGACAAATACCACGCGGCATTTTAATGGTAGGGCCTCCAGGAACCGGTAAAACCTTGATTGCCAGAGCCATTGCAGGTGAGGCGGGTGTTAAATTCTTTACGGTTTCCGGTTCTGATTTTGTAGAAATGTTTGTCGGTGTAGGCGCGTCCAGAGTCAGGGACATGTTTGCGCAAGCTAAGGAACATGCGCCTTGTATCATATTTATAGATGAAATTGATGCAGTGGGTCGCCAAAGAGGCGGTGCCGGCATGGGCGGTGGCAATGATGAGCGTGAACAAACACTGAATCAATTGCTGGTGGAAATGGACGGCTTTACCGGTAATGAAGGCGTTATTGTTATCGCGGCAACCAACCGGGCTGATGTTCTCGATAAAGCTTTGTTAAGACCCGGCCGTTTTGACCGTCAGGTTAATGTTGGACTACCGGATGTACGCGGTCGTGAACAAATTTTGAATGTACACATTAAAAAAGTACCGGCTGCTGACGACGTTAAATTAAAAGATATTGCCAGAGGCACGCCCGGATTTTCAGGCGCAGAGTTAGCCAATGTCGTTAATGAAGCGGCTTTGTTTGCGGCACGGTTAAATAAAGTGCAAGTCAACATGAGTGATCTTGAAAAAGCCAAAGACAAGATTCTGATGGGTGCTGAAAGGCATACCATGGTGATGACTGAAGATGACAAGTTATTAACCGCTTATCACGAAGCCGGTCACTGTATTGTTGGACAATCATCACCTGATCACGATCCTGTTTATAAAGTGAGCATTATGCCGCGCGGTCGGGCTTTGGGTATCACCATGTTTTTACCCGAAAGAGACCAATACAGCGCCAGCAAACGCAAACTGGAAAGCCAAATAGCGAGCTTGTTTGGTGGCAGAATTGCGGAACTTATGATTTATGGTGGCGACCGCGTGACCACAGGCGCTTCCAACGACATTGAGCGAGCTACAGAATTGGCACGCAACATGGTGACCCGTTGGGGTTTTTCCGAAAAACTCGGCCCCTTGGTTTATGGGGAAGAAAATGGTCAACCATTCATGGGTTATCCCGGTTCACAAGGCAGCAAAGTATCCGGTACGGTTGCTCAGCACATTGATGAAGAAATACGTGCAGTCATAGACTGTAACTATCAACGTGCAGAAACCATTTTGCAGGAAAATATCAGTATTCTTCACAAAATGGCCGATGCCTTAATGAAATGGGAAACCATAGATAAAGATCAAATTGATGACTTGATGGCGGGTAAAGAGCCAAAAGCACCAAAAGATGATAACGATTACAGTAAAACGATTTATACAAAGCAGGAAAAAGTTGATAGTAAACCGGTAAAAACCAATATCAACAAAAACAAACCTGCCGGACAAGTTTGAGGTGCGCTCATTGGGGGGGCTTTTAGCCCCCCTCTTTTTTTGTCCATTAGTTTTATATTCCCACTGTTTGTTAATTTTTGAGCGACTGTTGAGGCGCTTAAAAAACTATCCGGCATTCTTGATTAGTCTGCCAGTGTGCTGTGGAAATGCCGTACTGAACAATAAGTTGACGTTACCCAACCCAGTGGGTTGAAAGGTAAGTTTTTTGGTGCTTAAATGCGTTTTTCAGAAAGCCGTAATCAAAACACGGATTGGGCGGGTTATTAATCGGCGAAAACCAGATAGTCCACAAAAAGAACGTAAATACTCAAAGAGTCACCACGCTGTAGATGACAAACCAAAGGCTAAATGCCCTGTTCCGGTTTTGTCCCGTTCCTTTCGCCTGGAAGCGCCTGCTTTTGGCCTTCTTCGATCAATCGCTGTTTTGATAAACAGAGCGCGGCTCAATTTTTCATCAATCAAAAAATCTAATCAATAAACTAATTCACCAACGTATTGGCATGGGTAGTTTCCGGATCAAAACAATCCTGGGGGCGATAACGAAGCTTAACAGGCTGTTGCCCTTAAACCCAAATTATTGCTACAAATAACGGATGCCGGCTAAATTAGCGAAGTGCTGAAACCCTGTCAGCACACTCTGATTATTATCAAATTATGGATGTCTTTTTCATAAAATTCTTTAAAAGCTCCATAAAACCGCCTATGGGCTTTCTTTTGTAATGATTCATAATGTCGTCAATTTTGTTAAGGACTTGATCGTGCATGTGGATTTTTTGTTGCATGGTGGCTCTCCTCGTTTTAAATAACGGTGCTTATTGGGATAGCTCACCAGCAACTCACACCTTTATGAAATCAGATTTAAGTCTAGTCTATGAACGAAAGTTTACAAGTTAACCAGGGTAAACAAGCAAAAAAGCTTTTTACAATGACTTTTTTAACGTCTATGTAAGCGTTTAAACCGGTCTTAAAGAGACATCGTGCCGATAAGTTGACCGAACGCTTCAACCTGCTGCCAATCAGTATATTCAATGACGGTCTTGGGGTTAGTCGGCCCTTTGGTGATAAACATGATAAGCCGTATCATTGAGCGATCGAAAAAGCTGTATTTTGGATATTCCAGTTTACCGGCAAATACAGCTAATTCTCTGGGGTGCCAGGTTATCTGTTTGAGAAATTTACGCAGGTAAGGATTGGTAGCCGGTTGGTTTTTTTCGGGTTTTCTGGCAACAATACTCACTGAAAAAAAGGCATTGGGCTTGCTATCCAGAAGCGACTGATTACGCTTGATAAAGTCAGTAATTTTGGGGCTGTGTTTGCCATAATGAATGCTGGCACCAATAACAATTTTGTCAAATGCGTGCAAATCCAACTGCGCTTCATCATCAATAGACCGCAGTGCTACCTGATGCCCCGACTGTTCAACGACCTGTTGTAAGCGGGCACCTATCTTTTGGGTGTGTCCCAAGGTGGATGAGTAAAGAATAAGAATGTTTGCCACTTGTTCACCGCCAGGTTATTGCTAAGGGTAATGGTTGAAATCAGACAAGCCAAGGTCAGTTATTTATTTTTCGTTCCACGGCATAATGGGAACGGTAGAAATACTGTTGGCAGGCGCACCTTCAATCAATTTTCGACTAATGGCGACATAGACCAGCGTGTTGCGTTTAGCGTCAAACATGCGGCTGACTTTGGTTTCTTTAAAAAATAGCGAGGTATCTTCGGTAAAGGCCGTTTCTTCTTGCGGCAATTTTCCGCTGATAATAATGGGGCCGACCTGACGGCAGGCAATCGAAAATTGCGAAGGGTCTTCAGCGACGCCAAAGGTGCCGGCAATGCCACCGGTTTTGGCTTGGCTGATGTGACAGGCGACGCCTTGCACTTTGGGGTCATCAAAGGCTTGTACGCAGACTTTATGGTTTGAACCGATCAGTTTCCAGGTTGTGGTAATGCAGCCAATTTCTTCAGAATGGGCAGAAGGTGTAAGCAAAGCAAGCAATAATGAGCAATAGATCAGGTTTTTTTTCATAGGAATAGAATTAATCAGGATGTTGGTCGTAAGTGTATAACGTAGGTGAATTTTAAGGAAGTCCTATTAACGGGTTAGCGGCAGCTGTGCGTCAATCCAATAGATCATGCCGCCAACCGTTCTAAATTCACTCGACGAGCTGGATATAACAGGCAAGCCTGAATGTCCTCTGGCACCAAATCAGGAAAATCTTGCAATATCTCTTCGCTGCTGATGCCTTCGCCCAACATTTGCAAAATATCGCTGACGCGAATTCTCATGCCTCGAACACAAGGTTTTCCGCCGCACTGAAGCGGGTTATAAGTGATTATGGTTTCTAAATTCATACTGGTAATTCCTACATTAATCAAAAGCTGTACTTTATTTTTTTGTCAATTCGATGAACACCGAAGCGTGACGGGGTTTGCAACCCCGTCACTGTTGTTTTGTAAACTGTTTAAGATTTCAAACGTTTCGGTCGGGGTTGTAAGCCCCCGACCGGCTTCGGAATCGTGGTGTTAATTCCCCCCGCATTCCGCGTTGTTTTATATGGGCTTACTGTTCTGTTTAAGATTCAATTTTGTCAGCACTTTTTGTAGTGCGTCTTTTAAGCGCCTTGCATTAACGATAATAAAAAACGGTATAGCACAGCCAATTAATGCGCTAAGCAGCAATATAGATACGCTTAAGCGCGTCCAATCGACGGGGTAAATATCCGCTTTAACGGGTTTGCTGATGCCGGGAATGCTGGGTAAATCACCATCGCCGCCGTCAACTTTTAATTGCGCTTTCATGCCTTTTTCCATGTGCTGCGGCAATTCACAATGGACAAGATAGGTTTTTTTCTGGCTGGGCATAATCAGGGAGGCTTGTAATTGGCCTTCTCCATAGAGTTCCAAATGAAACATGCCTTCGGGGTATAAGTAACCTGGCAAGCCATGAATCATCAGTTGGTGGCGTATCTGGTCGTCGTTAATAAAAGTGATGTTGATTTTGGCACAGGGTTTAACGTTCCATTCTTGCTGGTCAAAAGCAAACATTTTTCCGGTAAATTTCAACGCGTTTTTTTGACCGGCATGGATGGTTATATCGACATTTTCTGAAATTGCCGGACAGTCGCGAGGAAGGTTGTCACTGTTGGCATTCATAATCATGCCTTTTTCATCCATCAACATGCCGCCGTGATTCATCGCAGAGACCGATTCAATAACAGCCAGCATCATTAAGCCAAGTATTAATGCTTTCATAGTTGTTGTTTCCGTTTATAAATCAGCACGCTAAAAACCAGCAAGCCGATGATTAAACCAATGACCACGCCAAATAGGATGATCTGCCAATAATTGGGGGCGAGTAAGCCAGCGTCACCCAGTAACGGAGCAAAAGCGCCGACACCCCAAATCGCTGTTTTTTTGGCGTAATAGTCTTTATTAAATACCTGATCGAATAATTCATCATGCATTTTTGGCATCCCTTGTTCGTCGAGGTAAGACTGATAGGCGAGTATTGCCATATTACCACCGGGCTCCATGCCATCCGTGGTGGTGCCGGTCGGCACATGGTCATGAAACATCCACAGGCCGGGGCCATAACTATTCAAGCCGTTGTTGGTGGTTTGCAGGCGCAGATCAGTCCGTTGCGCAGGGGCGATGTCAAAAACATCGCGGGTTATTTGTGTTGCAGAGGCCAGGTCAACACCATCCAACGCGGTGATGGTGGCTTTATGCCCGTGGATATGCAACGCGACTGAAGAGCGTTGCAAGTTGGCAACATGCAATTTAATGTTTTCATTTTCATTGGCAATAATCATTCCGTCACGCAGGGTGTAAGGGAATGAGTGACCATTCAGCATGAAGTAGTTTTCATGAGATTCCGTCATGTTATAGTCACGCCCCATGCGTTGCGCTATCAGTCTGGGGTCATTGGCCGTCTGGATAATGCTTGCCAGTTTTTTATCGACTGACTGATAATGTAAATCATATTCCTGGCTATAGGATTTTTTTACAGCAACTGATGGATGACGCACTTGTCCTGCGCCGATATTAAAGGTTTGCAACCAGTTATTGGGCTGATTTTCTTCAACGATAAACATGCCTGCCAAACCCATCATAAAATGTTGTGCCGTTTGGACATGGCAATGATAAAGCATGGTGCCGGCATGTCTCGGCTGTATTTCGTAGGTATGGCTTTTTCCGGGGAAAGCCGCATGTTCTTCCATACCGTCATTGTCTTCACCTTTGGCCGTCAGCCAGGGATGATCAACACCATGAAGGTGAATGGTATGGGGTAAATAATGGGTGTTTTCCAGCGTGATATAAACTTTGTCGCCTTGTTCCACGCGAATCACTGGCGAGGGCGCACGCAACAAGGGATTGGCAACCAACGAGTTAAAGTTTTTAAGCGCCATGCCACGGGATTTGGGCGCGTAAACCCAAAGCCCCGGTTGAATTCCCGGCGCAATGGCAAAGGTATTGATTAAAAATTCGCCATCAGGACTTGCACCGTTAAGCTCAACAACCTCAAGCTTGATGTGAATAATATCCGGATCGCCGTCATTATCCAGATCATCGCTTAGGGTTATCGCATCTTGGGCCAGATTGGTCTGCATCAGTGTCGACATGGAGACATTGTTGGTGCCTTTAACCGAGGTTGCAACGTCGAATGGATTGTCCGGTTCGCAGGATGGCGCAGCGTCAATAGTCACATCTTCAATCACTTGCGCAGGCCGCCACTCAGGATGCTCATTGGAGCAAGGCTTTTCAATGCTGTTATTGTCCGAGCGGCTATAAACAGTCTCGGGGGGAACAATACCCGCTTTTTGTTGCAGCTCAGGCGCAATAAAAACAGCCAAAGTCACCAATGCCGGGATGAGTAGTATCAAAAAAATAGTGCGTTTTTGGATCATATACCGATAAGATATTTTTAAAATTATCGCTATTGTAAAGGTCGGAGGGGTTTAAGCCTAGGTACGTTTTTAAGTAGCAGTAAAGACGGTGAAAATGAATGTGAATCAAGCCCTAAAATTCGTTAAAAACCAAGTCGTTAATCAACCGGATTAACGCTGTTTACGTTTGCGCCAGATGATAAAGTTGCGTCGGGTTAACGAAAACGTAATCCCATACACATCAACTTAAAGATATTACAGACCACGAAGACACGAAGTTCACGAAGAAAAACCAAAGCAAAATCTTCGTGTTCTTCGTGTCTTCGTGGTGAAATGTCTTAACTTGATGTCTATGGGGTTAGCGAAAACGTAACCCGACAAATCAACGTATCTGCAAAAAATAGTTGATGCCGGCCAATTATCTAACGACAACCAACAAGCGGCTGTCAGCATGTTATTAAAAAAAGCCGAAATATACCTTAATGGCGTGACCAAACGCGGAAAAGCAGAGGAAGCCCATTATTATCGGACACTGATTAAAGATTACTCGCTAAATTGAATTAGACCATAAAACACGAATGACACAGTAGGATGGGTAGAGGCGATAGCCGAAACCCATCTTAACCAATCATTGATGCGATGGGTTTCGCGTTGCTCTACCCATCCTACGCACTGTGTTTACACCTTCGCTACCGGAGAGGCGGAAGACAAGAAATGGGCATCCGGGATTGTTGGCGCGATTGCATCGGGTTTGGTGGGTTTTCTTGTTGGGCAAGGGAAAAAATAATGTTTCTACTGTTTCCCTGTTATTTCCATAGCATTTACTCGCGGGGTTCAGGGGGCAACCAAGTGTGGACTACTTCATTGAGGCGTTCGCCGTTGACCACGAAGCTCGACGGGGAGTTGCAGGAGCCGGTGATGATAAAGCCGCAGGGGCTGAGCGGTTGGCCACCGGGTGTAGTCGTTCCCGAAGGCTGCGCACAGAGCCGAAGTTTGCCGATGGGGAAGTCAAGCATCTTCTTGCGGTCGGTGCCCTCGCAGACGTAGCTGACGGGAACTGGTAGAAAGAGGTTACCGAAAAAGCCGCCCTCGTGAAGCAGGTAAATACGCTTCTCCTCCTCGGTGTCCTCGCCGATCTTCGGGTGTGCAGCCCGCAGATCCACGCGTACCGACTTGCCAAGCTTGTTGGTGAGCGCGAAGATGCAGGCTGATACCCAACGCTGCTCGGTAAGCGTGAGCGCCCGCTGGGCCCACTCCGGCGCGAGACCCACGCCTCCCATGTAAATGAACTTCTCGCCCGGTAAGCTGAGATGGGCTTCGGTGCCGTTATCTAGTGCGCAGCGCACGAGGTACTTGAGAAGGCTACGGCCTTCCGTACCGGCGAAGTAGCTATCAGCAGGAATATCGAGCTCAATGCGGTGCGCCGGAGTTGCCTGGCTATTCTCTGAAGGCTTCTTCGGTTGTGCCAACGTCGTCGATGGGTTCATGGTTCCCAGTACAGCGTAGGCGCGTACAAATGGGAAGCCGATCAGAACCAGGACAATCCCCCAGCCGATGACGACATAGCTTAGTCTCACAAGACAACTTCCCCGCGCGTGGTTCTGAATTGACACCTAAGACCGGTTAGTCTTTCTTGGTAAGCGGACGTGAAGCCAAAGCCTTCAAAGCGAGAGCGCGGCTAGCGCCATTGGCCAATGTGATGCCATTGGCCAATGTGATGCCATTGGCCAATATCGCACCATTCATAAAGGTAGTACCCTTGGCAACAGATTGGGCGTTGGACTGGGTCACATGATTAGCCGGGACAGTCCCGATAGAGCCACTTTGGGCACAACCAGCCAACACCGAGACCACGCACAAGACGGCGATTATATTTCGAGTTTTCATTGGTATCTCCTTGCTTTTTTCGGGGTACCTAAAGAATTTTCAAGCACTGTTTATCGAACCTACACTGAGTTCTCGCCTCAGTGTAGCGACACCTGTACTATGGTCAGGTTATAGGTGATGTCTTGGTCAAACGGGTCTACATAGAAGCTGGTGGGGGCATAATTGCACCCCGGCGTTGCTCCAGTAAAATGCAGGGTGTGGTATCCAAGGGATAAGGGTTTGAGCATTACATAGAAACCGTCATCAACCGACGGAGAGTAAACTCCGGGAGGAACGGGTGGAATGCTGGGTATTCCATTGGGAGGAAACACGGCCACGAAAGGAACTGAACGAACGCGTGATTCCCTCAACTGCCTGGAAGGTATTGCTTGACCGTCCACCACCAATGAAAGACCTGTCGCGGCATTCATGCAACCGGCGATTTCAGCACGCAACTCTCTAACCGGTTGATTAGTTGAGTTAACATCCGCGAGATTTAACAACGGGAAGAAAAGTGCCACGCCCTCGGGTATGGTACAAATGCGGGTAACTCCTGTTGGGCCGGCAGTCGTCCCCCCCAAGAACCACACCGGGCCATGCTGGACGAGGGTGCAGTATCCACCCGTTGTATCCAGAAGCGGATTCGGATTTTGTGGTGTTGACATAATGTATTGCCACCATTCGGCACTCCATTCGCTCATTTTTTTTCCGTACACCTCCTGATTTATCGGATAAAGTAATCTGCTGCCATTATCTTTATCGACCTTCCCGTTTTGGTCTGCATAGGCTGGTATACTCGCTAATGCCACCAAGAGAACTAAAAATAATTTTTTCATTGTAATCTCCTTTCCTAATAGAAAATCATTGCTGATGTTTATTTTCAGACGATCTGTTGCAACGTAACATAAGAGTACCCAACTGACCGGAAGTAGATGGACTTTTTCGGTAACCATGCTAAATTGCAGATTTTTTTTGTGTATCGTACACAAAGGCAATTTCCTGGAACTCCACGCTGCCAACATTATCAATGTTTGATTATTTATTGTGAAACGTGAATCATCCTGGTCATTGCGGTTGCAACTGTATATCAATAATCTGAACAGCGCATCCATCAAATGATGGATAAATTGACGCATTAAATCCGCGAGAACAAATAAATCAGCCGCATCAGATCGCCCTGCCGATGCGTGGAGGTCTTGCCGAATACGCTGTGGAGCTGACTGCGGGCGGTGCTGGTTGCGATGTTCCATTGTTCGCAGTAGTCGTTAAGGGTCAAACCGTCCGCAAACGAGTGGCACAGTCGTGCTTCAGCGGGAGTCAAACTGAATTGTTTGATGAAAAACAACCATTGCCGCGAAGAATTGTGATTTGAATCACGTAGAGAGATCAGGTAACGGGCAGCTTTTAAAGCCGGATCGGCAGGTTTGGGTAATTGCAGGCAGTTAAGCAGTAATAGTTCTCGCTCGTTTTCGCCTTCCAACATGAAGCTGAGCGCCCCGACTTCTTGATTTCTACCGCTGACGAAAGCGGCAAAGCGGGAAGCATGATGCGGTTGGAGTGGTGTGAATTTCGGCGATAACTCAAATTGCATCTGGTGCCTTTTCGATATTTTCTCCACTTGCTGCGTGGCGTAAATAACGCGGGTTTCGTCGTCCAGCAACAGCACGCCATCGGCCATACTCTCCAGACAAGAATGGCAGTTGGGGGTTGAGAAGGTTTTATGCAGATCGTCGCTAGCGCGGTCTGCTGACCGGCGCGGTTGGTCTCGGCGTTCGGAACTGAAAGTGCTGTGTGGGATGGGGGATGTCAAAGACTCCTCTGTTTGGCTCAAGAGCATAAGTCAGCCTCAACCATATTCCAGATATCCACGCATTTGTGTGTTGATAATATTATATAAGTCATTGAATATTATAATTATCTAGTCATTTCTCAGCGTAATTAAAGAAAATTTTAACACTTCAAGCTAAATAAACAATACGTATAAATACCTATCCGCGCTAACTAAAAAAGTAACTACTGCAATTGGAAAAGCAGGGGGTCAAGCCATGTCGGGTTAGGCGATAGCCGTAACCCGACACACTCGCTATAGGACTGATGATATTGGCTATGAATAATCAAAATGTCGGGTTAGGCTATCGCTAACCCGACTGGACTTAAGCTACTTCGCGGGATGCTTCTTCTATTATATTATCAGGAACACCATGTCTCTTTAGTGCGGCGATAAGTTGAGTTGTTGCGCTGTTCAAATATCTCGCCTCATCATTGCGTAACCCCTCGCTAATATATGATTTAAGCAGTGTTTGATAGCCGGTGAATCCCTTGTATGGTGCTATTTCTTTCATGGATTCAACAACATCAACAGGAATGCGTAAAGTAATGGATGTCATTGGACGGTCTTTAGTCAATCGTTTTTTCAGGCGTTCAGAAAGCATAATTAAGCTCCTCGTTAGGTTCAGCACGACGCGCGGAAATGATACGTATAGATTTAACGACATTGGGATTAACGCTGTTTACGTCTGCGCCAGATGATAAAGCCTGTGCCCGTTAACAATAACGGAAGGATAATTAAAAAGCCAAAACCGATGACAGCAACGGCTGTTTGGGTTAATTGCAGTGTCTTGTCTGTCGCGGTTTTTGCCGGAATGTCGATAAAGTGGTCTTCATGAATAAGCCACAAAACCAGCCTTAGCCCCATATCCAGATTGCCGACATTGCCTATATAGGCATTGGCTAAAAAATCGCCATCGCCGACAACAATAATGCGTTGTTGAATGGGTTGATTGATGGTTCGGGTTAACGCGTAGGCAAAAACCAGCGGCCCCTGTTTTTCCTGGCCATTGGCATCAAAGCGGATTTTTCCTGCTATGGCTCCGGTTTCTGTCCATGATTTTTCGGTACTGCTGAGTAAAGGCGTGGTCGTGAAATCGGTTTTACCGTCAATTTCAAGCGCGGCAACAACGCAAAAAAGAACTGGGGGTTATGGCTAACGTAGTCTCCAGCCAACCCGTTGTCATTGGCGGTGCTTTGGTGATTCCACAAGGCTTGTTGGCGCAACGTAAAGGTGAAACGCTTTTTACCATAGACGCCGCAGCCCGCAAGCGTGTAGAACTCATCGCCATGCAGGCGGTTATCAACCTAGAAAAATCCTTAGGCCATGAAGTCAAAGATGTATCAGCCGAAAAGTGTGGCTGGGATATTACCTCGCAACCCCAAAAAACCAACGGTAAACTGGCCGTAGCACGCCATATTGAAGTCAAAGGTCGCGCTTTAGGTCAAACCACCATCACTGTCAGCCGCAACGAAATTATTTACGGCTTAGGTGATTTCCGGAAATTAATTTACCCATTAGATGGGTCGAATCAAGATGTC
>JBAXTQ010000340.1:0-3161 GCA_037130115.1 Methylococcaceae bacterium
ATCAATACCCGCTTAAACATTTAAAAAAATGGCTGTACTGGCCATGGGGTGAATATCCGGTACTGCGTGATGCCCAAAAAGTGCTGTTTACCTGTGAAGATGAAAAAGTGTTGGCTCGACAATCATTTTGGTTGTATCGCTGCAACGAACACGTAACTAATTACGGCACTGCCGGGCATGTTGGTAATGCTGAAGAACAGCGCCGCCTGTTTTTAGACCGTTACCCACACCTGCAAGACAAACCTTTTTTATTGTTTTTAAGCCGTATTCACCCGAAAAAAGGTGTTGATTTATTGCTTGAGGGATTTGCCAAGCACCATAAAGATCAGCCTGACCTGCAACTGGTGATAGCAGGGCCTGACCAAGTAGGGATGCAACCTGAGTTGCAACAACTGGCCGAAAATCTGGGTATTAACGATAAAATTACCTGGACAGGCATGTTAAAAGGCGATTTAAAATGGGGTGCTTATCTTAACGCTAATGCGTTTATTTTGCCGTCGCATCAGGAGAATTTTGGCATCGTGGTTGCTGAAGCACTATCTTGCTCGTTGCCGGTTTTAATTAGTAACAAGGTTAATATCTGGCATGAAATTATCGAAGATAAGGCGGGATTGGTTGTAGAAGACACCACTAACGGCTGTGTGTCTTTACTATACCAATGGCAGCAAATGGATAACAACAGAAAAGCTGAAATACGTAGTAATGCACTTAACTGCTTTATAAACCGCTTTGAGATTACCCAAGCGGCAACGTCTTTACTTACGTTATTTGACTACCAATTTAAGCTGGAGCAAGAAATTTTAGCCAATACCGTCATACCTGCAGCGATACCGGTATCCAGCGCCATGGATGGTAACTTGCCGATAACGGTGCGGCATGATTTAGGCTCGATGCCAAACCACAAATTACATCCGCGTGACTGGATCCCGTCATCCCTGCCAGCGGAATGATGGGCTTTTTAGCATGGACAAATCATTTTGCTATTTACTGTCCCGTCTTAAGGTAGCACGCAGAAAATACCCCCCCAGAATACACCTAGTTCCCACGCTCCAGCGTGGGAATGATAGGGTGGGAGTTATTGCGAGTTACCTAAGTTGGTAGCCAAAAACATTATTCAGGTCTAATGCTTGTTATCGCTGAATTTCCCGAAATTAAAAAATTGAAGATTGAGTATGTACATTTGTTAGTTTGTAAAAGGACTTGATACAATCAGATACAATTGATAAGGTGCTTCTTGTTGATTTTTAAGTTATTCTTGTATGTCGATAAAAACTAGCGACATCAATTAGCGTACTTATAGGCCAACATTGCCATGCTGATTCCATATATTAAAATCATAGTGTTATGATAAAAAAACAGTTGATCGTTAATAAATTATAAGCATTAATTACACATCTTGTTGTATCTGTAACAAACGGAATTGATGCGGCATAATTCACTTTAAATAAAAAAGTGAAAAGCTCAATGGTAAAAAATAAAAGTTTTGTTGCCTGGACTAGTCCGGATATATATGATTATAAAAATTATTTCCATTAAACCTGGCATATAAACAATATACTGCCACGCCCTCTTTCACATTAACTATGAAGCCAAACAAGAAGCCTTAACGCATAGGCGAGTTAAAAATAACTGGATGCATAAAATTAATTGAGCCAAACTCCATTAATTATTAAGCGGCTTTAAATTTTACTATCCATACTTCATTATCATGAAAATCCTACTTTACGGCATTAACTATGCGCCTGAATTAACCGGCATCGGGAAATATTCTGGAGAAATGTGCGAATGGTTGACTAAAAATGGTCATGATGTTCGCGTTATCTGTGCTCCGCCCTATTATCCGGAATGGCAAGTAGGTAAAAATTATAAAAACTGGCTTTATAAAACCGAGCAACTCAATAATGTGACTCTTTTTCGTTGCCCATTGTTTGTGCCTAAAAAACCAACCATATTAACGCGCTTGGTTCATTTACTTAGTTTTTCTCTTTCAAGTTTTCCGGTTTTATTCAGGCAGTGGCTTTGGAAACCCGACATTGTAATTTGCATCCAGCCGACTTTATTCTGTGTACCCGCAACGGTTCTGTTTTGCAAGCTTCGCGGTAGTAAAAGTCTGTTACACATTCAGGATTTTGAACTCGATGCCATGCTGGGTTTGGGATTGTACAAAGCAGGGGTTGCGGCTCGAATTTTCGGTTATATTGAACGCTGGCTTATGCGCCGCTTTGATGCGATTTCCACCATTTCTTACAGTATGGTGCAAAAAGCCAAATACAAAACTCGTCAACCTGAGAAAATTTTTTATTTTCCAAACTGGGTAGATACCAACTTTCTTACACCTAATGCTGATCAAACCCTGTTTCGCAAGCGTTGGGACATTTCTAAATCCACCCGGGTTATACTTTACTCAGGCAATATCGGTAAAAAACAAGGCTTGGAGATCATATTACAGGCTGCTGATCAACTCCGAGAAGAACCTGATCTTTTGTTTTTACTTATAGGTACAGGTGCCGCACAGGAAGCCCTAGTGCGACAGGCCGAACAAATGCAATTGCCTAATTTAAGATTTTATCCGCTACAATCCTATAATGATTTGCCTGCGTTAATGGCTTTAGCTGATATCCATTTGGTGGTGCAAAAAAAGGGTGCAGCTGATTCTTTTTTGCCATCCAAGCTAACGACTATTCTTGCAGTAGGCGGTGAATGCGTCATTACTACCGAAGCACATACCGAGTTAGGCTTGTTATGCCAAGAACATCCGGGTATTGCCAGATGCATTGAACCAGAAAATGCTAACATCCTGACAGAGACATTACGGGAAATGCTGTTAAATTTACCGTTAAAAGCACCAGGCATTTATAACAAAGTGGCTCACCAGTTTGCACTGAGCCATCTTAAAAAAGACCCGATTTTAAACAGACTGGCCAGCTTGTTAGCCCAAGTAAGTGGACAAGTTGCAGAACCGCTTGGGGCTTGCAAGACAGACGAAATCATTTAAAAAACGCGACGACTTATATAAGCTATCATTCCATAGCGGGATAGAAATTCAATAGATCCATCCCGTAAATACCCCCGCCCGTACTTTCCCTACCCGATTTTATTTTTATAAGAGCTACTACTAAGTAGTTAAAAATATAACTAAACACAGACAAACATATATAAAA
>JBAXTQ010000341.1:0-3160 GCA_037130115.1 Methylococcaceae bacterium
AAACTTATGAATGAAATAATTATCGGAATTGATTTAGGAACGACTAACTCGGAAGTCGCCATTGTAGAAAATGGTCAAGTAGTAGTCATTACCGACAACAACAAAAAAATCCTGCCCTCCTTTGTAGGCATTGATGATCAAGGTGATATTTTGGTGGGTGAAAGCGCCAGAAACCAATACCTGGTTTACCCGGAACGTACCGTTAAATCCATCAAGCGTTTAATGGGGCAAGATATCCAAGTCGATCTGGCCGGACATGCTTATGCGCCACAAGAAATTTCTGCCATTATTCTAAAACGCCTTAAAGACATTGCCGAACAATACCTTAATCAACCGGTGACTAAAGCCGTCATTACCGTACCGGCATATTTTTCGGATGCTCAACGTCAAGCCACCCGCGAAGCCGGTGAAATTGCGGGTCTGGAGGTGGTGCGCATGATTAATGAACCCACCGCCGCTGCACTGGCTTATGGCGGCAATCAGCAGGAACAAAAACACATGCTGGTTTATGACTTGGGCGGTGGCACGTTTGACGTTTCGGTCGTCAATATTGAAAGCGGCGTGGTCGAAGTACTTTCCAGCCATGGTGACAACCATTTGGGCGGGGATGATTTTGATCAACAAATCATTGAGCATATACTGGATCATCTTCAAGAAACACACGACGTCGATGCTCGCCAACATAGCAAGGCATTGGCGCGTATTACGCGTGCCGCTGAAAATGCAAAATTTGTACTGTCAGATGAGCCTTTTGTAAAAATTGAAGAAGAATACTTGCTGGAGCATGAAGGCGCAGCGATTCATTTATCTTTAGAACTGTCTCGCAGCGATTATGAAGAAATGATCGAAGACTACATCAACGCGACCATTGATGCCGTGCATATCGCCATGAAAGGCGCTAAATTAACACCCGCAGACATTGACGAAATTGTTTTGGTGGGCGGTTCAACGCGCACACCGTGTATTCGTGAACGACTTTTTGATGAATTTGGCTTTGAACCGCACAGCGAAGTCGATCCCGATTTATGTGTCGCCATGGGCGCTGCCATTCAGGCCGCCATGATTAGCGGACAAGATGTCAATGCCGTGTTAATCGATATCACGCCCTATACTTACGGCACCAGTGCGATAGGTTATTTGAATGATGAGTATTATCCGTTTAAATACGTCCCTATTATTCACAAAAATACCGCCCTGCCTAATCGTAAAACCGAAGCTTTTGTAACCAATCATGACGGTCAGGAAGTCGTTAGTGTACAAGTCTATCAAGGTGAAGATCCTGATGCCTTGAACAATATAAAAATTGGCGAATTTCTGGTTGAAGGGTTACAGGATGTCGAGGCCGGCAACGTTATCACCATCACCTTGGCGCTTGATCTTAACGGGTTGCTGCACGTTTCGGCACAGGAAAAAGCGACTGGCCTGGAAAAATCCATTACCATCAAAAATGCCATCTCCCGTTTTGAACAGGGCGAATTGGATTCTGCCAAACACCGCATCAATACGCTGTTTGGACAAAATGAAGCCGGTCGTGTTATTGATAGCCATCAGTCACCAGAAATTGCAGCGGCTCTTAAACTGATCGCCAAAGCAGAAGCCTTGTTTGATAAAATATCAACGGAAGACAAAGAGGATATGATTGATTTAATCGAAGACATCAACACCTGTATTGAAGCCGGACTCGATGACCGCCTGCAAGAAGCGGTGGTAAAATTAACCGATATTATTTATTATTTGGAATCCTGATGGATCGCTGCCCTTCCTGCAATGCACGCTTAACGGAGGCCGTTTGCTGTCCTCGTTGTCAGGCTGATCTAAGCAGCGTTCTTGGCAGCGAACACATGGCAAGGTATTGGTTAAACCATGCCTTGCAGTTTTGGGTGATGGGTGAATCGCCTATGGCTATTTTGGCCTTAACCAAGTCTGTCAATCTTAAGAAAACCCCAACAGCACTGGTTTTTCGTGATTTTATTATCCGCAGGCAATGTCAGAAAGTGTTGGCATTATTAGAGCAAAAAAAATGCAGCGATGCTGAAAAACTGCTCAGCATGCTACGCGATTTAAACCCTGATAATGAATTTTTAAAACAGCTGTATGGGTTTACTGAATATTCGCTGGCAAAAGATATAATAGAAATCTCTACCCGACAAACAATAAAAATTTTCAATGAACTCAAATCCAGATAGTCTATCGTCCCCCTGCATCGGTTTGTGTTATCTGAATGATGACACTATCTGCCAGGGTTGTTTTCGTTCCATCAATGAAATTACTCTCTGGACACAAGTGGATGAAAAAACACGCCGTCATTTTCTGGACAATGTTGAGCGTCGTAAAAAGACACTCAGTGACAACGCGTAGCACCTTGCTTATATTGTCGAAAAAGTCTATTGTACAGGCATAATTAATCGAGGATATTTCGAATGAAACAATTACATAGAAAAGATTTATTCGGGTGGTCAGAGTTTAACAAGGAACGCAACCTGGATTTTCATAGTGTGCTTTGGGTACGTGACGGCGGTAATGTTTTAATAGATCCGCTACCCATGTCAGAACATGATCATAGCCATCTGCAACGCTTGGGCGGGGTCAATTTTATTATCATTACCAATAGTGACCATTGCCGTGATGCCGAACATATTGCAAACAGTACCGGTGCCCCGATTTATGGCCCGTCAGGTGAAGAAGATACCTTCCCTATTGTTTGTGAGCGCTGGCTTCATGATCATGAAGAAATCGTGCCAGGATTGATCGCTTATCAACTTGAAGGCTCTAAAACGCCTGGAGAACTCGCTTTGCTTTTGGAGCACACCACCCTGATAACGGGTGATTTAATTCGTTGCCAACTCGGCGGTGAATTATGTATGCTGCCGGAAACAAAACTTACTGATGTACACAAGGCGATTCATTCAATCAAGCGTATTGCCGACTTGCCCGGTATTAAAGCGGTTCTGCCCGGTGATGGCTGGCCGTTGTTTAATCATGGCAGTGAAGCGCTGCATCGTCTGGCAAGATCACTTTAGCAGGGCATCAAAACCTTCATTAAAAGCGCTTATAGAACACGGATGACACTGATTATACGGATTTCAACGGATTTTATTTTTAGTAGTAGATACCGTCTTGAAGCGCATTATGCAAGTGAATAATTTGGGTCAAATGGTTC
>JBAXTQ010000342.1:0-3148 GCA_037130115.1 Methylococcaceae bacterium
CGCCTGGCGTAACGATAGTCGCAAAATGCAGGGTATCAGCACCGACACCGGGCGATAACTCAGCGGATAGTTGTCGCAAATAAGCCGTTACCGCCTTAATCTCCCCATCGCTTAACGCGTATTTTGGCATCAATGGACTCAACGGGCTGCCATTGATATTAACACCCTCGCGGAGTGACTTGCCCAGAGACTCTTCTGTATAAGGTGCGTGTGCTCTGGTTATGTTTTTGGCCGCACGCGGATCAACCAAGGCAAGTGGACGATTATCCTCCGTAGCAAACAAAAAACGGCCGGCAATAGGTGGTACTACAATATTACCTTCCAGACTTCCCATACCACTACGTCGATGACAGGTCTCACAGGCTGCTGATGCCCCCTCAACATCGACGGTATTCAGACGCTTACCAATCAACGGTTCACCGGACGGTAAAATACCTTCCCTATAAATTCGTTTACCCAGCGCCACGTCCTCGCTACCGGTAACCGACTGTTTGGCACTCGCCATTAACGCCAGGGAAGCCAACCCTAAACAGAGTAACCAGCGGCTTGGCAACAACCATGAAGATTTCTTACGAGTACCCGTAGAAAAAGCAACTTTTGGCATTATGAAAATTTCCCAATAAAATTAATAAATCAGACTGTAAACATCAATACCGTTAAGTTAAGCAGTCAACTGGAGTAAAACCGCTTTAGCTGTTTTACAGGTAATAGCTAAAGCGATTGCACTCCCGTTTTTTAAACAACTTTCGCTTAACTTAATGGCATTGGAGCAAAACCGCTTTAGCTGTTGTGCAGGCAATAGCTAAAGCGATTGCACTCCCGTTTTTTTAACAACTTTCGCTTAACTTAATGGCATTGGAGTAAAACCGCTTTAGCTGTTTTTACAGGCAATAGCTAAAGCGGTTGCACTCCCGTTTTTTTAACAACTTGCGCTTAACTGAACAGCATTACTGTCAACCTGATTCAAAGTGTCGTTGGTTTCGCTTCGCCGGCCTGAATACCGACCAATTCGACATCAAAAGATAAGGTGGCATTCGGGCCGATATCGCGACCGGCACCTCTCTGAGCATAAGCGAGTTGCGGCGGGATAAAAATCTGCCATTTAGAACCTACCGGCATCAGCTTTAACGCTTCCTGCCAGCCTGGAATAACACCACCTACCATAAATAATGCGGGCTTGCCCGTCTGGTAAGAACTATCGAATACAGTTCCGTCAAGTAGCGTACCCCGGTAATTACATGACACGGTATCTTCTGCTGTTGGTACATTACCCTCACCTTTGGTAAGAATCTTGTACTGCAAGCCACTCGCTAAAGTCACCACACCTTCCTTTTTGGCATTCTCGGCCAGAAAAGCCTCACCCGCTTTTTGATTGGCATCGCCTATCGTTTTCAAGGCAATGATCTGCTTTTGCTTAAGCTCATTTTGATAGTTGCTCATGATCATGCGCAACTCGTCCTCGGAAAGATCAAGCTTTTTTCCTGTGTTGGCATCTTTGAGACCTTGGCTCAGCACGTCCAAATCCAAATCCAGCCCCAAGCGTTTGAAGTTCCTGCCGATATCGACGCCGACACCGTAGCTGACCTTCTTTTTATCGGTCGTTTCTGCACCTGTTGCAGTGCCTTGCACGGCAGATTTCGGGGTTTTCAATGTGGCAGAATCTTTGGCATTAGCGACTGGCAACAAAGCGCAACCCATTAACAAGACAGCCAACCCGCTCCATTTTTTTTGCATTATCATTATGACCTCATAAATAATTAAACCTGCGGATAAAATCCGCGTTAAAAAAGTTGTAGTTGAGTTGCGATACCTGACCCGTGTTTTCTCGAAGGGGAGTCGCAACCCAAGTTACTTGTTGATTAACCGTTAGCTGTTTTTTTACGATGGCTAAATGACAATAAACCCATCAAACCACTACCCAATAACCAGGCTGCAGCAGGCAAAGGTACAGCAGCAGGGGCCGGCACAGCCGTAACTAGCGTACCGTTGAGAGAAAAAGCACGAATTCTGGATCCTGGATTACAACTATATCTATTATTATCGCAATACTGAATACTACCAGAGCCACCGGTGCCACTGGCGGCCCAGTTCCACCCATTGCTGCCGTTGGATTCAATGTTAATCCAGTAACTGGTGCCCTTGACGAGATTGAACGGAGTCGACAGATCCATAGTAAAGTTGTAATACCATGGAAATCCGCTCGAACCATTCGGGCCGGCGGTCTGGCCGGCGTTGCCAGTCACAGTGTTCGTCATCAGAGTATTACCTTTTAAGAGTTCGGGAAGAACCGCTGAACTGACCGAATCCGGGAGGATCGAGATGGTAAACCCACTATTGCCACTGGGTTGTACGTCGCCCTGCCAGGTGATGTTTGAAACGGTGCCGGATTGGGTGGCTGTAAAATTGTCAAAGAGCCAGCCATTGCTGGTCGACGAGTTCATGGGGTTAGGGAAGGACGAGAGCGACTGGGAATAAAGCGTACTGGCAAAAGCCGGGAGCGAAGCCAGCGATGCACAGAGGACAGCTCCTACAGCGAACACTTTTCCTGCGCTCCGCATAGTGCTGTTGAACCTGTTCAGACACAAGTTTGTAGGTGCTGGTGACCGAAACAAAGACATTTGCTCCTGCATATAACATAAGGCTCCTTCCACTTTATGCTGTTGTTTTTTCATTATTTCTTTCCTCTTGTAACGATTTTTTTTAAAAATTTTTATCTCGGCCGGTCAACGGGGATAGCGTTGATCCGGTTTTCATTTGTAAGTGTAGTTCTTAAAGTGGTGAACGTCTGTTTATCTGCCCCCTACACTGTTTAAACCCGCCTTCCTGTCCAGCCGGTATTGTGGATGGTGCCGCACACTTTGCCGAATGTATAAAAAAATTCGCGAGCAAACACCCTATACAAAAATTAAAATTTGGTTCCAAATTTTCGTGGTCGTATTGATAAAGACATAGAAATTCAACATATCCCGATATATCCCGATCAAAAATAATCAACGCCATTCAGCACAATCAGCAAGATTTTGTTGATAATCTGGAAGGGTTCAAATTAGGCAATTGCATGTACTGCATTAAAAAATTCAGTAATTACTAAATAAATTTTACCTTAATTCAGGATCAGTTTTTTTGTTGATTAGAATGACAACTCTAT
>JBAXTQ010000343.1:0-3140 GCA_037130115.1 Methylococcaceae bacterium
GATTCAACTTCCAGATAGTTTTTAATCGTGTTGATGCTTAGCGTAAAGTTGACGCTAAAAAGTATTAAAAAAAAGATTGAGATTAACAATAACAGTTGTTTAAATAAGGACATGGAAGCTCCGTCATTTGCATTTGTTTGATCAGTTGAGTAAAGCTGTTGCGGCTAACGCTACGCTTTTTATGCAATTAAATCAATAAAATGCCAAATTTAAACTGACCTCTATAATCCGGTACAATCAGAATGTTTTGTTTCGCATGGGTGGATATTATTTGATGCTGGCTGAAGTTTAGTAGGGTGCGCATCGCGCACCACCATAGACATCAACTTAAGACATTTCACCACGAAGACACGAAGAGCACGAAGATTTTTCTTTGGTTTTTCTTCGTGAACTTCGTGTCTTCGTGGTGAATTAAATCTTTAAGTTGATGCGTATGGGTGGCGATTATTTGATGCCGACTGAAGCCGCTTGCTCATCAGAAAATTATTGGTGCAACTAAAAAACCGTAATAGTTACCAGTCCACGTATAATTGGTTTTTTTAACCACTCAAAAACAAGCCGTTATTATGACCAAAATCTCACCAAGCTTTTTAGATAAGGAATGCACCGTTGCCAAGCCGGGTTTTAATCGCTGGCTGGTGCCGCCAGCCGCCTTGTCAATTCATTTATGTATTGGTATGGCTTATGGTTTCTCGGTGTTTTGGTTGCCGCTCTCCAAAGCGGTGGGCATCAAGGAGAGTGTTTTTTGTGATCATGAGGTCGGTTTTTTTCAGGAACTGTTTGTTACCGGTTGCGATTGGAAAATTTCAACGCTGGGTTGGATGTACACCTTGTTTTTTGTATTTTTAGGCTCATCCGCTGCGCTGTGGGGCGGTTGGCTGGAACATGTCGGCCCTCGCAAAGCGGCGGTTATCAGTGCGTTGTGTTGGTGTGGCGGTATGTTGCTCTCGGCGCTGGGCATTTATGTGCATCAGTTCTGGATAATGCTGCTGGGTTCCGGCGTGATTGGTGGTATCGGTTTGGGGTTGGGTTATATTTCTCCGGTATCTACGCTGATTAAATGGTTTCCGGATCGCCGTGGTATGGCGACCGGCATGGCTATCATGGGCTTTGGCGGTGGTGCCATGATTGGCTCACCGTTGGCAACGGCATTGATGAAGTATTTTGCAACGCCCACCGATGTCGGTGTTATGCAAACCTTTATCGTAATGTCGGGTATTTACTTTATCTTTATGATGTCGGGTGCCTTAAGCTATCGCATTCCCGCAACAGGCTGGAAACCACTGGGCTGGATACCGCCCGTAGCCAAAAACGGTAATGGCATGATTACGCCGCATCATGTGCATGTAAAAAACGTCTTCAAGATTAAGCAGTTTTGGTTGCTGTGGGGTGCGTTGTGCATGAACGTGAGTGCCGGTATCGGCATCATTGGTATGTCTTCGCCCATGTTGCAAGAGGTTTTTGGTGGACAGTTGATTGGCGTTGCCAAAAATTACGGTGGACTGGATAAGCCTCAACTGGCTGCTATTGCCGCGATTGCTGCGGGTTTTACTGCATTGTTAAGCTTGTTTAATATTGGTGGCCGATTTTTTTGGGCGAGTTTATCGGACTTGTTTGGTCGTAAAACGACTTTTATTATTTTTTTCGTGCTGGGTAGTTTGCTGTACATTAGCATTCCCGGTAGTGCTGATGCCGGTAACAAGCTGCTTTTTGTCGCGGCCTTTTGTGTGATTTTAAGCATGTATGGCGGTGGCTTTTCAACCGCTCCCGCTTATCTCGCAGATTTGTTCGGCACCCAAATGGTAGGCGCTATTCATGGTCGCTTGCTGACTGCCTGGGCGACGGCCGGAATTTTGGGGCCGGTGATCGTTAATTATATGCGTGATTATCAATTAAGTTTGGGCTTGCCGCGCGAGCAGGTTTACAACCAAACCATGATGATTCTGGCGGGACTGTTGATGATTGGCTTGCTGTGCAATGTGTTGATTCGCCCTATAGCCGATAAGTGGTTTATGACCGCCGAAGAATTGGCGACAGAAAAGCGTCATGCCCGTGAAGTAATTGCTGAGGATGAAGTGCATTCTGTCGATGAGAACGGGCAGGGCAGGGCTGTCGGTAAACCCACACATCCGGCAAGGGTCTGGTTAGCGTGGGCAATGGTTATTTTGCCTTTGTCATGGGGGATTTACAAAACCCTGATTAATGCCGCCAAGTTTTTTAGCTAAGGCTAAATTTT
Organism: Methylococcaceae bacterium; assembly: GCA_037130115.1. Lineage (GTDB taxonomy): Bacteria > Pseudomonadota > Gammaproteobacteria > Methylococcales > Methylomonadaceae > Methylobacter_C. Next base: position 2,237 of record JBAXTQ010000343.1, read on the forward strand.
CTCATCACCACATTATTGGCAGCTTCGTAGGCCGGAATAAGACTTTTCGAGCGGAAGCGAGAATAAGCGTTTCCGGCATCCGATACGATAGTGCCCTAAACGCCGTCACGCTCTAAGCTTGGGTGGTCTTATTCAGGCCTACGCCGCCGGTTTTCAGGTTAATCAATAATGGCCTTGTCCAGATTTTTACTGGAACTCAAACCCTTCAACTTCGATTTATCCTTAATACCGGCAAAACGCGTACCCGTTAAATCGGCTCCAGCAAAATTAGTTTCTTCAAGCGACGTTCCTGATAAATCAGCGCCCGATAAATTGGCTCCGGAAAAATCAGCACCGGAAAGATCAACGCCAAAAAACACTACATTTTGCAGGTTGGCTCTGGAAAAGTTGGCATAGCGCATCAAGGCACGGTCGAAATTGGCATAAGATAGGTTGGCACCCGATAAATTGACATTATTTAAACTCGCCCGCATCAATCCCATGGACTGGTTTTTCATGTCAGCGCCCCAGTTGGCATGGGAGAGATTGGCATGGGACAGGTTGGCGCGATCCATGATACCAATAAATCGACTGCCGCTTAGATTGGCGTTGCTCAAATTTGCACCACCAACATGTACACCAAAAATACTGGTGTTGGACAGGTTGGCATTAGAAAAATCAACTTTCGACAGCACCGATAAGTCGAGAATCAGCCCGGATAAATCACTGTTGCTTAAATTGGAGCGGCGTAAATCCGACCCCCACAAATCAGCGATTTTAAAATCCAGTCCCGATAAATCCAGGCCGGTCAAATCTTTTCTGCGTAAGTCGGCAGGATGTGCCTTATCCGCGTTGGCGAGCCGTTTTTCCACTTCTGTCCGATCCAAATCAGCCGCCGATACCGACATGCACCACAACGCGGACA
>JBAXTQ010000344.1:0-3115 GCA_037130115.1 Methylococcaceae bacterium
ATTTATCCGGGAGGATTAGATATTCCTGGTAACGGAATAGACGAAGATGGATTTTTAGGGGATGCTTTTGTAACAGATATTGATAGCAGTAACTTTTCTAAAATAGTACCCAAGCGTGGAAAACATATCATTCTTATTGTATTAGAAAGTGCTCGTGCTGATTTAATCGATCAAAAAATAAATGGTCAGTATGTAGCGCCGGCAATAAGAGAAATTGCAACTAACGGTACTTTAATAAAATATGCTTATAGTCATACGGGATATACAACCACATCATTACTGGCGATATTTAACAGAGGATTAGTTGCCAATAAATATGAAACTACATTAATTGGTTTTTTACAAGCAGCCGGTTATCAATTGTCGATTATATCGGGTCAAGATGAATCATTTGGCAATGTGGCAACAGACGTGGGCATGAAAAATGACGGTGTCTATTACTTTGATGCAAGGACTGCAATGAATGATCGTGTTTTTCCCAGCACAGAACAAGGCAGTCTTCGCCTTAGTGAAGAACGTGTAGTCGAACAGTTTCAAACCCGGTTGAATACGCTGGATTTTGCCAAGCCCCAGTTTATCTACATGAATTTTCAGGCGGCTCATTTCCCTTATACACATCCAAAAATGGACAAGAGGATTATTAGTGATTTAATACCTCGCCCTAAAATTAATGAGGAAAACAAGGATTGGGTTTCAAAAACGTATTGGAATGCAATTGCCAATGCTGATTGGGCGGTTGGAAAAGTTGTTGATGAATTAAAGTCCCGAAAACTGCTGGATCAGGTGACGATTGTTATTTTAGGTGATCACGGCGAGTCTTTGTTCGACGACGGGTTTCTTGGGCATGGCCATGCCATTAACGATACACAAACAAAGATCCCCTTAATTATTAATGACCCTGATATTATTGCTGATGAACCGATAGGGCAAGTAGATGTTGCTGAAATAACCGTTCGATCTGCATTAGGCTACACTAATCATTGGAGTAACAAAAATAAGGTAGTCTTTCAATTGGTCGGTAGTTTGTCTCAACCAGCATTAATTGCTCATGTAAAGCAGGGCGGTATTCGCACACTATTTGATTTTCGCTCCGAACAGGTTTTTTTTAGTGAGTTAAATCTATGGAAACCCTATAAAGAGGTTATTCTTGATCCTCTTTATAAAGATAGGGCTATAAACTTAATTCGTGACTGGGAATCCTTGCGCTGGCATCAACACTTGGCGGAAAAATCATAAAAAGCAGGCTGAGTTCTTAAATGAGCAAATTCAACCTTTGCTGGAAGAAAAAACAAGGCAAGAGTAATGTCTTCGTTATCTATGCCGCGCACTTTGTGATGGGCGATTTTTTAGTGATGTTTTCGTGTGATTCAAAGGCGTATTTGGCTGAACAGGCCATAGTTTGGGAGCGAAAAACGATAGGACTGGGGTTAAATAAATGACGCACGGGGATCGCTTTTGTCTATAATCTCAAGGCGTGCGGTATCATTTAAAATAAAACCGTTTTTATTCATATAGCTATAAGACTGGCAGGCTTCTTAGGCGTCAGCTCGCTTTGATGGGTAATGCAAGCCAACTGATTTAATTATTATCATTCATCTTTAATTTATTTTCTGTGCTAAAATCGCACGCAGTAGCTAGGTTATTAATTTGAGCGTATTGTAAATGCAAAAAGTTAATTTTAATTAACCTGCTTCTAAAATAATCCAATCATCAATTTTGAGGTTTTATAAGTAATGCAAGCATTAAAAAAAGTTCTAATTTCTATTGTTATGACAGCATCTATGGCTGCAATTTCCTCATCAGCTTTTGCTGCACCTAAAGGTGAAGCAGCAGTTAAAGAAGCTATTGAAGGCACGCTTTCAGGCATCACTGCAGCACAAGCTGAACTTAAAGCGGGTGATTTGCCTGCTGCTTCAAAAACTATTCTTGAAGCGTCACAAGCTTCAAAAGAATTTCGTTTTGAAATTACTGAGCGTCAACGTCAAAAAGCAACTGATGTATTGAAAGCGGCTCGTAAATCAGTTGATGCAGGCGATACTGCTGCTGCAGAAGCCGGATTAGCGTCAGCTTTAAAGTCATTTTCAGAAATGAAAGCTAAATACGACGAATCACATTAATAAAAATATGTAAAATCAGATTCAATTACGGCCAATGCTGTAATTGAATCTGCTTACTTAAGATTTATAGCATTAAAAATATTTCTTAATACCTGTATTTAATCAACCTTAACAGGTTAATTACTTGCTAAATGTGTTAGAATTATCTCCGGCAAATGTTAGAATTTGTATTTTGCCAATATAACTAGAAATAACAACCACTTGAGGACTAGTAAAACATGAAAACATTGAAAAAATTCTTGCTACCTTTATTTATTGCAGCTTCTATGGGTGCTGTTTCAACTTCAGCGCTAGCCGAAACTGATGCAGGAAGAGTTACCTATCCACCTGCTGAAGCAATTGACATGGTAACCGCTAAAATACAAGTTGCCATTGAAGGGATTAGCAAAGGTGCAAGTAACGACGAGGCAGCTGCTCTTATCAAACCGGCAATTGAGTTAAGTAAAGAAATCAATGCTAATGATAAAGTAGATAATGCACGTTCAAAAGCTAATAGAAAATTGAAGTCAGCTCTGACACACGCTAAAGATTCTGCTCTGCAAGAAGCCGAGCAAGAATTAAGAGATGCCAAAAAAGATTTTGAAGCTCTAAAAAGCTTGATCTAACAGCAATATAATCCTATCGGGATGCCTTTGGGTTTCCTGATAGGGTTGATTCCTTCATAATCACCTATCATTATTTAGTTCTATAAAATATGCCCCGAGGTATGAGGCGTATAACTAACGATGCACTTTATTTTTCAAATTCCTTCCGCGTTATCTAAAAATTCAAAGCAATGACTGATTAAGTATAATTGTCCTGATTTTTTCATTGCCAACAAAGCGATTCAGGTAGGTTTTTTGTCGGATGGGATCCGCCTAATCATAAGCCTTAAAAACTGCATAACTTTAATGTTAGGTTTAACAAAATCTGCGCCGGTGATTTTTGAAGATCACCCAAATTGCAGTAATCTGCTGGGTCGTATTGATCATCAGGCTTATATGGGGTCGTTGGTTACC
>JBAXTQ010000345.1:0-3101 GCA_037130115.1 Methylococcaceae bacterium
GAAACATAGAACTGATTAGCGGTGAGGTACAGGATAATCGTAATACTGGAAGCACAATTAAATAAACTTTGTTATTTAACCTAAAAAAATGAAAAGTAGGTGATATGACACACTTTAAACAAATTCCCCATTTAGCTTTAAGGTTATAAAGCCACGGTAACCGTGGCTAATGTAACTCTGGCACGCTATCTGCTTGTATAGTAGAGGTGTTAATTTAAAGTGAATTAATAAGCGGAGGCTTGACCATTCAGTTCATCCGGCTTGACCGGTGTTATCCCTGGTTACCTAAGATACGATCTATACCAAAAAATGTGATTTTTGAGCCTTTATGTTTTACACCACGTAAGATTTTTTTAAGTTAAGGAGTAATAAATGAATAAAACAATATTAGCCAAAGCGGTTGCTTTTGCACTGGCAGGCGCGGCGTTAACAGTCGGCTCAGTTTCTACCGCTTCGGCGTCTTCAACCACGATGTATAATTTGTTCCATAGTCAAGGAACGACACCTTGCGCACCTTGTTCTGCCGGGGAAACAGATGGTTGGGTTTGGGGTGGGGTAGCTGATAGCACACCTTCCGGAACGGATACTATTGATCTAGCGACTGGTGCAGGTTGGGCAGGAACGGCCGCTAAAGACAAAACCCCTCTGGGCTATAAAGGCGGCGGTGTTTTGAACTGGGCGGTACAACTCAACGGTGGCGGCACCGCAGAAATATCCAACGCCGATTCATTGGCACGCTATGGTGTATCTGCCGATATTGATATTGCGAAAGGCGCTTGGAGTGACGCCGCATTGGGTGGTGCATCGGGCTGGCGACATGACGTCGATTACGGTCTTTTCAAGTCTGATATTGGTGGCTTGGTTACTTTTAGTGCTGTTGCTGTTAATGGTACAACGGCAACCTCAACGCCCAACATTGGCTTTACTATCTTTAAGGGTATGGATACCAGTACCGGTAGTTATAATCACCACGGCGCTTGGAATGGCAATAATAATGCGACAGGATTAACTTCTGCTTCATTACCTGGTGGCGGTACCAAGTTTGGTGCGACTAACGCCGCAGCTATTGCCAACATCGTTGCTTATAGTGTGGGTGGCGCTACGCCCAGCAATTTAAACAACATCAGCTTTACTGCCGAAGCAGGTCAAACTTATACCATCGCTCTAGGCGGTTATAGAGCGGGTGGCTGGGTTGATACTTTGGATGGTTATAAATTAAATGTTAGCCAAGTCAGTGCTGTCCCGGTCCCGGGCGCAGTGTGGTTGTTCGGTTCTGCCATAGCCGGTTTTATAGGGTTACGTCGCAGTAAAAAACTCGCTGCTTAATTCTTTTAAGCACACCCGCTGCTTTGCTTAAGGCTTGGCAGCACGCTACCCAAACCCTTCCAGGTTTCTTGTCTGGAAGGGTTTTTTTATGCGCACACTAAAGCTTCCCCCCACTCTTGTTGACCGCTTTAGGTGATAGACCAAAATGCTTGATAAAGGCGGTTGTAAAATTACTGGCGTGGGCAAAACCCACCTTATCGGCAACAACGTTTACATGATGCTGTTGCGTTTCAAGTAATTGATAAGCCAGCTGCATTCTAAATTCAGCCAATAAGCCATAAGGGGTATTGGCAAAAAAATGATGAAACAAATTTTTTAACTTACATTGATTAGTCCCCACACGCATTGCCAACTCAGCGACCGAAGGCGGCTTTTTGTATTCGCTATATAGAATATCTCTGGCTAATTGAGCCGATACATTTTTCTTAACTTTCGTTAACTGCGACCTGTAACAGGTCGGGCATATCTACCAAAGCTTTCAACATAATATTGAAAGCGCCTACATAATCTCGGCCGATCCAGCTTCCATCAAGTAGTTTTATTCTTTTTGCTCCGCCAATAGCTTTTACTTCACCTGATTGCGGGTGTGTTTTGCTGGTATAGGCTTCACTTACATCAATAACAGTTTTCCCATACTCAAAAGCTTTATGCTTTAAAAATAGTTTGAACCTGTAATGCGCAAAGGTGAGCATGTTTCTTACGGTTTTACTTTTTATCTTTCTGCCCGCTTTGCCTGCCATTTGAGAAGTTTCAAATGTGGGTAGCAATATGCAATCAAAGTTTTTTACTAAAAATAACGCTGCTTTGTGGTGCAGCTCATTAATCAGGTTTTTCATTTTGTCCTGCATTCGCGCTAACGCTTTACGCATGGCTTTCTTTTGTTGCTTACCGGCTTTTGCCATTCTGGATATTAAATCATCCATATAAAAGGCTAAACGCTGGATGCGTGAAAAATCACCACTGCCAATTTCTCCACAACTAACGTCTGAATAGAAAGTGGCAAATGTTCTAACACCTGGATCGATAGCAACAACACGGGCTTGGTTCTCGCCAGAAGGTACGTGTTGCTGTCTAAAAGGTGTAGAAAGATAGTATTTGCCAGCTCTCCATAGCAAACGGGAATCTAAAAACAATTCCGGTAAAGACTCGCTAAAACGCAAACCTTTACCTGTAATTGTTGGATAAATACCTTTATTGCTAATAGCCGAAGCGGGGATAAAAATACTTTGCTCCATATCTTTTCGGCTTCTAAAGGTAAAAGTAGGGAAGCGGCCGCTGCCTTTACTGGCTTTCAGTGTCGCCCAGTAAGCTGTATGCGCATCTTTTATGGCGATACCTTTTATTTGAAAAGGCGTGTTTTTTGTCCATTCCGGCAATAAGCGGGTCAGCATTTTCTTGATGTCCATCCAAGAGGGCTTTTTTGCTCTCACCCACGGCATAGGCCCCATGAAGTCAGCATCGGGACGTAACGCAATGCCTTCCCACGTGGTTTCGTAATCACGCAAGAAGGCCATTGTCCAGTTATAAACATAACGGCTAACGGTTATCCATTTATTAATCAGCGTCCGTTGGTTTTTCGTTGGTGACAATTTGATTAATTTGCTTTTTATAATGCCTGAGTCCCTGCATTCGACGGGAGAACACGTGGATAATATTGAGTAGGTCTCTGGTAAGCTCGGCTTTGGGGGATAATGAATCTTCGCTGAGAACCAAGAGTTGTCCAGCATTATGTTCGATGATGAATCTAATAAGTTCACTACCGAAGCGTGCAAGAC
>JBAXTQ010000346.1:0-3099 GCA_037130115.1 Methylococcaceae bacterium
CATTATTAGCTGCCTTATTGACAAAACTATTTAAGTAGTGTGCATGAAATAACTTGACCCTTTATATTCCCTCACCCCAGTCCTCTCCCGGAGAGCATGGGTATCTACACAATTCCTACGGCTCCTTCTCCAAAGGGATAAGGTTGGGATGAGGGGAATGTAACTGCTTGATTTTATTCTCCTCACTCCAACCCTCTCCAGCAGGAGAGGGAGCAAGTTCTCTGCTGAAAAAAATTTCCGGAATTTGCATTTTTTTAAAATCGGCTTTTTTGTTTAAGTACTAAATATCAAGCTCAAGGTCAGAGGTCGCGGTACTACAGCAGGTGTAGACAAATCCGGCATTTCTGGTTTTGGCATCAATTTCACAAAAAGATTTAATGTTAACCGTGCCTTTACACTTAACCTCACATTCACCACAGACACCGCTGCGGCAACTGTAATCAACTTCAATGCCGTGTGCTTCGGCCAGTTCCAACAGTGTAATATGTTCATCGGTATCGACGGTTTTGCCGGATTGGGTAAAAGTGACTTTGTGTAAGGTGCCTTTCAGTGGTAATGATTGGGCTACATCTCCCGAGGCTTGTGCAGAACGCCCCGAACCGAAACTTTCAGTATGAAAGTGCGACATGTCATAGCTTTGATCATGTAATATTTTTTTTATATTATGTGCAAAAGGTTCCGGTCCGCACAAAAATATATCGCGTTCCTGTATATCCGGCACAAACAAATCCAGTAAATGATGATTAACCCGTCCGGTAAATCCTGTCCAGAATTCCGTACCACGCCATCCGGACGTCACTGTTATTGCGACATTAAAATTCGTGTTACGAGCGGACAGCATTTCAAGTTCCTTGCGAAATATAATGTCTGGCGGTGATTTAAATGAAGCCAGTAATTTAACATTTACGCATGAACCTGTATCTGCAATCCAGCGACTCATGGAAATAATGGGGGTAATGCCACTGCCTGCGGCAATAAACAGCACTTTTTTAACAGGATAATTGAAACAGGTAAATCTTCCTGTAGGCCCTTTAATCGTTAAGATGTCACCCAATTTTACGTGGTCACAAAGCCAGTTTGAGACCAGTCCACCCGGCATCCTTTTGATAGTCACTTCCAGCAAATAGGGTCTTGAAGGACTAGAGGACATGCTGTAGGAACGCTTGATTTCCTGACCGTTAATAGTCAAGATAAAGGTAATAAATTGTCCCGGTTTATAAAGAAATAGCAGTGGTTCTTCACCCATTAAGCGGAACGTCTTGCAATCATGGGTTTCTTCAATAATACCGGTGACTTTTAACCGGATAATCCCTTCGTCCCATGTTTTTATATGACGTGGATCCTCGATCAGATTAGTCAATAATGAACTGGATGGTGGCGGTGTTTTATAGAAAAAATCGGGGATGTCATCCAGTTCATCCGCTTCAAATGCGTCATCATCGATAGTACCGGTTGCATTAGCCATAGAAAATTCCAATCGATAGCCAGGAATATCTATTTGCATACCATCATGGATCTGAACGGGTGTTTTGAGTTTCAGCTTTTTGTTTTTAATCAGGATGCCATTGTTATCATCCAGGCTTTCAATGTAGAATTTTTCGTTCTTGTTGAGGATAGCGGCATGAAACAGCGCCAATTTTGGCGATTCAAGTTGCAAATCGGCATCCGGGTGGCGGCCGATAACCGTTTTCTGTTTCAGAGACGGCAACGGGATTTCATAAACAACGACGCCCAACTTGTAAATAAGCAGTTTATCGTCATTATTTTGCGCGGTGATCTTTCCCTGAAATAATAACTTTAACCAAAGTGCGCCAGCATCACCGATTTTTTCGTGATGTTGCTGGGTGACGTTACGTTGGGTGTGTAGTAATGGAGGCTCACGTTTTTGATTGGCGAAAAAGGCTTTTTTCCAGTAGGTGTTATCATCCAGTTGAAAGGTGTCTTTTTTCATCATGATCGCTCCTTAACGGGTGTGCCTGATTAACAAGATTCAGTCAGTGTGCTTAGGAATACGCATGAAATAACTTAGGCATCTTGCTCCCTCTCCCTCGGGAGAGGGCTGGGGTGAGGGGATATAAAGGGTCAAGTTATTTTATGTACGTTCCTTATCGATTTAATACAGCATCTCGGGTACTTTCAAGGATTTCCATTACGTTCTGTTGTTCATTGGCAGAAACATTTAACTCGGTTAATGTTTCCTTAAAAATCTCAAGTATTCGGTTAAAATGTTCGTCAGATAATCCCATTTTTTCAATTAAGGGTTTATGTGTGGCACGAAGATCAGCATCGGAATAGTGATAGGGGCCACCAAAAGCCATTGCCAGAAATGATTTCTGTTTTAGGCGTTGACTCGCCATATCAATATCTTTAAAAAAAGGACTCACCAAATCATCATCCAGTACTTTTTGATAAAACAGATCGACACAGACTTCCATGGCTTTATCCCCGCCCAAGCGATCATAAAGTGGAATAGTCATCAATTGAAAATAGTCGCCACCTTTTGCGGCAATATTGTCAGTGCCCCAATCAATTTTTTTATCCAGCTTTTGCATCAACGGAATATGCTTGGAACATTGAATATAAGCTTCTTCAACTTCTATCATCATCCAGCGTTCAGGGCATTTTTTGCCTTCCTGATGAATTTCTTCAATAACATCTTGAGGCAATTTGTCGGCTAATGGCAGTAACTCATCATTGGTAACAATTCTGACTTTACCATTAACATGAAGGCCTACGGTATCCTTGGTAAAATCTATCATTAGCAGCGCGATATGCGGGTTTTCAGTGAAATTACCGCTATTTGCAAAAACACCGTTGCCCCTGAATTCAGGATACATCAGGTATTTATTACTGAGCACCCGTATAAAACCGGGTTTACCAAATTTTGAAGTACAATCACATTCACCGTTACGATCAGCTGACGCAACAAACAGAAATTCCTGTCGGGCTATAAACTCCTGCATCTTGGGTGCAAGGTAATCAAGAACTTGCCGATCATAAAAATTCAAGGCTCTATCGCGTGTACCCCACTTTTCCTGAAGTAGGTGCTCGCTATCGCAACCCGGTGTAATAGTCGGTTTTTTGGAGACTGTCTGTTCG
>JBAXTQ010000347.1:0-3078 GCA_037130115.1 Methylococcaceae bacterium
ACAAACCAGAGTAAGATTTAACCGTCGAGGCGACAACTAGATTGACAATTTCCGAAGCATGAGGGAGATGCCTTACTCCAGAATTTAAGGTTTGGAAAGTTGTTATTTTTATTACCAGGTGGCGCCATAAATTAGAACTGAAGTTGGATGCTAAAGTAGCTCCTGATAATAAAGGGAGAGGGGATTTTGCGCCCAAAATAAAGCACGTAGGGGATGCCAATTATTTTTAAGGAATGCTCTGAATGGCTGCCAGATGAAGTCAAGGTATACTTCATGAAGGCATTTGTGCCACCAATTTTTGTGTTGGAACAAGTCGGAGAAATAGCCACAGACAACGAATTGCTCCCGCCGTTGACGGTGCAGGTATAATTGTAGGATGTACTTTTTTTCCAGCCACCGGATGGTTTGGGAAGTGTACAACTGCCTGTACCCGTATTTACCGCCGTAGTAAGAGATACTAAATTATCGACAGGGGCATCCAATGTAATAGAGCCGCTTATTGTATAGGTTGGAACAACAGATTCGGATACGTTAAAATCACCTCCCACAAAACCCGTTGGTACTTCATAGATAGCCGGTGAAACGGCATAACCGCTTATCGCTGTTGCATTTATCGTAATACCAGTAGTGCTTGCGGTACTAATTGAACAAATATAACTAGAGTAACCGAGGAGTGGAATATATAGACCCTTAGCACATTCAATCGTATTGCTTCCATCAGCAACCGTTAACGAAATAGCGTTTGCTGCCGCCGCTGTAGGTGCGTGTATAAAGCCGGTAATCGTGTGTAAAGGCAATATTGTAAATATTAAATCACAACCAATTGTTGAAGGTATTGTTGAAGGTATTGTTGAAACCAGTGGTACGTTACAGCTTGCTGCCTGAAAAGTAAGGTGGTAGAAAGCTCTAATCGTCACCGAAGTTGCAGATGTAGTAATATTGCAGGTATAAGTACTAATAGTAGCTGTACAGGCACTTATGGTTGTACCATCGTTTACCGTGACGGTTGGGAATGCCAAAAGAGTTAATGCACCTGTAAAGTGCCCTGTAATTGTATAAGTTGTTTCTATCGCTCCAACACAAAAGTTGGTATCAATGATAGGATCAAAAATATTATTGCCGGAAATGTCCCTCTGTATGATTTTAGATGCCAGTCTAAACCCGCCAATGGCATTAGCTTGGGTAACACATTCGTTATAGACTTTTGTTTCTGTCGATTGGCCATTGATAATTAAAAAATCATGACAGCTAAACGGCTTGTTAATGCCTTCATTAAGACCGGCATTGCGGGCATAGTAATTTCGCGCGGTATCCAGTGTAGTCGGGGTAGAAGTAAGCTCCTCAGCAAAACAGACATTCCTGCCGTTAGAAGCGACCCCCAATAAACCCACTTTGCCACGCCAGCCCCCAGGGCCAACTATGGCAGCAGATAATGCACTTTGACATTCCGTTACACTGCCAGACAAAGGTGTGTCAGTAAATCCTTGGCAATTGCCGCCGACATAACAGGTATAAGGTGCGCTTTTAGCATTGGCAGCTGGTTTAAAAACGCAAAAGGTACCTGATTCAGAAACATCAAAGGTAAACAGATTAACATCCAATAACGATTGATTTTGACCCGTGCCCGTGGTGGCACCAGAATGGACGATCCCCCTGAGCGGAATAATAACACCGCCGTTATAACGAATTCTGGGTACACAGTATCCAACCGTATCGACCATGACTTTTTCATAAAGCTCAATCGCTTCATTACCGGTGACACCATCATAATTAATCCGGCGTGTGTACAAATCATTTTCAAACGGCGTATAGAGACCGCAAAGATCTGCTCCGATGCCTTTGGTACCACTGGCATCAACAATATAGGTTTTACTATCAATAGTTACAACACTACCGGGTGTTGCGGCAGTGGGTAGTGTAATGGTTTGCGTTATATAATTAGAAGATTGTGCATTGAGAGTTGATCCACCAATAGAAATTCCGGAGCCACCACCTTTAGCGGCCAACACCGAGTTGCCCGCATTATCAAAAGCGATGATACTTTGCACCATACATTGATTCTCTACGCCAGTTCCCCAACTGACCGTGACGCTGACTTGCTTACGTGTTGGATTACTTTGATCGATTACCACCCAGTTACGGGTGAATGTTTCATTCACTCCAGCAATACTTTCATTAGTCGTTGATGATGCCAATGCGTTATAACCACTCGTGCCGGTCTTTTCAATGCTATCGCGTAACTGTTCTATTTTAGTGTTGGCGATGGATTGGCATTCTGAACGAGTTTTATTGGTACGGCTACCACTTATTAAATCGCTTTGTAGGGAAGCAACTGCTAACAAACCTACTGATATCACAACTGCCGTCACCAATACTTCAATCAAGCCAATACCGGCACTATTTTTTGTAGAATGGAAAAATTTCATCGTTGTATCCTCTTGGTTGTTACCAATCTTTCCACGAGCCAGCAATCACGGCTCCAGTCTCGTTAATAAACGGCGGCGACTGGTTGGTTTCGTCACCCCAAGGCTTGTAAACCAGTTTTAATGAACCTGCACCGGTACTTACATTTTCATTTTCAGCGATAAAAGAACCAAGAACTACTGGATTACCGGCTATTTGTACCTCACCGGTTACGTAAATAACGCCAAAAATAGTAGGGTTACCGGTTAGCGTAAAATCACCATCGATAATTAAAACAGCTGGATTAGTGGCGCTTCCCACTGTGCCACCGTTCAAACCAGCATCACCATTAACCCAAATCAAGCCTGTTAAACCGGCAGGACTGGCACCGGCAGTAAGCATCTGACCGGCTGCATTCGCTGCATTTTTAATTTCCGCTTTCGTTTGTGCAAAAAATAGATCAAAAAACTGATTTTGAGCAGGATCAGTTAAATTAGTCGTGCTTGTGGTTTTGTTTGCTAAAGTGGGGTCGTTGGTAACGACGTCAATGCCGTTGCCGGCATTACGATTGGATACCATCTGGGTATTTGGACCAGGATTACTGGGATCATTGCATGGTACTGGGCTGATGAAAATAAGCCATTAATTGCATATTTATTAGTAAAAAAATGGTAT
>JBAXTQ010000348.1:0-3048 GCA_037130115.1 Methylococcaceae bacterium
TAGATAAATCCCCCTCAATCCCCCTTTTTCAAAGGGGGAGGTGAATACTTACGAAGCGATTGCACTCCGGTTTCCTATCGTTCCCACGCTCCGGCGTGGGAACCCGGCATATCTTAGGGATTATTTTCTAAGTACTGCGTTAACCAGGATTTTGCCGATGCAACTGGAGCAGTTGCCTAAAAACCAGCGGATCTTTTTGCTGGATTAGGTCACCGGGGCGGGGATAAAGCTGATGTTCCAATCGGGATAACCAGAAACGTAAAGCAGCGGCTCTAAGCTGGATTTTCCAGTGCTGTTTTTCCACTGGCTCCAACGGTCTCAGGCTTTGATAGGCCGCAAGCAGCGCCGCTAGTTTGTCGGTATTAATAGCGCCGTTTTCACAGCACCAGTCATTAGCGGTTATCGCAAGATCAAACAACAAAGCTCCCGTACTGGCACTGTAAAAATCCAACAGGCCACTGAGTTGGTTATCAACAAACAGAACATTATCTCTAAACAAATCCCCGTGGATAACACCTTGCGGGAGATTGTTCAAATGGTTTGCCGTTTGAAAAAGCAACTCGTCTTTAATCAGGGCAAGGTCTGTAGCCGATAACCGGTCATGGATTTTATTCAGCTGTTGTTGCCACCCTTCCAGATCATTATTATTTTTTACCGGAAAATCATAATGTTGCGTACACCGATGTAAAGCAGCCAATTGCATTCCGACTTGCCGACATTGTTCGATGGATGGCGAGGTGATTGCTATCCCCGACAAGCGCTTGAATAGTGCCGCCGGTTTATGATTAAGCTCACGCAATACCTGGCCTTGTCGGTCTGGCTGATGCGCGGGAGAAGGCAGCTTGTGCTTGATCAGATGTGACAGCAGCCCCATAAAATGCGGCAACTCATTGACAGTCAGCGTTTCAAACAAAGTTAAAACAAAGCTGCCCTGCGTGGTTTCTACAAAATAGTTGGTATTGTTAATGCCATCCTGGATACCCTCAAAACTGATAACCTCGCCGAGTGCGTAGCTACTAAAGAATTGATCGAGTTCTGGCCGGGTTATTTGCGTATAAACAGACACCGGTCAGGCGACTACCATTCCCATAGCTTCCACATATTGATGTTGCTGTTTTTATCAACTTCATTTTTAAGGACATCCATTTTGCCGTCACCATTGTTATCAATGAAATAGTAAGGCGGGCCAACGTCCGGAATAACCTTAATCATATAAAGTCTGCCGCCTCTGCGGTATTCCTGTATGGTCTTGCTACCTTTACGGGTAATGGTGATATCCGGTTCCAGTGTCTCACCGCTTTGCACGGGTAAAGAGGGCTCCGGCACTTCGGGCACCGCCTCAAGTGTGGGCGGTTGCTCATCAACAGCAAATACCGGGAAGGCAAGAAAACTTAATAGAATAAAACGACGCATGGCTGTGACTCTTTTAGGGTAAATACTGACACTATCTTATTATAGTTTTTACCTGTGCGCTTGACTAAAATAACCGGATCGGAATTGTTGGTGTCTACCATCAAGCTTGCTGTAGACAGCCGTAGCCATTTTCCAAGATTTCGCAAGCTGACGCTGCAAAATTAGGCATCCTTCATTCCTCTGTTTACACTTTTTTCAACACCCATCGCGTAGGTCGGGTTAGCGACAGCGTAACCCGACAAATCGACGTATCTGTGTCGGGTTACGGCTAGCGCCTAACCCGACCTACAGAGATTATTAGCATTTTTTGTGATAAAAAAGTGTCAACTACTTTTGGGCTTCTATGAAGGATGCCCAAAATTAGCGTGTTAAGCGATTGCGTAAGTATTTAATCTCTTTGTAAAAGAGGGGTTGGGGGAGATTTTATTTGATAACCCCTCCCCTCAATCCGAAAGTGGGTTGATTTTACAAAGTGATCATAATTGAATAAAAATTAGCTGGTATTTACATATTAGCTACTATGTGCAAGCATATCCCTACCATTAGGAAAGGAGAAAATCATGAGAGTAATGACAGCCACTGAAGTTAAAAACAAGCTTGGAGACGCCTTGTCTTTTCCCGATGACGACAGCCTGCTCATAGAGAAGAACGGAAAAGCGGCATTTATGGCTTTTTCCGTGCAAACGGCGAAGAAAATGATTTTGACATCTTATGTTCATGGCGGAATATCGCGTTCGGAGACTATGAAACTGATGGGATTTGACTGGTATGGACAATTGCTGGATGCTCTCGCCACAGCCAAGATGAATAAACCGACTCTACCAGAGAATGAGCGTACTGTTATGACGGCTTATGCAAGCAAAATACTGGGGTCAAAATGACACGGCAAAAAAACAGACGAATCGAGATCGTTATTGCTGATGCTGGCCCGCTGATTTCATTGGCTCGTGCCGATGCGCTCGACATACTGCTTGTTTTTAAGGATGATGTCAGCTTGGTTATCACCGATTTTGTTGAGTTTGAAGTAACGCGTAACCGCGACAAACACCCTGATGCTCAGCGAATTTGCGAGTTCCTTACCCGTTATGCCGGCATTATCGAGATTCAGGAAACATCAATCGGAAAAACGATGAAGCAAATGGTTCAAATGAGGGAATTGTTTGAGGAAAACGAAGGGTTTCGTCAAATGATGATTAGCAACAAGACTGAGCCTCCCCCAGTTCCAAAAGATATTGGAGAGCTGAGCATTGTTTCGTTTGCCAACGAGATGATTACAACCCCTCCTGGCATTCCGGTTCTAATTTTAGCCGAAGATGATTTTTTCCTTCATTCTGGTGCTGCAATACCAGGAAATGCTCATATTCTCTCAACCCGTGCCTTTTTGGAGACTCTCTACGAATTGGGTAAAATTCCTGGTGCCAACGCAATATGGGAAGCAATTCAACGTGAACGACCCGGCGTGAATAGGGACAGAGTTGATCGACAAGCAGGCAAAATAAATACTGATTGGCAAAGCGCCATAGACAGTGAAAAGGCCAGGAGTGTCGAAAAAAAAACAAGCAAGAAGAAAGGTTAGGGAGTGAGGTGCTACTTAGTAGTTGATTTTATACGCTAAAGTGTGTATAAATAGAAAGC
>JBAXTQ010000349.1:0-3036 GCA_037130115.1 Methylococcaceae bacterium
CTTCGTGAACTTCGTGTCTTCGTGGTGAATTAATATCTTTAAGTTGATGCGTATGAGGTGCGCGATGCGCTTTGGCACATCTCTATTCCGGAACTTTAAGAATCTTAGTCGGCCACTTTTATTTTTTTGCGCCGATAATTGTGACCATAAAATATTTCAGTCACTTCTCTGTGCAGCTTTTTTTCTATCTCTTCTTTTTGAGCAGCCGTCAGATTACTTTCTTTCTCGAATAAATAATTTTCCAGCTCGGTTTCCTTGAGCATCATTTTGGTATGAAAAATATTTTCCTGATAAACATTCACGTCTATCATTTGATAACTTTCCTGGGTATCTTTGGCAATATAATTCTGTATAGACGTGATATTATGATCAATATAATGCTTTTTACCGGATATATCACGGGTAAAACCACGCACTTTATAGTCCATAGTCACCACATCCGATTCAAAACTATGCAGTAAATAATTGAGTGCTTTTAAGGGTGAAATACGACCACAGGTTGATACATCAATATCAGCACGAAACGTACTAATCCCGTTATCAGGATGACTTTCAGGATAAGTATGAACGGTAATATGACTTTTATCCAAATGCGCCAAGATGGTGTCAGGCAACGGGCCTGGCGATTGGCTATTCATGCTGGGCGGTGGTGGCGCATCCCCTTCTGAAATCAACATGGTAACGCTGGCACCTTGAGGATCATAATCCTGATGGGCAATGTTAAGAATTTGCGCACCGATAATTTCAGCAACATCTTTAAGAATTTGCGTTAACTTCTTGGCGTTATACGCTTCATCAATATATTCTATGTAAGCCTGCTGTTGTTCAGCGGGCGCGTAGCATATATCGTAGATATTAAAACTCAGTGACTTTGTTAAATTGTTAAAGCCGTGTAATTGCAATTTATTCAAAACTGTTAAACCTCGATAACTTCAAAATCATGGGTAATTTCTACCCCCGCTTTACCTAACATTATGGAAGCAGAGCAATATTTCTCTGCCGACAACTTGACTGCCCGCTCAACAGCCGATACTTTCAAATCACGACCACTGACAACAAAATGCAGGTGAATTTTACTAAACACACTTGGCACAGCATCAACGCGTTCAGCAGAGATTTCTGCAACGCAGTTAACCATGTTGTTTCTGCCTTTTTGTAAAATCTGTACGACGTCAAAAGATGAGCAACCACCCAGACCGACTAAAATCATTTCCATAGGTCGCATACCCATGTTGCGTCCACCATGATCAGGCGAACCATCCATCACAACGGCATGACCACTGCCCGTTTCGCCGACAAACATGACACCATCGACCCATTTGACTGTTGCTTGCATGTTTTTCCCCAGTAAAAATTACGCATAGAGTAGCATAAAAACAGGCACAAACAGAGTTTTCAATATTAAATATTTGTTACCCTGTTTCAGGATGAGTCGAGGTTGGATAAGGATAATAAAATCAAGAAATAACACGCCTCACATCCTCCTGACATCCTTGCCTTGAAGAATAAAAAGTCTTATTCAGTGGTATTGGCAATGATCTTGTGAATCCGTTTGCTGCTAATGGCAATAATTATCAAAATAAAAGGAATGGAAATACCTTCAATAATACCCGGATTAACTACCCAGCCAAAAATATGGAGGGCTTCAGCTATTTTACCAATCAGACTGGCGGCATAATAAGTAATGGCAACCATCGAGATACCCTCAACCATTTGTTGCATCCGCAATTGCATTTTTGCACGCAAGGCCATTGACGTTAACAAGCCCTGATTTTGTCGCTCAATAATAATGTCAACCTTGGTTCGCAATAACTGACTGGCGTTACTGACGCGTTCAGACAGCAAGGTAAAGCGGTGCGAGACTGATTCGCAGGTATTAATCGCCGGCTCCAATCGTCGTTTGATAAACTCACCCAAGGTCTGAATACCTTGAATCCTGACTTCGCGCAAATCATTGACGCGTTGCTCCACCAATTGATAATAAGCACTGGCAGCCGCAAAGCGAAAGTGATTGCTGGAGATATAATTTTCAACTTCGGCCGCCAGCGTGGTTAACTCATCCAATAATTCGGCATCATTATTGTCTGGCAACGTCATTGCGTTGGTGATGGTATACAGTTGCCGATCAGACTTGTTTAAAGCCGGATACAGTTTACGGGCAATAGGAAAAGCCAGTAACGCCATCACCCGATACACTTCAATCTCAAATAGCCTTTGCAATAAGCGCCCTGCCTGCTCGGCTCTTAAGTCATTATTAATAATTAAAAAACGGCTAAAACCGTCAACGTGTATGTGAAAATCCGTAAATACCGAAGCTGCACCGCCGGTTACTTTAGAACCAATAACAGAATTACCGGCAAAGTAAACCGAGAGCGATGCTAAATCGGCCGCCTCTTCATAGTTAATATGGCTCGCAGAGACAATGCTTGCGTGAACGGCAACAATAACTTGCCCGGTTAGTCCCGACAGCCAATCCACCGGCACTTTTTTTAAGGCAGAGTCTGCAAAGGGATCTTTAGGCGTATCGTGCACATAAAAGCTGTAAGTACTAAATTCGCCGTGCTGTTCCCAACGTATTTGAAAAGAATTAAAGCTGGCACTAAAGTGATCCGCTTCTTTTTCAGGCGGCGCGACGCCAAATCGTTCACACAAGGTTATCAAGTGTTGACGTTCCTGCAACTTTTCATCATTTGACAGCAACAAAGCAAGATGACTGGCTCTAACCGGCAAATTGAGCATAAACGGTGCCCGGGCATGAACCTCGTTATGAAGAACAAAGCGTTGTGGATGGTTTTTAGGAATGGGGAATAAAGTTGTCACAGGTGTTTTATAATCTCTCTAAGCTAACGAAAATCAGCTTAATTTAACCTAAAAATGCTGTTGAGCTTGAAAAATAATTCAACTGAATCATTTTTCATCCCGGAAAAATCAATCAGTCCACAAAAATATTCAAAGATTAGTAGAGTGCGCATCACGCACCACCATAGACATCAAGTTAAGACATTTCACCACGAAGACACGAAGAACACGAAGATT
>JBAXTQ010000035.1:0-23357 GCA_037130115.1 Methylococcaceae bacterium
AGATGTGTATACGAGACAGGCTTGGCGGCTTCTGCTTTGGCGTGGTCGGCTGCTTCGGCTTTGGCCTGTTTAGCGGCTTCCGCTTTGGCTAATTCGGCCGCTTCAGCTTTGGCTTGTTTGGCGGTTTCCGCTTTGGCTAATTCGGCCGCTTCGGCTTTCGCCTGTTTGGCGGCTTCCGCTTTGGCTAATTCGGCTGCTTCGGCTTTCGCCTGTTTGGCGGCTTCCGCTTTGGCTAATTCGGCTTTTGCGGCTTCCGCTTTGGCTAGCTCAGCCGCTTCGGCTTTGGCGGCTTCCGCTTTAGCTAGTTCGGCCGCTTCGGATTTTGCTTTTTCAAGCTCAGCCTGCTTTGTTTCTACCTCAGCTTTTTCTTTGGTTTGTGCAGCATCAGGCTGTTCTTTTGTCGCTTGCTTTTTTGCGGACCCCGCTTTTTTTATAGCCTCGGCTTCTGCCTGCAAACTAGCTGTATCAATCATTGTCGCATGGATAATTTCCGGAGCGGGTGCTTTAGGCTCCTCTTTTACCTCCGGCTTGTATAGAGCACTTAACGAAAATAGACCCAAAATTATAAGGTGTAAGGCTAAGGCCAGTAAAAACGGCCGTGTAAATCTTTTTTGCTTATCCATTTAAATCTATTGTTCTTCCGGCTTGGTCATCAACCCCACAGTAGGCACGCCGGCATTTTTTAGCGCTGCCATGACTGTAACCACCGTACCATAAGACACGCCTTTATCCGCATTAATCAGCACTTGTGTTTTTGGCTTATTAATCAATATGGCCGCTACCCGTGCGTTTATTTCTTCAGGCAATATGGGTTCATCGTTCTCGGTATCAGCCTTAATGTAATATTGACCTTGCTCTTTAATGGAAATGACAATCGGTGGATTATTACCGTCACCTTCCGATTCTACCGTTTTTGATTCAGCCTGCGGAAGATCAACTTCCACGCCTGTTTGCAGCATCGGCGTGGTAATCATAAAAATAATCAACAATACCAAGGTTACGTCAATGTAGGGTACTACATTGATTTCCGCCATCGGCTTTCTGCGTCGGTGTTTACTTCTCATTTGCTATGCGCCTGTCTTTGCAACAAGACCACAAACTCCTCGACGAACAATTCATAGCGACCTGTTAGTCTGTCCAATCGGGTAGAAAAACGGTTATAAGCGACAACAGCGGGTATTGCAGCAAACAAACCAATAGCGGTTGCAATCAATGCTTCGGCAATACCTGGAGCAACTTGTGCCAGTGTCGCCTGCTTAACATTACCCAGCGACATAAAAGAATTCATAATCCCCCATACCGTGCCAAACAAACCGACATAAGGACTGGTAGAACCGACGGTGGCCAGAAAGGCTAAATGTTCATCCAGGCGTTCCAATTCCCGTGACAATTCGATACGCATAACACGCTGCGCACTTTCTACTTGCACGGTGGGTTCAACATTACCGGTTTGTCGCATCCGCGAAAATTCTTTATAACCAGCCAGAAATATCTTTTCTATCCCTTCCGGCTCAAAATCCTTTGCCGCCAATTTTCTATAAAGATCGGCCAAGGCAACACCTGACCAAAACTGCTCTTCAAACTCGTCCGTAATTTCAATCGCCCGGTTAAGTTCTTTGCGTTTGGAAAAGATAAATGTCCATGATGCCACGGATGCTATCAACAACAGCATCATGACAAATTGAACAACAAAACTGGCTTCTTTGATTAAATGGAAAATGGATAAATCAGTGTTCATTCTTTAACAGCTCTAGTAAGTTTTCAGGAATCGCTTTAGGACGCAGGGTATTAACGTCCAAACAGGCAATGCGAATTATGCTTTTACATAAAACATCATCACCCCGTGTAATTAGTTGTTCAAAAGTAAGACTGGCTTTTTTAACGAGAACCACCTCGGCACTGACTTGAATTAATTCATTAAATCGGGCAGATCGAAGATAATCAACCTGCACTGAGCGCACGACAAAAATAATGCCGGCACTGACCATAAGCTCATCCTGCTCATAACCCATCGCCCTAAGCATTTCTGTTCTTGCTCGTTCAAAAAACTTGAGATAGTTGGCGTAAAACACCACGCCTCCGGCATCCGTGTCTTCATAATAAACACGTACCGGCCAGATAAATTTTTTAATTTTCATGGTTTGATGGTTAAGGCACGAAGATCAGCTTGCGTAAGATATGCCGTGCATACCTTACGCGGTAAAGGTGCGCATGGCACACCCAGCATTAGTCAAACAAATCCTCGGAACTCCCTATTTGTTTCGGTAGCGGCAAGCCAAAATGCAGGTACGCATTCCGGGTAACAACTCGTCCACGGGGTGTGCGCATAATAAATCCTTGTTGCAACAAATACGGCTCCAATACATCTTCAATGGTGCCACGTTCTTCACTGATTGCGGCCGCCAGGGTGTCAAGACCCACCGGGCCACCGTCAAAATTGTCAATCATGGTCATCAGTAACTTTCGATCCAGCGCATCAAAGCCGTTACTATCCACTCTCAACATGTCCAGAGCCTGAATGGAGACATCTTCCGTAATATTGCCATTGCCTTTTACTTCAGCATAATCGCGCACCCGTCGCAGCAATCGGTTGGCAATTCGGGGCGTACCCCGAGAACGGCGGGCAATTTCATACGCACCCTTCGGCTCCATGGCAATCCCCAAGACTTTAGCCGAACGAATGGCAATACTGGCTAGTTCATCAACCGTGTAAAACTCCAAGCGCTGCACAATGCCAAAGCGATCACGCAACGGAGACGTCAGCAAACCGGCGCGAGTTGTTGCGCCGACTAGCGTAAAAGGTGGCAAGTCCAGCTTGATTGAACGGGCGGCAGGCCCTTCACCAATCATAAGATCCAGTTGATAATCTTCCATAGCCGGATAGAGTATCTCTTCAACCGCCGGACTCAAGCGATGTATTTCATCAATAAATAATACGTCATGCGGTTCAAGATTAGTCAACAGGGCGGCAAGATCACCTGCTTTATCCAGTACAGGCCCTGAAGTCTGGCGAATTTTAACACACATTTCCGCTGCAATGATATTCGCTAGTGTTGTTTTACCTAATCCCGGCGGGCCAAAAATCAATACATGATCCAAAGCCTCTTGGCGAGCGGTTGCCGCCTGGATAAAAATCTCCATTTGCGCACGCAATTCTTTCTGTCCAATATAGTCCGCCAACCGCTTTGGACGGATGGCACGGTCTTGCCGTTCTTCATCGGTATTACCGCGAGCGGTTATCAGTCGATCACTTTCAATCATCTGACTGCGCCTTGCAATGCCAGCCTGATAATATCTTCACAACTTTTACCTTCGGCACTGATATTTTGCACCATTTTAGAGGCATCCAAAGGCTTGTAGCCCAAGGAACACAAGGCACTAACCGCTTCCTGTTTTGGATTACCTGGTGCTGGCGTCGAAGCTCCCGTTTTGTTGGTGCCCGTTGCTGCTGAATCAGCCAAATCCGGTAATCGGTCACGCATTTCAATAACCAGGCGTTCCGCCGTTTTTTTGCCGACACCCGGTAAACGCACCAACGCTTGTGTATCATTATCCTGAATACAGCGATGAAATTCTTCAGCACTCTGACCGGATAAAATAGTTAACGCCAACTTGGGGCCGATACCGTTAACCTTAATCAAGGTTCTAAATAAAGCACGCTCAGCTTCCGCAGAAAAACCAAACAAGATATGTGCATCTTCCCGAACAACCAGATGGGTATGTAATTTTATCTCTGAGTTGATGGCAGGCAGGTCATAAAAAGTCGTCATCGGCGCTTCCACCTCATAACCGACACCCTGCACATCCAGCACCAAAAAAGGCGGCGCTTTATGAACCAATATACCGCGTAAAAAACCGATCATCTTGATACCCCTTGCTTGCCCAACATGATGGCAGTTTGCTGATAATTGGCATGACAAATAGCGATACCCAAGGCATCACTGGCATCCAACGATAATTCGCCTTGGACATTTAACAGCATTTTCACCATGTGTTGAACCTGAATTTTATCGGCAGCGCCCTTCCCTACCACCGCTTGTTTGACTTGCCGCGCCGCATATTCAAATACCGGAATCACTTTGGTTTGCACCGCACAAATGGCAGCACCCCGCGCCTGACCCAGTTTAAGCGCAGAATCCGCATTTTTATGCATAAAGACTTGTTCTATGGCCATCTGCTCCGGCTGATAGTTATCGACAATTTCCAAAATGCCATCAAAGATTTGTTTAAGCCGATCCGGAAAATAATCCGCTTTAATCCGAATACTGCCACTGGCTATGTATTTATAGCCTCGTGGCGATTCTTCTATAATTCCGTATCCGGTTAATCTTGAACCGGGGTCTATCCCTAAAATTCTCATCAAATTAAATCACAAGCCTGTTTAACTTCTGCCAAAGTGTGGCGTTTAGAGGATGCTTGCTTAACCGCTTGCATGTGTAAGTAATCTAAATAATCTGCCAGTTTTTCAGGTTCTGACAACAGTGCTTTAATTGACTGGTATTCTTCAAAATCGATGACTGCAAATTTAGCTTGCCCATGTTCTTCAATAATTTGTACATGCTCTAACATAGCTACCTCTTTTGATATGCCTGTTTACGTTGCAGGATGTCTATAATATCAATAATTTTCAAGTCATCCTCTCGATCAAATAAAATTCGATAATTCCCTACGCGCATCCTAAAAGCTGCCGCATCAAAATCAACCAGTTTTTTCCCGCAAAAAATCCAGCACATCTTCATTGTTGACTTGATAGTAAATATCTTCAACCGGCACCGTGATACCTAATGAAGAAAAAGTAATGTCGTCACCGAGATAATAATAAAAGGATTGCCACTGGTCTTTTTTGCTAAAAACCTGAATCTCTCCCTTATCCTGTTCGATTAAAACATACTCTTCCAAGCTAGGGATTCTTTGACAACGCAAGCGTTTGTCAGTCTGGTCAAAGCGCCGAGTCGATTTGGATAAAACTTCAACAATAATAACAGGCGCTGTTTTGTAATACTCGTTGTCATTATCCTCTTGGCAAACCACCATCACATCGGGATAAAAAAAGTTGGCTCCCACTTTAACTTTCATATCCGCTATAAAAATTCTACAGGGCGTACCTTTCAATCGAGTCTTTAATTCAGTCGCTATATTAACTGACAGCAAATTATGATTTTCGCTGGCTCCAGCCATTGCATGGACTTGACCATCAATATACTCATGCTTGGTTTCTGCAAGCAGTTCGCCGTGCAGGTAATCTGTTTCGCTTATTGATTGATAGGCCGGGTTTAAGCTCATGATTGCTCCCATTTTTTTAACGAAGTAGGTAGCCTAGATGGAGTAAAACGGAATCGAGGATCTAGGAGGGCTTCGATTATCCTCGATTCCACTTCGTTAGATTAAGAATACTTGCTGTTTTTTACAGTGACTAAAACAATTTATCTATGTTCAATCAATGATGTTTGCGTAATTTCCACGTATTCATAACTGTTAAGCGCCTCAATTATTTCCAATATGTTTTTGGAAAAAATTTCTTCAAGTGCTTGGTTGCTTACATTTCCGGTTGACACCAACAGTAACTTAAATGGGACTCTCGATAGCAAAAACGAGTTGACGAAATCGGCGTCTTTAGTAATAACGACGCGTTGCTGCTCCATAGATATCTCATTAATACGCCAATCCGGTGTACGATTTCCAGATGGGAAATCTAACGTATGCATAACGTCATGACCCCACCACTTCAAACTAGCCGCAAGACGCCGTGGCAAATGCGCATCAACAATAAACTTCATGCCGCTAACTTTGCAATTCGTTTTACCTTGATAAGTTGGGAGGCGAACGCCAATGCCGCCATAATATCTTCCCTTTCCAAATCCTCATAATCCGTAAGTATCTCTTCGACACTCATTCCAGCACTTAACCATTCCAGGATATTTTCAACCGGATAACGTAAACCTCGAATACAAGGTTTACCATGGCAAATGCTTGGGTCTAGGGTAATCCGTTCGGATAGTAATACTGTCATAGTAGTCACCGTTAAAATCTTGTTATATTAAATCGCAGGAGCGGTGCCAATCTGGTGAGCGGAAAAGCACTGCCCACGGTTTATAAATCCAGCCCCGCCATAATTTCATCACTGATATCTGCATTGGAATAAACATTCTGCACATCGTCCAAATCCTCCAGGCGATCTATCAAACGCAGCATTTTTTCTGCGTCATCGGCATCCAGTTCAGCCTGGATGGTTGCCTGCATGGTAACTTCGGCACTATCGGGTTCAAAGCCTGCGGCAATCAGAGCCTCTTTTACAGCTAAATAGGTTTCGGGCGTCGTCATCACATCAACGGCACCGTCATCATAGCCGGTCACATCGTCTGCACCGGCTTCCAAAGCGGCGTCCATCAGCGCATCTTCGTCAACTGAAGGGGCGTAACTTAAAATACCGACTTTATTAAACAGATAAGCGACCGAACCATCAGTGCCTAAATTGCCGCCCGCTTTGGCAAAGGCATGGCGGACTTCAGCAACGGTGCGGTTACGGTTATCGGTTAAACAATCAACGATGACCGCTGTACCGCCGGGGCCATAGCCTTCGTAACGAATGTTTTCGTAATTAACACCTTCCAGTGCACCGGCGGCTTTTTTAATAGCGGTATCAATAGTGTCACGGCGCATATTGGCACCCAAAGCTTTATCAACTGCGGAGCGTAAACTTGGGTTACTGGCGGCATCGGGGCCACTGGTTTTTACTGCAACGGTAATTTCACGCATGACTTTGGTAAAAATTTTACCGCGCTTGGCATCCTGCCCTGCTTTACGATGCTTGATATTAGCCCATTTACTATGTCCAGCCATGGTTTCTCTCTTTAAAAATTAGTGTGTATTTAGAAAGGCTACCCACTTAAGCCGGGACAAAAAGTTTTAGTTAACGCCGTCATACCGGCAAGGATGCCGGTATCCAGTGCCATGGAGGGTGACTTTCCGATAACGTTGCCGCATGATTTAGGGGCTATGCCAAACTACAGCTTCACATCCATGTGACTGGATTCCGGCATCCCTGCCGGAATGACGGACTTTTTGGCACTTGGCGAATCATTTTGCTGTTCAGCAAGAACACACGGCTTTTACCTTGGTTTTTCTTCGTGTACTTCGTGTCTTCGTGGTGTGCTCTTTCAACAGTCTCGGTAACGCTTACAAAATATGTTCTAAAACCGAAAGCAGGCTAGGCTCGGTGGTATAAAAATCAGCCAACTCACGAACAATCGCTCTATCGACCACACCGCCAAAACCCAGCACATAAGCACCTGCGTCCTTGGCTTCCATGTCGGTCTTGCCATCGCCGATCATCACCAAGGAATCTTGCGCGTTAAGCAACTGCCGACAAATCTCGGCTTTGCCGCCTGTTCTGGCCAACGGCGAGTTAAGATCGTAAGTATCATAACTGCCATCTTCGTTGAAATAAATATCAACCGCGTGTACCTGGTTTTCAGGCAAGCCCAGATATTTTGCCAGCGGCAAGATAGCTTGACGCAAGCCGCCACTGATAATATGCACGGTTTTATCTTGAGCCAATAAAGCCGCAAACACTTCGTTAACGCCCTCGACTATTTCGGCAATATATAAATCAGCCAGCCAGTTGATGCTATATTGGTCAGGCTGGATCAGCGACAGACGCCGCTCGTAAACGGCTTCCAATGGCACGATGCCGTTCATTGCCAAATCAGTCAGTTTGGACATTTCCTCACCCAAACCAACACGCCGGGCAAGTTCGTCTATACCTTCTATTTTGCTTAAGGTACTGTCGCAATCAAAACAAATAACGTCAAAACTCATAAATTAACTCAAAGCCATAATCACTGTGAAAACGCATCGCCAATAATTTCATAAAGCCCTTTTCATCAAATCCGGCCTTGGCAGGTCATTAACCTAAAAATAAGGATTTTTTATGAAATAATGGGCGGATGGTTAGCCGCTAAAAAGGTGCACAGTTTAACAGCTTTGCTATAATCCCGATATTGCCAAGTGAGACATTAACGTAAATGCCCAAACAATTGCCTGCCGCCGTCATAAAGACGCGATTTTTCAGCTATCGATTCATTGCCTTGGCAGCGTTGTTATTAGCGCTGGTATTGCTTTCGGCAGTCGCACTCAATCGGCTAGCTACCCGTATCCCCGATGTCACGTTTACAACGATTACCGGCCAAAAAATTGCTTTAAAAGCATTGCGCGGCAAACCGGTTATTGTTACTTTTTGGGCAACTGATTGCCCGGGTTGCATAAAAGAAATCCCTCTCTTAATTGATCTTTATTCGCAATACCACGCGCAAGGTCTTGAAATTATAGCCGTCGCCATGCACTACGACCCGCCCAACCATGTCATCGCCATGACACAAGACCAACAGCTACCTTATCCTGTCGTATTGGACTTTACAGGAGAACACGCCCACGCTTTTGGCGATGTACAATTGATACCCAGCACTTTTTTAATTACCCCGGACGGCTTGATCGCCCTAAAAAAAATCGGTGTATTTGATCCGGCTGAAATAAAAACCCTTATTGAACCCTTCACCTTAGGATAAACCATGCTCTGGTTAAAAGCACTGCACTTGATTTTTATGGTCACCTGGTTTGCAGGTCTGTTTTATTTGCCACGCCTGTATGTTTATCATGCCATGAGTACCGATGAAATCAGCAATGAACGCTTTAAAGTCATGGAGCGGAAACTGTTTTTTGGGATAATGACACCCGGCATGATAATTACCTTGGTATTTGGTATCTGGATGCTGACTGATTATGCGTGGGGAGTTTATTCGGCCAGCGGTTGGTTACATGCAAAACTGGCGCTGCTTGCACTCACACTGGTTTATCACTATTTTTGTGGCGTGTGGCTTTTGGATTTTAAACATGACCGCAATCGACATAGCCATGTTTATTACCGTTGGATGAATGAAGTGCCGGTTTTATTTTTGGTAGGCATTATCATTTTGGCAGTCGTTAAGCCTTTTTAAGGTTAGCGTTGCCTAATGCTTGGGAGTTGAATCGGCCTTATAAAATTGTAGACGCAGCTTTATATCCCCTCACCCCAGCCCTCTCCCAGAGGGAGAGGGAGAGGGAGCAAGATGCCTAAGTTATTTCATGCGCATTCCTTATCGCGGTTTTAACAGGCGTATTCAGCTCAACGGTTGATTTGTAGGCCGGGCAAGGGGCAATTTGATGGTAAAAGTAGTGCCTTCACCTAATTGGCTTTCAACATCACAAGACCCGGAATATTTTGTTATGTAATCACGCGCTTCATAGACACCAATCCCCATGCCTGCATTGCCTTTTGTGGTATCAAAGGGTTTAAACAAACGTTCGGCAATAAATTTATTGTCCATGCCGGAGCCATTATCAATCACTTTAATAATGGCCTGCTGATCATCCCGAGATAATTCCAGGCTAACAAGGCCATTGTGGGCAGTGGCTTCTTGTGCATTTTGAACAAGATGACCAAGAATAGCGGTTATTTTTTCCTTTTCTCCTAAAACCTCAATTTTATCCTCGTGTTCCGAGAGTTGTAGCAAGGGTTTATTGCCGGCTTGCTGCCTGGCAACATCCTTGATAATTTCAACAAGATTAATAATAGTCTTGCTGTCGACTTTTATCAGTCCCTTTTTGAGTTGCCCCAGTAGATGTTCTATTTTATAGACTACATTTTCAAGTGTCTCAATAGAATCATCGATAAAATCCGGATTATATTTGTGTTTTTCTGCATTTTTTACAATGAGTGAGACTTGCGCGACCAGGTTTTTAAGGTCATGTACAAGAAAAGCGGAGAGCCGATTATAGGCTTCAAACTGGCGTGATCGGGATAAGGCGTCACTGGCATGACTGAGCGCCAGTGCATTGGTCAACTGCATCCCGACTGTTTTTAATAAATCGTGGTCTTCCCAATTAAGTTGCCTGGGTATTTTGGCTTTTGTTAAAACCACAAAAGCTGCCAGCTCATTTTGTTGAAGCAGGGGAATGATCAAGCAGATATTATTCTGCTCGGCCTGCCACTCCGATAAATCAACGTCGCTATAGACTTCAGGCGAATTTGAAAGCTCGACAAAATCGATAACCCATCGCTTTTTCAACATGAATTGTATTAAAGACTGATCGGCCTTGATCGTGTGCGGTGGATAAAATCCCAGGATATACTCTTCGGCCAAATAAAAATCACCCTGCTCATTTTTTAACCATAAGCCTCCCCCTGAACTATCAGCCAGATCCGACAGGGTTTTAATGATAAAGCCCGATAACTCGTTAATGGAGTCTAGTTGTGCAATTGTTTTACTCAACTTAATCCATTCATCCCTATAGTCGTAACGATAGTGAAAAAAGTGTTTGTTAAAAAATACTTTGGTTGTTGCCCTGACTTTACCGGAAACAAATAAAATGAATAGTAATATGAGGGCTAAAAATATGAAAATTATCTGTGCAATCCCACCCCAATTACCTCCGTAATCCCTGATATAGAAACCGGCCATAGACATTAAGATAAGATACAGTCCCGAGCCAAACAACACCGTGGTATGAAACACTATTTTTCTTGAGGCCGTGATTCTAAGGGCATTATTTGTTTGAAAGCGAACAATGGAAATTGCCAGCAAAGGTACTATCAACGCATTAATAAAGCCTCGTGAATTCCAGAGCAAGAAATCCAGCCTGGCAAATAATAAAGACTTGCTGTACACAATAAAATCAATGGTAAATAAGGCACCCAGACCCAGGCATAGAAATTTGGTAGTCCAGTGCGAACCCATTGTTACGTTGCGATAGAGTTGTTCTACCAGCATCAGGCCAACAATGGCAAAAACAACATGGGCAAAAAGGCGTAGATCCTGACCCAGTAATTGTTGGACTTGATAGCGTAAATCCCTGAAAATTTCCAGTACCAAAGTCAGTGCTATTAACAGCGCAAGGCCATTGGCAAGTCTGGATTTAAAAATTAATGAATAATTATTGTTAAATTGTTGGCGCGATATAAGTACACCTAATAAAAAGAACCAAGCCGTATTTCGCAGCGTTTCGAAAGGCAGGCTTTCTGAAGTGAACAAGCCATCGTTGTGAATCAAAAAAGCGGTATACCCCGACCAGGTCAAGGAAAAAAAAATCGCTATATTCAAAGGGATGACAACGGGGTTTTGTTTAAGATGTGTTAGCGATAAGGGCAGTAAAAAAAAATAGGCTACAGTGGCCATTAAGTAGCTGTAATAATTGTAGTTTTCCATAAAATTCAAGTCAGATAATCTAATGGTAACGAATTATGGTAAAGAGGCGAAAGCCTTTGAGTTAGGAACGTGCATGAAATAACTTAACCATTTATATCCCCTCACCCCAGTCCTCTCCCGGTGGGAGAGGGAGCAAGATATAGCCTGGTTTTGGCTTTCGTGATCAATCGCTATTTTTAGATTTAAAGTCGCGTAGGTCGGGTTAGCGACAGCGTAACCCGACAAATTGAAGTGTCTACGTACTTAATTAATTAATTAAGGGCTCTATATTTTTAGATTTAAAGGTTTGGTCATTGTGTGTGTAATTTTTCCAATAAGCGGATGGCGGCTTTTTTTTCTGAAAAATCATGATCGACCTTAACAATCGGCTCCAGTATTTCAATGGCTTTCCGGGTGTTGTTATTGGCAACATAAGCTTCTGCCAGATGAAACTGTATGTCTTTTGCTTGAGGCGCTAATCCGGCAGCCTTTTCAAGTATTATAAGACTTTCTTTAGATTGACCTTGTTTGACCAGGATATAACCATAAGTATCTAAAATTGCCGCTGACTCTGGCGACTTCTCGTAAGCTTTTTTCCCAAACTCCAGTGCTCTGGGGTCATTTTGTTGTGAATAAAGAAAAGCCAGGTTATTCAAAGCCAAGACATTATCGGTTTGCTCAGTCAACATGGCGTTATAATGCGCTTCAGCTTGTTTGGTATCATTCTGCTGTTGATAAAGGTTAGCCAGTTTAAAGTGAATAGCAACGCTTTTACTGTTTTTCTCTAATGCGTTGTTAAGAAGCTTGATGGCTTCAGGCTGTTTCTTCTGGGCGATCATTAAATCGGCCAACGTAAACAATACCCTGTCATTGGGTTCAATTTTATAAGCTTGCTGATACATGTCAGTCGCTTTATCCAGTTTTTTCTCTTGCAAGTACACGTCACCTTTTAAAAGTTTGGCCAACGCCAATTTTGGAAACCGGGTTTCTATTTTATTGGCAAGTTCAAAAGCCTCCTGATTACGCTTCAGTTTAATTAAATAGGCCGCTTTATAAACCAAAGCTTCTGGATTATTAGGCTCAATCTGCGCTGTTTCATCTAATAATTTTAGCGTGTCTTGGACTTTATCAGGGTATTCGCTCATTAATTTGATTAATAATAAACGACTGACGACATCCTGTTTCTCCAGATTAATTAGTTTGGACAGTGTTTGTTCAGCCAATGCTTTTTTATCATTAATAATTTGAGCTTGAGCAAGCAGGCTCAGTGCCATGCTGTTGTCTGGATATCGTGATTCCAGTGCTTCGGTTAATGCCAGGATTTTTTCCGGTTGTTTTTGTATTGCATAATATTTACCTAAATTTTTGATGATTTCTATTTCCGCAGTGACATTGCCTTTTACTTTTTCCTGTGCGGTTAATAAAATCTTTTCTACTTCGGCATTATCTTTTTGTTTATAAGCAACATCAGCCAACACAAGAAAGGCGTTAATCGTTTTGTCATTGATAGCCAATGCTTGATTGGCATACTCTTTGGCTTTATCAAGCTTGCCGTCATCTAAAGCCAATTTTGCCGATCCAAGGTAGGCGAGAATATTTTTTGAATCCAGTTTGATTGCTTGTTCGTAGTTTTTTTGGGCGGCCGGTATATCTTTTTTAAGGGTTTCCAATAGCGCATTTAAATTATAGTAATCAGCTTCGTCAGGACTCTGCTTTAATAATGAAGAAATTTTGTTCTGAGCCTCTTCAATTTTGTTCTGCTTTAGCAGATTAAGTACATCAAGATAATTCGCTCTTTTATTGCTTTTTTCTGCTTGTTGAAAGGATTCCAGCGTTGAAACAGAGCGTTCTTGATCAGTGGCTTGTGGTGTAATTTGATCCAGACTGGTAAAACTGTCTTGCTGATGATTCAATGCACCGTAGTTTGCAGCCATGACCAGGGAACTGGACGCCAGGAGACCTATGGCAATGGCATTATGATAATATTTTGAAATCATTTTTTTAATTTTCATTAGCTGAACCTGAGTATAAAAAGTTACTTTTCAGTAGTGAGCGTCTACTTTTTCGTTTATTAATTTGGGTATTTATCCTGCATTTTTTCGGATTTAAAAAGGGTAGTTAGAATAAGTACAAGCTAATAGCTTAGTTGTTTTTTTATAGAAAGTTTGGCTGTGGCTAAAATTTCTTGTCATTATTCTCGCTGAGAAATCACCCGATTATCTAAAAACTTAAGGGAATTCTACTTGGACAGGACAAAAATTCTGGGGCTAGCGGGCAGTCATTAGCAGGATGACAGGGTTTGGAGGTTTTACAGGGGAGCAATGAAAAGGCATTAGTCTTGTAGGGCGCACGCCCCACAAAACTAATGCCTTATATTTTAATAATTTCTTTGAACGGAAAACTTTGCCAATAAAGTTAACGCTTCTTTGTATTCTGAAGCAGGCAAAACATGCAGGGCAGCAATGGCTTTTTCAGCTTCTTCATCTGCACGTTGTTCAGTGTAAACAATAGCTTGGGTGCTTTGTACGATGGCATAAACCTCATTAAAGGCATCACGATCACCATTTTTAATAGCGTCAATAATTATTTTTGCCTCGTCTTCACTGCCTTTTTGAATGGCATAAATCAAAGGCAAGGTCGGCTTGCCTTCGGCAAGATCGTCACCGAGGTTTTTGCCCAAATCTTCTTGACTGGCTTTGTAGTCGAGTACGTCATCAATCAATTGAAAAGCAATACCCAAGTGCTGCCCGTACTTTGCCAGACTTTCTTCTGTCTCGGCAGACGAGACCGCTATAACGGCACTTAATCTGGTGGCGGCGCTAAATAGAATCGCTGTTTTTCTGGCAATAACTTCCAGATATTTTGCTTCTGTTGTTTCCGGGTTATTGCAATTTAACAGCTGCAACACCTCGCCTTCGGCAATGGCGGTCGTGGTTTTTGAAAGAATTTCCATCACCCGCATATTGCCGGTGCGTACCATCATTTCAAAAGCACTGGAGTACAGATAGTCGCCCACCAATACGCTGGCAGCATTGCCCCATACCGCATTGGCTGATTCTTTGCCGCGTCGGAGATCGGATTCGTCAACAACATCATCATGTAGCAGTGTCGCCGTATGAATAAATTCAATGACAGCGGCAAGTATCAGGTGGTTATCGTTGACACCGCCCAGTGCTTTAGCGGCAAGTAGCAGCAACATGGGACGTAAACGCTTGCCGCCATTGCCAACAATATAATGCCCCATTTGATTAATTAAAATAACATCGGAACTTAACTCGTTAATAATGAGTTGGTCGACTGCCTTGGCTTCCGTGGCAGTTAAGTTCTTGATTAAATCAAAATCAATGGGTTCCAGTGTGTTTGAGAGTGTATGCGATACCATTGATTCAGCGCTGATAAGGTGAGTTTTGGTTATTTTTCATAGTCATAATTATAAAATATGAGGTTATTGGGTTATTATAACCCAATAGAAAGCCAACTGCCCATGCTATTGAATAAAGAATATTGGCGTCAATAGCTTTCTTGCATCACTTTTAATAAACAGGTTTATTAATGTGGTACAAATTTTTGTTGACTAGGCTTGTGTTTAAAAATATAATTACTAGTTAAATTTTAACAGATTAATGCTTGATGGAGCTTGCTCAGATGTATGCGGTAATTCAAACAGGTGGTAAACAGTACCGCGTTGAAGAAGGTACTTACTTAAAAATAGAAAAACTGGAGCTGGGCACAGGCGACAGCATTGAATTTGATAAAGTGCTGATGATTCAAACAGACGACGCTGTTAATATCGGCTTGCCTTTTATTGAAGGCGGGAAGGTTACAGCGGTTGTTTTGTCTCAAGGTAGACACGATAAAATCAAAATCATTAAATTCAGAAGACGCAAGCACCATATGAAACAAATGGGGCATCGTCAATACTATACAGAAATCCAGATTACTGGCATTTCTGCTTAAGCGATAGGAGTTACAGATGGCTCATAAGAAAGCTGGTGGTAGTACCCGTAACGGACGTGATTCCAATGCAAAACGCTTGGGTGTTAAGCGTTACGGTGGTGAGTTGGTAACAGCAGGAAACATTATTGTTCGTCAGCGTGGAACTAGATTTCACCCCGGAGATAATGTAGGTTGCGGAAAAGATCATACCTTGTTCGCTACCGCAGATGGTAGAGTGCTTTTTCAGGTTAAAGGTCCTAAAAGCCGTAAATTTATCAGTATTGTTCCTGCATAAAACGTACAGTTTGATTGTAGTTAACAGTTATATAAGTCGGGTTAGCGTATCTAATCCGACGGCTTTAAAAAAGCTCCGTCCTTAATGGCGGGGCTTTTTTTGTTTTTATCGGTTGGTTTTTAAGTGTGGCGTGTAAGTTATGAGATTTGTTGACGAAGCGGAAGTTCGCGTAGAGGCGGGTGATGGCGGTAATGGTACTATTGGCTTTCGGCGTGAGAAGTATATTCCCATGGGCGGTCCCGATGGCGGTGACGGCGGTGACGGCGGCAGCGTCTATCTGATTGCAGTGGAGAATGTAAACACGCTGGTAGATTTTAGATACCATGCCGTCCATAGGGCGCAGCGCGGACAAAAAGGCATGAGTCGCAATTGCACCGGAAGAAAAGGTGACGACTGTTTTGTACCGGTACCGCTGGGAACAAAAGTATCTGATTTCGAAACCGGTGAAGTTATCGGTGATTTAACTGAAATTGGCGAAACTCTACTGGTTGCAAAGGGCGGTTTTCATGGCTTGGGCAACACCCGCTTTAAAAGCAGCATTAACAGGGCGCCACAAAAAGCCAGTAAAGGTTCTGAAGGCGAACATCGCGTTCTTATTTTGGAGTTGACCTTAATTGCTGATGTCGGTTTGTTGGGAATGCCTAACGCCGGCAAATCCAGCTTGATACGATCGGTATCGGCAGCAACCCCTAAAGTGGCTGATTACCCGTTTACTACCTTGCACCCTAACTTGGGCGTGGTCAGTGTTGATGATTTACGCAGTTTTGTTATTGCCGATATTCCGGGTGTTATTGAAGGCGCCGCTGAAGGAGCTGGACTGGGTTTACAGTTTCTTAAGCATTTATCACGTACCGGTTTATTGTTGCATCTCATTGATGTAGTGCCTTACGAGAGCATGGATACGCCGGTAGAAGCTGCCCGAAAAATCATTCATGAAGTTGAGAAATGGAGCGATGATTTGGCCAACAAGCCGCGCTGGCTGGTACTCAACAAAACTGACAGATTGCCTTATGATGAAGTCGATGAGCGTTGCCAGGCAATTGTTGATGAATTGGGCTGGACTGCCCCCGTTTTTAAAATCGCGGCAATTAATGGCACAGGTACAAAAGAGTTAATGTATGCCATCATGAACTTTTTGGAAGCAGAACGAGAACGGCGGAAAAACAGTGAGCAGGAATGATTTTACCAACGTTAAACGAGTTGTTGTAAAGATAGGCAGCTCTTTACTAACCAAAGGCGGGCAAGGACTTGATAAAGTTGCCATTACCGCCTGGGTTAAGCAAATGGCAGGCTTAAGGCAGCAATCCATTGATGTCGTTTTGGTATCATCCGGCTCGGTCGCGGAGGGCATGAGTCGTTTGGGCTTGAAAGTAAGACCAAAGGTTCTGCATGAGTTACAGGCGGCAGCGTCTGTCGGTCAAATGGGTCTGGTTCGGGTTTTTGATGATAATTTCCAGCAGCATGGTTTACATGCGGCGCAAGTATTACTGACGCATGATGACTTGTCTAACAGGCAGCGTTATTTAAATGCCCGCAGCACGTTGTTGACCTTGTTAAAGTTTGGCGTCGTGCCGGTTATCAACGAGAATGATGCCGTTGCCACCGAAGAAATTCGCTTTGGTGATAATGATACCTTGGCGGCATTGGTTGCCAATCTGGTTGAGGCTGAGTTGTTAATTATTTTGACGGATCAAGACGGTTTATTTACCGGCGACCCCGGTTTATATCCTGATGCACAATTAATTTCCGAGATTAGCGTTAACGATGACCGCCTGGAAAAAATGGCCGGTGATAGTCGTAGCGGACTGGGCAAGGGCGGAATGTACACTAAAGTACGTGCGGCACGCCTGGCGGCCAGATCAGGCGCGGCAACCGTAGTGGCTGCGGGTGCCGTTGACGGAGTGCTTACCCAAGTCATTTCCGGTGCTGACCTTGGAACCTATTTTTTGCCGGATATTGAGCCGTTGGTCGCAAGAAAACGTTGGCTGGCCGGCCAACTGCAAGTTAAAGGCGTACTGGTTTTGGATGCTGGCGCGGTTAAAGTATTAAAAAGTAACGGCAAAAGTTTGCTGGCAGTCGGGGTTAAATCCGTTTCCGGTCAGTTTGAGCGTGGCGAGTTAGTCTCCTGCAAGGATGAAAACGGCTTGGAGATTGCGCGTGGACTGGTCAATTATGGCAAGCTCGACGCTCATTTAATCGCCGGAAAAAGCAGTTCGGAATTTGAGAAAATTTTGGGCTATGCCGATGATTCGGAAATGATACACCGGGATAATATGGTGCTGATCTAGGTTTTTTTGGATCAAACAAGGTTCAGTCTGTGTGGGGCAACGTTTTTTGTCTATCGGTAAAATGATGCGAAATGATAAGTTGCCCCCTATACAGTTTAAGGTTAAAGAAAGGCAATAGAACGGGTTACATAGCAAAATCCAGCATCGGTTTGATCTAGTCCAGGAAACTGATTACACACAAAAAATCATTAAAACAGCGGTGTACTATGCAATCTTCTGAAAAAAACAATTCAGCACAGTTCCTGGAACATCAGCTACAAGACACCATTACCCTGCTTGAAAAACAGCAACTGGAAACATCCCTGGTTGAAAGAGGCCCTGTTGCCAATTACGAATTGGTTGAGGCAATGCTGCAAAATCAGCATCAAGCCCGCCTTCAGGAAAAGTTTGCTCATTTACACCCTGCCGACATTGCCTTTATTCTTGAATCGTTACCTCTGGATCATCGCAAGACGGCATGGGATGCCATTAAGACCCTGCATGACGGACAAGTTTTACTGGAAGTCTCCGATGCCGTTCGGCATACGCTCATTTCAGGGATGGCAGCAGAAGAGCTGGCAACCGTTGCCGGCAAATTAAATACCGATGAAATAGCCGATATTGCAGCAGACATTCCCAAGCGAACGATGCTAAAGATTTTGCGCTCGTTGAACAACAAAGAGCGCAAACACTTAAA
This sequence comes from Methylococcaceae bacterium, assembly GCA_037130115.1. Lineage (GTDB taxonomy): Bacteria > Pseudomonadota > Gammaproteobacteria > Methylococcales > Methylomonadaceae > Methylobacter_C. The sequence continues at coordinate 18,415 of JBAXTQ010000035.1, forward strand.
TGCCATACTGTCTTATCAGGAAAACCAGGTCGGTGCGCTGATGGATTTTGGCATGATCACCATACGGGATGACCTCAACTTAAAAGCGATCATCGCTTATATCCGCAAACTGGGCAAATTACCCAGCCATACCGACAAATTATTTGTAGTGGATCAGCACGATAAAGTTCAGGGTGTTTTGCCCTTGCAACGCTTATTAACGCATTCGCCCATCCAGCAGGTAGCCGATGTGATGGTGACTGATTTTATTCACTTTCAGATTGATCAGGATGCCGCAGAAGCGGCACGGGCATTTGAACGTTATGACTTGATTTCGGCACCGGTCGTCGATAAAACAGGCAAGCTGCAAGGACGGCTTTGTGTCGATAATATACTGGATTTTATTCGCGAAAAAACCGATGAAGACTTGCTGACTCAAGCGGGTGTCGGCGAAGAAGAAGATTTATTTTCCAGTGTCTGGAAAAGCGCCAGAAACCGTTGGGGCTGGTTATTAATTAATATTGCAACGGCCTTTGCTTCGACACGCATTATTGGCGTATTTGAAGATATTATTTTGCAACTGGTCGCGCTGGCATCATTAATGCCGATTATTGCAGCAATGGGCGGTAATACCGGCAATCAAACCAGTATGCTGATTATCCGCTCCTTGGCGTTAGGGCAAATCACCCCCAGCAATATACGCCGCTTGATAAAAAAAGAACTGACACTTGCCGTTATTAACGGAACCTTTATCGGCTTGATTATGGGCTTGTTAAGTCTACTACTTTATCGGGACAGCGCACTTTCCGCCGTAATGGCAACCGCCATGTTTATTAATCTGTTGGTCGCCGTGGTGGTGGGTCTCGGCATTCCCCTATTACGTCATAAATTCGGTAAAGACCCCGCCGTGGGCACCAGCGTTATACTCACAGCCATCACAGACTCAATGGGCTTCTTTATTTTTCTGGGCTTGGCGAGTTTGTTTTTAATCAAATAATTTCAGGAAAGTCATTTAGAAATCGTGATGCTGGGTGCTGCAACCTTAGGTAATTCCGTCATCGTCATCTGAAACATTTGCGAAAGCACCCGGAAGGCGTTTTTATTCCACGGATAGCCGGGGGCTGAATCGACGGAATAATATTTGTCCTTGTATTTTACCGATAAGTCCGTGTCAGGCGGACTGCTCTCTGTTTCTTTGATCGCTAAAGTGAACGGTGGATTATCTAAAACAACCGGTGTGCGTTGATCCTTGCTGATGTCGCCTTCCGGCTCGGTGGAAAGCGTTCGACCGATAAAATAAAGGATATTGCTAAAACTTCTCAGCCTAAACCTGCCATGCAGCGGATATTCTCCACCGGGATAGCCGGGGCGAATATCGACCAGCAAGTCATTGGGCGCGTTTAATTCTGTCTCGTCATTGAGTCGATGGCGCTCCGTTCCAGACAATAGGGACGGATCGTAATTAGTTATAATCATGCGCCCAACAGTTTTCTTGTCGAGTCGATACACGTCTTGTTGTTGATCCAGGGTGATCGTATATTCCTTTTCCAGTGCCTGAAAGCCTTCGGGGGTCATACTCTTGATCGGCAAACTCCAGTGCTCTTCAAATATCAGGGGTTCAAAATAAAGCTGATCCCTATCCTGTATGGAAGACAAATGCAGAGCCATGCGCCGAAACAAAGTGTAATTATCCTTATTTCTGGGACGGTTATGATAAACCAGCTCCCTACCGTTTTCTCGGGTACGAAATTCCAGTACGGCGAGTCGTAGCAACAAATCCACTTCTACGTTTTGCCTTAGCAGTTGGCTCAGTTGATCCTCTGTCATCGGTGCCAACAAGCGCTTGGTGAATTCGGCACCCTGCATGGGAACAATGCTGATGGTAGGATTTTCCGCCGCCCCAACCCCAAAAAAAGGCATAAGCGCCGAACCATTATTACCGGTCAATGCTGGAGTGGCACCGATATTGGCTTGAAAGTTCAACGTCGCAGCAATATTGGAGATGCCGGAAAAATGGATCGGTTCGTTGTGCTGGGCTCTGGCGATATTGAGGAGCAGTTGTTTCGAAATGTCATTGGCTGTGGCTTCGTTATAAGCCAGAGACATGTTATCGAGTGCCAAAGGCGAGAGACAACCGGACAATCCCTGAGAGAGAATAATTAATGCGATAAAACGGAGAAAATGCATTTAAACATCACTACCTATAGATGAATTAAGTTCACGTATAAAAAATCCTGAGCCTGTTTGCCATATAAATCCCATAATCCCATTAGACTGACAGCGACCAGGCCACCGCCAACCCAGCGTTTAAAAAGCAAATCATTACGCATAATGGCGTTATGCGCTTTCAAGCCCAGGATATGCCCAATGGCGGCGACCGGTAAAAGCGTCAGTGCCGTTAGAAAATGCAAATCAACGGATAAGGCAATAAACGTGGTCATTTTGATGCTTACCAAGATAAACCATAACACAAACAAAGTGTCCCGCAATTGGTATTTGCTGACATTACGCATATAAACGGCCACCATCAAGGGTGCTCCGGTCAAGGACATGCCGGCAATGTAACCGCCTAAAACGAGCAGTCCCCTATCTGCCCAGACATGACGACTTTCAATGCCCCGGTTGAGTAACCAGGTAAAACCATAAAACAAGGTGACCGAATAAATGAAGCTGTTCAGCCATAGCACCGGCAGGTTTACCAGTCCAAAAACCCCTATGAGCGCAGGAGGAATAATGTAAACCGAAGAGTGGCGCAAATACTGCCAGTCGACATTATGCAAGCGGTTAAGCAGGGTTAAGCCGGAAAAAACCAGTAAATGCACGCCAATGATGGGCAACCATAACAGCGGATTATTCTGTACAAACAACATCAGCGGCAATCCTAAGGCGGCACCGCCAAAACCAAGCCCCGTCCTGACAAAGCCGGTCCAAATGAACACCAAGGCAATGGACACCATTTGGTAAAGAGAAAAATCGAGTAACATCATTTAAAAATAGTCTGCTTTATTTTGCGTGGCCGTTTTGGCTTGCCAGCCGTTTTTCGGCTACCTAAGTTGGGACAATTTAAGGTTAAATCGTTCGCTGAGCGGAGTCGAAGCGAACGGTCTCTTTTGATGATTAAGCCTTTTTGCTTGTCCCGCTTTAAGTGGGTAGCCCGTTTTTCAAAAACCGTCAAATGCCTCTATAACCCGAGGTAATGGGATAGCGTCGATCGCGTCCGAATGCTCTGCCGGTAATCCGGATTCCCGGTGGGGATTGTCGGCGTTTATATTCATTTCTGTCGACCAGATTAATGGCTCTGGTAACATCCTCGCGCCGAAATCCGGCGGCAATAATGTCTTCTGCGGATTGATCCAGCTCTACATAACGTTCCAGTATGGGGTCTAAAACCTCGTAAGGCGGTAACGAGTCTGAATCGATTTGATCAGGCGCTAATTCGGCAGAGGGCGGGCGGGTAATAACCCGTTCCGGAATTACTTCGGACAGCGTATTACGATAACGGGCCAATTGATAAACCAGCAGTTTAGGCACGTCTTTGATAGGTGCAAAACCACCGGCCATATCGCCATACAGCGTTGCATAACCCACGCTCATTTCGCTTTTATTACCCGTTGTCAACAACAGCTTGCCTTGTTTATTGGAGAGTGCCATTAAAATGACCCCACGGCAGCGTGCCTGAATATTTTCTTCAGTGGTGTCTTTGCTTGTACCCGCAAAAACTTCGGCCAACATATCCGTAAAGGCATTAACGGCGGGGGTTATAGGAATGGTGTGGTAGTTAACCCCCAGGGCTTCCGCTTGAAGCACGGCATCTTCGTTACTCATGTCTTGCGTGTAGCGGGAGGGCATTAATACGGCTTCAACTTTATCCTGTCCCAGTGCATCAACCGCCAACGCTAAAACCAGTGCAGAATCAATGCCGCCGGACAAACCTAAAATTGCACCCTGAAAACCGTTCTTACGTACATAATCTTTAATACCCAGCACCAGCGCCTTATATTCGCTGGAAATTTCATTATAAAGCGGCGCACAAGTACCGGCTACCGGTTGGTTGCCGTCAAATTCAACGACACTGATTTGCTCTACAAATTCTTCTGCCCGAAAGACAATAGTGCCTTGCGCATCAGCGACAAAAGACGCGCCATCAAAAATCAACTCATCTTGTCCGCCAACTTGATTAACATAAACCAGGGGGATTTGTGCGGCTTTAACCTGTTGGCAAATAATGGCTTCGCGTTGATGAATTTTCCCGGAATTAAACGGAGAGGCGTTGAGGGTTAACAGTAATTCTGCCCCGGCTTGTTGGGTCGCGTCAATAATGCCGCTTTTCCAGACATCTTCGCAAATCGTCAGGCCAATAAAAGCGCCATTAAACTCAAACACACAAGGCTTGTTACCCGCAGTAAAATAACGTTGCTCATCAAATACGCCATAATTGGGAAGTACCTGTTTGCGGTAACAGGCCAGCATCACACCTTGATGCAATACCACGGCACTGTTGTAAAGCTTATCGCCATCATGTTCCGGAAAACCCACCACCAGCGCAATATCGGCAACCTGGTCGGCAAGTTGATAAACGGCATTATTGGCTTCGGTAATAAAATCAGCACGAAATAACAGATCTTCTGCCGGGTAACCGGTTAGGGTCAGCTCAGGAAAGACAATCATATCCGCCTTTAACTGATCACGGGCATAAGCAGCCGCTTTTATAATGTTATCAACATTAGCGGCTATATTACCCACCTGGAAATTGATTTGTGCGAGCGCGATTTTTAATGACATAGACATTCTCAGATAAATAATTTCGATATTAACAGATAACATCTCTTGAAGGGATGTTATCTATACCGGCTTAAATGAGTAGACATAAGGAATGGGCGTGAAATAAGGTAACTCACAGTAAATACCCACCCATAGACATCAACTTAAGACATTTCACCACGAAGACACGAAGAACACGAAGA
>JBAXTQ010000350.1:0-3024 GCA_037130115.1 Methylococcaceae bacterium
TGCCAACGCACATTAATCGGCGTATCAAATAAAACCTGTTGGCTACATTGGGTATTTAACCAGGCATTAGCCAACATTTCCTGCTCTAATTGACCTTCACCCCAGCCTGCATAACCTAAAGCCACCAAATACTGTTCCGGCCCTTTACCGACAGCAATAGCCTCAATAACATCACGCGAAGTCGTTAAAGAAATTGACTCCGAAACCGGCGTAGTGGCATCCCAACCACCACCGTGTGTGTGTAATACAAAACCTCGTTCCTGCTGCACCGGGCCACCGGCAAAAACAGGGGCTTCAGCGGCATAAAGTGAAGTCGAATGGATCTTCATTTGCTTAAAAATATCGCCCAGCTTCATCTCCGCTGATCGATTAATAATGATACCTAAAGCGCCTTCGTGATTATGTTGGCACAAATAGGTCACTGTGTGAAAAAAAACAGGATCAGCCAGGCCGGGCATGGCGATAATAAATTGATTATTTAAGTAAGTAGCTTTATTCATGGTCCTTAGTATCGAAGGTTAGGGTGACTTAAGCAACTATTTATCGTGTGACCAAACCCGATTCATCCGAGAATTTCCAGACACGGGTAATTACCAGGACATCAAGTTCTTTACGCAGATCTAAAGGCAAGGGTGGAAAAGGCGCACTCATGCGGACAATATTTTTAGCTGCTTCATCCAGTTGCGGGTTTCCGGAAGACTTGTTGATACGAATACTGTAAATACTCCCGTCAGCATTAATACCCACATCCATGGTTAAGATACCCGAAAAATTCTTCTTGGTCGCCACTTCCGGGTAATTAAGATTTCCGGTTCGCTCGACTTTACTTTCCCAATCTTTCATATATTGTGCAGCAACATATTTATGGGCGCTAACAGAATCCACAAATTTTATTTTGGTTTGCTCGGCACTGGGCTGGCTTTGCCTGATTTCAGCTCCCAATTGCGCCAGTTGTTGATGTAATGACTCGGCTGTTATTTGCGGATGTTTTTCAGGTTGCTTAACTTCGGCAGCTTTACTGGCGGTAACCACTTTCTTTTCCGCCTTTTCTTGGGTTATTGGTTCTTGTGCTACTTTTGGTTCACTTTCTTTGGGCATTACTTTGGACTTACTCTCTTCAGGCGCACTCTTTTTGACTGGCTTCGGCTTAGGCTTTACTTCACGGGTTTCCTGACTGGCAGGCTTTTGTGCAGGTGCTTCCAATTTTTTGATTGCCTCACCCGCACCGGACTGATTTTCCTGTGCTAAAAAATCCGCCTTTTCAGGCGCTTTTTTTACCGGTGTGTTAATCAGTGTTATATCTATCGGTTTATTGATTTTTTCAGGATGGGGTGTTGTTAAGCTGACTCCCCGCACCAAGGCAATGTGAACAATAACCGCAACCAGTAAAGCCATCAACAATGACTTATTGTTGATCTCCGGGGGCGCAAAAGAAACGTCCATCACCTTATTTTCCATGTTATTGAAGATGTTGTTCAATATGATCCATCAACAGACCGGTTATATTAAGCCCAAACTGCTGATCCAGCTCTTGAGCGCAAGTAGGACTGGTGACATTAATTTCGGTTAACTTGTCGCCAATAACATCCAGCCCAACAAAAACCAGGCCTTTTTCGCGTAGCGTCGGCCCCACCTGATTGGCAATCCACAAATCCTGTTCGGTTAATTTACGACCTTCCGCACGACCACCGGCGGCCAAATTACCCCGCGATTCACCTTGAGCAGGAATACGTGCCAGCGCATAAGGTACGGCTACGCCATTAATCATCAAGATGCGCTTATCACCGTCTTTAATCTCCGGAATATACTTTTGAGCCATCACATAGCGACTATTATACTGGGTCATGGTTTCCAGAATCACACTAAGATTAGGATCATCCTGACGCAAATGAAAAATAGAAGTTCCACCCATTCCGTCCAACGGTTTTAAAATAATTTCCCCTTGTTCATGCAGGAAACTCCTTATTCTGGCGGGTTCACGGGCAACCAGGGTTTCTGCGCAACACTGCGGAAACCATGCCGTAAACAGTTTTTCATTGGCATCGCGCAACGATTGCGGTTTATTGACCACATAAACGCCCATACTTTCGGCGCGTTCCAATAAATAAGTTGCATAGATATATTCCTGATCAAAAGGCGGATCTTTACGCATCATGATGACATTCAATTGATCCAGCGGAATATCTTGCTCGGCAATAAACCGATGCCATTGCTTGGCATCACGCTGAACAGTCAGCGTTCTGGTTCTGGCAAAAGCCCTGCCATTCCTTAGAAACAAGTCATTGAGTTCCATATAATGCAACTCCCAGCCTCGAACCTGAGCCTCAAGCAACATGGCAAAACTGGTGTCTTTTTTGATATTGATATGGTCGATGGAGTCCATGACCATGCCGAGTTTAATAGGCATTATTGTCCCGATTTAATTACTGAAGAGGAAGTATATTATACTTATTTTATAGATTGTTATTTACCTTGAAAAGATTTTTTGGTATAAAGACGGGCTAACTTTTAAATTTAGGCACACCAAGAGGTTAATTATGTCTAGAGTATGTCAAGTAACAGGTAAAAAACCCGTTACAGGTAACAACGTATCACACGCAAACAACAGAACCAAAAGACGTTTCCTTCCCAATCTGCAACATCACAGATTTTGGGTAGAAAGCGAAAATCGTTGGGTGCGCCTTAGAATTACCACAAAAGCAATGCGCATCATTGATAAAAACGGCATCGACGCTGTATTGGCAGATTTGCGTAAAAACGGCACAAAGGTTTAAGGAGACAATAAAATGCGCGATAAAATTAAACTGATTTCTACCGAAGGCACTGGCCACTTTTATACCACAACCAAAAACAAGCGCACCATGCCTGAAAAAATGGAGATCAAAAAATTTGATCCGTTTGTTCGCAGACATGTTATCTACAAAGAAGCTAAAATCAAATAATCATTTTTATTTTGAAAAACTTCTATCAAGGCGCTTTGGATAACCACAACTAGCTTTAGCTGTGGTTATCCGGCTTTGTTGG
>JBAXTQ010000351.1:0-3020 GCA_037130115.1 Methylococcaceae bacterium
TTTGGCCTTCCTTATGCCGCAGAACCCGCCATCAGCAAGCATATCGCGGCGTTTTTAAAGTTGCATGCCGCAGCTTCCAGTGACGCGTTAAAAGGTGAGGGCAGGGTGCCGGATGCGCTGTTACTTAATGGAGGCGTGTTTCGTAGCGAGCCCATTACCCAACGCCTGGTGACCTTGCTTAATTCATGGAGCACCAAACCGCCGGTTTTGCTGGAAAATAAACACCCCGAATTGGCCGTTGCCTTCGGGGCGGTCAGTTACGCCATCGCCAGGCGCGATAAAAAACTTAAAATTGGCGGCGGCGCAGCGCGTAGTTATTTTTTACTGGTTGACACCGATCACTCAACTGAGCAACAAGGCATTTGTATTTTGCCCAGAGGCAGTGAAGAAGGCGATGAGGTCATTTTAAAAAATCGACAATTTGCCTTAAGATTGGGTATGCCCGTGCGTTTTCACTTGGCCTCAACGACCGGTGATGCCGAATATAAACCCGGGGATGTCACTGAAATAACAGAGCTGTTTCATTCTTTGCCGCCGTTGGCGGTGGCTTTTGAAGGCGATGAGACTAAACCCAATGCTGAAGCTATTGTGCAGTTAGCCGTTACGCAAACGGAAGTGGGTACCCTTAAAATTCAGTGCGTGTCCATTGAAAACCCGGATCAACGCTGGAATGTTGAATTTCAAATCAGAAAGAAAGGCGTGGCGGGATTACAACTGGACGCGGCATTGCCGCCCCAATTTAAGGGGGCGGTAGAAAATATACATAGTATTTTTGGCTCAAAATCCCGGCAGATAGATCCTAAATCCGTAAAGAATCTACGTGCTGATTTGGAAAAACAGTTGGGAAGTGCGCGTACTGAATGGGAAACGCCTTTACTAAGGGCATTATTTAGCACCTTACTGGAGGGCTCTAAATACCATCGTCGTTCAGAGAATCACGAAAGAGTCTGGTTAAGTCTGGCCGGATTTTGTTTGCGCCCCGGTTTTGGTTATCCGCTGGATGACTGGCGGGTAGAACAACTCTGGAAGCTGTACCCACAAGGCATACAGTTTGTTAATGAAACCCAAAACTGGACGGAATGGTGGACGTTGTGGCGGCGCATTGCCGGTGGTTTGCCGGTCGTTGCGCAGGAACAAATTTTTGCCGATATTGCCAAGTTTATCAACCCCGCTGCCGCAAGACAACCGGGCGTTGCCAAGCAAATCAAAAATCGTGGTTATGATGATATGGTGCGTCTTGCTGCGGTATTGGAACGCTTGCCTGTTGACAAGAAAATACAATTGGGCGATTGGTTTTTAAAACGTTTGCAAAAAGCCGGCGAACCCACCCAGACCTGGTGGGCCGTTGGGCGTATCGGAGCGCGAATGCCGTTTCATGGGAGTAGTCACAATGTTATTCCGGCTGATGTTGTTGGTAACTGGCTGACCCGGATTATGTTGGAAGATTGGAAAAAAACACCGCATGCCGGTTTTGCCGCAACCCTTATTGCTCGCATGAGTGGTGATCGGGCACGGGATATTGATGATTCTATACGCTTGCAAATTATAGTCAAACTTAAACTAAGCAAAGCTCCTTCATCTTGGATAGAGATGGTTGAGCAGGTTAAAGAATTGGATGAACAAGAAGAAAAACAAATCTTTGGTGAGGCATTGCCGCCAGGATTAAAATTACTTAATAACGATTAATCCAAAGGATAATAATGAAATTGATCGCTATCGTCACCATTGCAGGACTTATACTGCTTTATTTTATGGATTCAGCGTTTAAATTGCACATAATGAACCTGGAAATGTTAATTCATAGCGCCCTTAGATTCTTTACGGGCTTTATCCTCATTGGAATCGGGGTGTTTTACGCGCATAAAATAAAATTAAAGAATGCCGTCTATGTAATTTTGGCGCTGGTTTTGGCTGATGACATAATGGATTATGTTAGAAAAGTAGACAGTTTCAACTTTGAAGTCATGCTGCATGGAATTTATATGCTGTTATGGGGTTCCTTAACGGGCTATGTCTTTATGAAGCAGTTGAAAAATAAAACCGATAAAAAGTAGCCGTTCATCATTTAAAAAATTTAAGCTGAAACATGACGGGCTTTGTAACTCCGTCATTCACTTTTTTCCTCTCGTTCCCACGCTCCAGCGTGGGAATGCCGCCAGTGACGCTCCAGCGTCACGCAACGCCAGAGCGTTGCTGGATGAATTCCCACGCCGGAGCGTGGGAACTAGGCGGATCCTGTGGAGGGTGTTTTTTTCGAGTTACCTAACAGCAACCAAAACGTGAGAGAGCGCCGATAGGTTTTTTTGAATAAGTGATTGGCTAAAAACCCGTGAAACTTTAAAGCCTTTGGTTGATTAGTCTCAAACTTGCACTATGCTTGTGATTAGGGAAATGGTCTATTTTATAGAATCAGCCCCTTAACACGATGGTTTCGGATAACTGGCACATGACTACATTCAACTTAACGCGTTTTATAGTTCGATATTGCAAAGGCAATATCATGGCACTTTTTTTCGGGTGCCTACTTTTGCTATCCAATCAACCTTTCGCTTTAGCAAGCGATGCTTACCGCCTTAATCCAGGCGACAAACTGGAAATCACCGTTTGGCAAGAGGAAAGCTTAAAACAGGAGGTCGTCGTGCTGCCAGATGGCACTATCTCTTTTCCTTTGGTCGGACACGTTGCCGCAGCCGGTAAAACGACCGGGGAATTAGTCAAGTTGCTGCAGGAACGCCTAAATAAATTTATACCTGACTCGGAAATAAACGTCAGGCTGCTTGCCGCAGAAGGCAACCTGATTTATGTCACCGGTGAGGTAAACAGTCCGGGGAAATTTGAAGTTAAAGGCCCCACGGATGTCGTGCAAGCCTTGAGCATGGCCGGTGGCTTGACAGCATTTGCCAAAAAAAACAATATTATCATTTTAAGACGTGAAGCAGACGGTAAAAGCAAATCCTTGCCCTTTGAATACGGTGATGTGGAGGATGGCGAGAACATAGAATCGAATATACTGTTGCAAA
>JBAXTQ010000352.1:0-3010 GCA_037130115.1 Methylococcaceae bacterium
ATACCATTTTTTTACTAATAAATATGCAATTAATGGCTTATTTTCATCAGCCCAGAGCATAGGTATCTACACAAGTCCTACTGCTCCTTCTCCAAAGGGAGAAGGTTGGGATGAGGGGAATATAACTGCTTGATTTCATTCCCCTCACCCCAGCCCTCTCCCAGAGGGAGAGGGAGCAAGATGTCTAAGTTATTTTACGTGCATTCTTTAGCATTAGTTTACGGGTCATTTATGACACGGCCATGACTTATTTCCATTAACCTTTTAATACTGTAATTTTATGAACGTAATTCATGGGATCTGGCTTCCCAAAGAGACACAAGATTTCGTGCAATTCGGTGATTTTTATCTGTGGGTAGAAAGTGACGAGGTTCCGAATAAAGCAAATGCAAAGTTGCATCCGCAACACTTGCCGGAAAAGCGTTGTTTAGACTTTTTAAAAAATGACTTGCTACTCGGCCCGCTGGCTACAGGGCAGGGCGCTTTGCTGTCGGTGCTTTTGCCCAGCCATGCCGGTAAGCCGTTGCCGTCACCGGAGCTACAGTATGGTGAAATTGACGACAAGGTGACTCTGCAAAGCTGGCAGGTCTACGCTTATCCGTTGTCAGCGCCGCTGAAAGCGATTAACAACATTCATTTTTTATGTTGTTATCAGGTCGGTAATAGCTCTATCGGTAGTGATTTTTTGTTTTGGTATTACTTTAGCCAATCGTTAAAACAAATTCTGGCCAAAGATCACTATATCCCTTTGTTGTTGAGCAAAAAATCGGGTGCAAAAATCGAGCTGTTTCGACGCTGGCAAGTGGTATCAAGCAACTATGAAAATTTAATACAAACAGCCATTACCCAAATGCCGCTGGCGTGCAGTCAACAGCACCAGCCCGAATCGTTGTTGCGGCATTTTGCCGAAGTGGTTATTGATGAACTTCTTACCGCCGCCGCATTGGAAATGCCGCAGATTTTTACTAAAAAAGTTCAGGGTGATTTTTTAGAAACCATTCTGTTGCACAAACACTCCGCAGAGTCGATTGCCATCTGCCAACAACTGCCTGATGACTTTATACACTGGCAGCAATGGCAGCAAAAACTGTTGGGAACCGAGGAACAGAGTGCTTTGCAGATGGGCTTTCAGTTGCTTGAAGCCAATGCCAAGGCGATTAACCAGTGGCGCTTGGTGTTCTTTTTATCATCTCACAAAGACCCCTCGTTTAAACTGGATTTGGATGATTTTTGGGCACATAAAGATCACTTTCATGAGCTGTTGCAGCAACAGTTTGGGGCGGCGATTGAGCAGCAGCTTTTAATTAACCTGGCACAAGCGGCACGTATTTATCCCAAACTTTGGCTGGGTATGGAAGGCGCTGAACCGGCTAGTGTGCAGCTCACAATGGATGAAGCTTTTGAGTTTTTAAAAGAAAGTGCCTGGATTCTGGAAGATGCCGGTTTTAAAGTCATTATTCCGGCGTGGTTAACCCCCAAAGGTCGCCGTCGGGCGAAAGTTCGTTTGCGTTCAGGTGGTAAAGCCAAGTCTACGCCTGCCAATGCGCAAGCTTATTTTTCAATGGAATCGCTGACAAATTATCATTACGAGCTGGCACTCGGTGATGAAATATTGACTCCCGAAGAATGGCAACAGTTAGTGGATGCAAAAACGCCGCTGATCCATTTTCGCGGTCAATGGATGGAGTTGGATCGCGATAACATGCAGGATATGCTGGCCTTTATACAGCAGGAAAATACGGCAATGCCCGAGCTATCGGTACAGGCGTTATTAAAAAAATTAGCCGAAGACGCCGACAATTTTGAGCTGGATGTACAGGATAGTTTGGCACAGATGCTGGCCAAGTTATCGGATAACAGCCAATTAGAACTCATCGACAATCCGGCGGGACTGAATGCAGAGCTAAGGGATTATCAAAAGCGCGGCGTGGCGTGGTTACGTTATCTGGAAAATCTGGGGCTAAACGGTTGTCTGGCAGACGATATGGGCTTGGGTAAAACCATGCAAGTGATTAGTTTGTTGGTTATGGAGCGCGAACAAACCAAACCCGGCCCTACGCTACTAATTGCGCCCACCTCGGTTATTGGCAACTGGCAAAAAGAAATTGAAAAATTTGCCCCGCAACTGACGACATTGATTCATCATGGCAGTGATCGTGAACAAGCGGTCGATGCTTTCAAGCAAGGCTGTTTAGAACATGACTTGCTGATCACCTCGTACACGCTCGCCCGTAAAGACAGTAAATTACTGGGTGCTTTGCACTGGCATCGGGTGGTACTGGATGAAGCGCAAAACATTAAAAATCCCAAGGCGGCACAAACCAAAGCTATTTTAAAGCTCAACGGCGATTCGCGTCTGGCTTTAACCGGTACGCCGGTAGAAAACCGCTTAATGGATTTATGGTCAATTTTTAACTTTCTTAATCCGGGCTATTTAGGCAAACAGGCCGGTTTTCGCAAAAGCTATGAGTTGCCGGTACAGCGTGATAATGACCCGCGCCAGTCGGCTATCTTAAAAAAACTCATCCAGCCGTTTATCTTGCGCCGCTTGAAAACCGACAAAGCGATTATCAAAGATTTACCCGATAAAATCGACAACAAGATTTATTGCAACCTGAGCAAAGAACAGGCATCCCTGTATGAAGTGGTGGTGCAAGATGTGGTGACGCAGTTAGAGGAAGCAGAAGGTATTCAACGTCAGGGTTTAATGTTGTCTACCTTGATGAAGCTGAAACAAATCTGCAATCATCCGATGCAGTTTTTACAAGATGGCAGTGCGTTTACCCCGGAGCGTTCGCACAAGCTTGAGCGCATCAGCGAAATGCTCGAAGAAGCCATGGCGCAAGGTGACAGTGTTCTGATATTTACCCAGTTTACGGAAATAGGTGAACACCTGGAGCGTTATCTAAGAAAAGAGAAGCACTATAAAACCCATTACTTGCACGGTGGCACGCTGCGTACCAAACGCGAACTGATGATCAGTGATTTTCAAGATCCCGATACCGGCCCT
>JBAXTQ010000353.1:0-3003 GCA_037130115.1 Methylococcaceae bacterium
CTAACAACGCTTTAAATCTTTCGATTATTTAAGAGTAGTCAGAACTTTCTCAACAATTTTTGCAGGCAATGGAATATAACCGTCTTTTATGACAATTTGTTGACCGGCTTTGGATAACACCATTTTTATAAATTCGTTTTCTAAAGGTGCCAACGGTTGATTGGGTTTTTTATTAACATAAACGTACAAATAACGGGTTAATGGATAAGTGCCATTAAGCGCATTTTCAGGTTTTGCGTCAACAAAAGGTTGGCCTGCTTTTTTAGCCAACGGTACCATTTTAACACCGGATGTGGTGTAACCCATGCCGGAATAACCCACGCCATTCACTGATGAAGTCACCGACTGAACCACAGATGCTGAACCGGGCTGCTCATTTACGTTGCTTTTAAAATCACCTTTACATAAAGCGTTTTCTTTAAAATAACCGTAAGTGCCGGAAACCGAGTTACGTCCGTATAACTGAATGCTTTTTGATCCCCATGCTGCAACGCCTGCGTCACCCCATGTTTCGATATCGGTTTCATTACCACATTTACGGGTAGAAGAAAAAATGGCATCAACCTGCGGAATAGTCAGACCTTTAATGGGGTTGTCTTTATTAACCAACACGGCCAGCGCATCAATAGCAACAGGCACTGCGGTAGGCTTGTAACCGTATTTATCTTCGAAAGCTTCCAACTCGTCATCCTTCATCTCGCGACTCATAGGACCCAGGTTTGATGTGCCTTCTGTTAACGCAGGCGGTGCGGTGGAAGAACCGGCAGCCTGAATCTGAATGTTGACATTAGGATATTCGCGGTTAAACTCTTCAGCCCACATCGTCATCAAATTTGCCAGTGTGTCAGAACCGACACTGGACAAGTTGCCGGCAATACCGCTGGCTTTTTGATAGTCAGGTACGCCTGCATCAACCGTTTGTACTGCGTTTGCAGTACCGCTAACCAATGCCGCAGAAGCAAAACCCATCGCCGCTATTAGCGATTTTGTCTTAAAAGATAATTTCATTGTCAAATCTCAAGTTAATTATTGTGGAACTATTATGTACAGTTTACATAACAAGAATATGAATGTTTTATGACAGTATTATGACAACACCATAATACTGTCTATATTGTAAATATTCACCTCCCCCTTTGAAAAAGGGGGATTGAGGGGGATTTATCTAATAAAATCTCCCCTAACCCCTCTTTTTCAAAGAGGGGGACTGAATAACTACTCTATATTCCTGCGCTCAACGCAGAGACTTAACACGCATTCATGAAGAATCTTCAGGAAAATTTTTGGGGTAGGTAATATACAAAAGCTCGGCGCTACCAGCCTCCAGGTGAGACCAGTCATTGGGCATTTTCAACCTGACCAAAGCCGTTGTAGGCAACAATTTATCAGTATCAGGCAAGTGAGCGGCACCGACCAGATAAATCAGTAAATCTTCCAGTTCCGGGTTATGCCCGACCAGTAAAACCCGCTTGGCTTCAAAGGGACATTCAGCCAACACCGCTTTCAAGCGCCCGCTCCCCTCTTGATACAAACGTCTATCCTCCACAACAACCAATCCCGACGCGGCAATGGCTTTATGCACAATGTGCGCTGTGGCAAGGGCTCTTTTTGCAGGCGAGCTGACTATCCAATCGGGTATAAGGTGTTGTTGATGCAAGCCCTCGCCAAGGCGCTGGGCAGCGTGTTTTCCACGTGTTTTCAAAGGCCTGTCAAAGTCGTCAACAGCAAGATCACGATCAGATTTAGCATGCCTAAGCAACCATAATTCTCTGTTCATTTTATTATTACCTGCCTGTTTTTTTTCGATAATTCAAAAAAAGGATTACAATAGCAATTTATTGTTAATTTGTCATTAAATGTTAATACTACCTTGTTATTATTAGTGGATTAGCAACAACAAACCCCACCCACACCCCAATCAATATGCCCTTACAATTTGATTTCCCTGCGAGCTTAACGGCTGAAAAATTTATTGCCAAACTAAGCAATAATGCAGACGTAGAACTGGTTTCCAGACAATATTCCCTAAAAACTTATTACGACAGTTTTGACTGGCGACTTTATAAAAACGGCATCACTTGCGAATTTAACCGTTCAAAATCAGAGTCCCGTTTACTCCTAAAAAACCTCGGCAATGACCTGATCCTTGCCGGTACAGACATCAATGAAGTTCCCGCTTTTAGTCATCAATTTCAGGCAGAAGAGACGCGCAGCATTCTTGAACCCTTATTGGAGATGCGTGCCTTATTGCCCGTGTGTAATCTTGATTATGAAATTTATCATCTCAACATCATTAATCACGATAGAAAAACCGTTGCCCGCTTAATGTTGGAAGAACACGTCCTGTTTAATAACCGCGTTACTTTACTGCCAATTAAAGGCTACGACAAGTCCGCTGAACACATCCGCCAGACCTTAACCACCCAACTGAATTTAACACCCACGACAAACTCGTTGCTGGTGACCGCCTTAAAATTGCAAGGTCGCAAACCTAACGATTATTCATCAAAAATGACTATCAACCTCGATCCGGGAATGCGTGCCGATATTGCTGCCAAGTTTATTTTCAGCCATTTGCTAAAAGCCGTTAAAGATAATGAGCAAGGCACTATTGCCGATACCGATAGCGAATTTCTGCATGATTTTAGAGTCGCCGTGCGCAGAACGCGTGCCGGACTCAGCCAACTTAAAGACGTATTACCTGAAGCCGTTAACGCAACGTATGCCGATTTTTTTTCCTGGCTGGGACAAATCACCAGTACTACCAGGGATTTGGATGTTTATTTGTTAAATTTTGCAGATTTTAAAAATGGTTTGCCTGCTTCAATCCGCGAAGACATCAACCCGTTACATGATTTTATTCTCGCCAAACAGCAAAAATCCCAAAAAGAACTGGCAAACAAACTGCGCTCGCTGAAATACTTAACCACAATATCCGAATGGGAAAATTACCTTAAGGCACAGGCTTTTTTAAAACCGGTTGAAGCCAATGCAAGACTGACC
>JBAXTQ010000354.1:0-2980 GCA_037130115.1 Methylococcaceae bacterium
GGATTTATCTAATAAAATCTCCCCTAACCCCTCTTTTCCAAAGAGGGGGACTGAATACTTACAATGTAGCGTTTGAAATTAGTTTTGATTATTACCGGTTTGCTTTTCCCCTGGATATTGCCCGTTTTAACGACTCGCACCGTCAGCAAATCCGCTATGGCTATCAGGCCGCCAGCCTGCAAAAGGTTGCCCCAAAAAAAACCGGATCGCTATGAAAATAAACGACTCACCTTACGAGATCGCGCCTTAACCAAAGGCTTGGACGTAACGCTTACCGTTAATGACTTGCGTGACAAATTACAACAAACCCAAGGGTATTGCCCCATAACCGGCAACCCCTTTACCTTTGCAGAGCACAATGCAACCGATTGGTCAGTGGACAGAGTCGATAATACGCGCGGTTACTGCCTGGATAATATTGAGATTGTCTCGGTTATAGCCAATCAGGCAAAAAGTGATCTGGATTTATCCGGAATTATTAAACAAGCCCTTGGCAAAACCAAAACAGACAGCCTGTTAACAGACACGTTAATCATTCAGTCCCCCTCTTTAACAAAGAGGGGTTAGGGGAGATTTTTTAAATAAATCCCCCGCAGTCCTCATTTTAAAAAGGGGTAGTGAATAATCAGCAAAAAAGCCAGCGGCAAAGAAGCCATCACCAAAGCCAGCAAACTGACCCAAAAATGGGTTCACCATCGGGCCAATATTTATGTGGATGTGCTGTATGCCAGCCCCAAGCTCTATCGCTGGGTGCAAAGCGTTTATAAAATCAATTAATGCCCACAGCACAGAATTTGACTCGTTACTCATGGATTGCCTGTTTGCCTGAAAGAGTAAAAAGCTACGTTTAATTTGCTAACAGTCAGCTAATGAGCGTAAAGCTTTGCTATTTTTTTGTTTTAAAACTAAAAACATGAAATTAACAGGGGGTTTGTAGGGAATTGATGGTAGACTCCAACAAAATAGGTTTGCATCAATGCTTGACTATTCAGCAAGGGGTTTGGTTGTAATGGATATTAGCAAAGCCATTTTTTCCGAGGACGGCTGGGTGCATATACCTATGGCAATGTAACATTTTTAAAGCCCCTCCCAGGAAAGGAACACTAAGTAATTCATGGAAATTCAACAAATCTTCAATGCCATTTTTGGTAGTTTGACCAACATTATCGCTGCCATTGTTATCACCATTTTAATGTTGATAGCATTATTCGGCATGTTCAGAAAATCAACAAATCATAAAGTTAGACATTTCGCCAGACAATCGCCTGCTATTTTGGCTACCGTTGGGATATTTTTCAGTTTCTGGGGGATTTCAATTGGTTTAATCGGTTTAGATTTAAACGATATTCAAAACAGTATTCCAAAACTATTAGATGGTTTAAAAGTTAAATTTATCGCTAGTTTAATGGGAATTGGTGCGTCGATTATCGTGCGAATTGCACAGAATTTTGCGGTTGAAGATATAATCGAAAAGGACAGTGACGAAAAAATCATCAATTTGCTTGCCGACATTCACAACGTTTTATCCAAGAGCGAGAACAATAGCCCCGAAGTATTATTACAGGAATTAAAGCAAGCGATTGAAGAGTTGCCGATTGAGTTTAGAAAACAAACTACTTTGCTCGATAGCATAAAATCCAGTTTGGCGGGCGAAGGTGACGCATCGGTGACAACACAATTAGGAAAATTGCGCTCAGATATGCGGGATTCATTGAAGGAGTTGGATATTAGCAATAAACAACGCAGTGATTTGCTCAATGGTACGCTGACATCTAATTTCGATAATTTGACGCAGAAATTTGAAGACTTTGCGCGAATCGTTGCCGAAAATAATTCTAAAGCCTTTATCGAAGCACTTGAAAAGGCAATGCGTGATTTCAATAACAACATCACTGAACAGTTTGGCGAAAACTTCAAAGAATTAAATCGAGCCGTCGGAGACCTATTGACGTGGCAAGACAAGTACAAATCGCATGTTGAAACTTTAACGGGTAATTTTGAAGTCGCTTTAAACAGCGTGACCAGTATTCAATCGGCGTTTAGTGATATTCAAACGCGCTCACAAAGTTTTACCGAAGTTTCTGAAGGGCTAGGCGGTATTTTGCAAAAACTAGATTTGCAATTACAAGATTTAAATCATCATCTGAAATCCTTAGATCAAGTTGCAGACAGCGCAAAACAAGCGTTCCCAATCATTGAAGATAATTTAATGAAATTAACGGTGGGCTTTAAAAAATCGACGGAACAATCACTCGCTGACATTACCAGCACTGTTGAAACTGTCGGTGAAAATTTGGTTGAAACAACCAGTCGATTAAAAGACACAACAGGAAAATTGCGCGACTCAATGGAAAATCAGCGCGAAACGCTTGAAAAAACCAGCGACGAATTTAAAGAAGTCGTCGGTGTGACGCTGAAAAGTTTGGCGAAAGAAACGAAAACAAGCATCGAAAATTATCAGGAATCATTGCAAGAAACCGTCACTACGCAATTGGACAGCATCAATTCCAACATTAAGCAATCTAACGCCGTCGTTAATAGCACGATTCAAAATGCCAGCGTGGAGTTTGAGAAATCGATTGCTGAAACCGGCGAGGTTCTTAAAATTAGCACCGACACCGTCGCGAAGCATTTGACGAATGCAACTGATTCCATGAAAGGTATGATTGAAGAGCAACAAAGCACGTTGAGTTCAACCAGCACAGAATTTAAAACAGTGGTAAGTCAAACGTTGCATGATTTGTCAGATAAAACTCAAGCCAGCATTCAAAACTATCAGGAATCGTTAGAAAAAGCAGTTACAAAACAGCTCGATAGCATTGATTACAACATTCAAAAATCAAATGCCATCGTTAATAGCACGATTCAAAATGCCAGCGTGGAGTTTGAAAAATCGATTACCGAAACGAGCGCGGTTCTTAAAACGTAATTATTCAGACCCCTTAGCTAAAGGAAGCCTCGGTACAGAAAATCCCGCCCG
>JBAXTQ010000355.1:0-2962 GCA_037130115.1 Methylococcaceae bacterium
AGAGTTGCTAACCAATACGTTAAGGCAAGGTGGAAAAATATTGTTATGTGGTAACGGTGGGAGTGCTGCTGATTGTCAACATATTGCCGCAGAATTTGTCGTGCGTTATGAAAAAAAACGTCAGGCAATGGCGGCTATAGCCTTGACTACGGACAGCTCTATTTTGACAGCACACGCCAACGATTTTGATTTTGAAACGGTATTTTCGCGTCAGGTTGAGGCGCTTGGTAATGACAAGGATTGTTTGATTGCTATTTCTACATCAGGAACCAGCAAAAATATTTTAAAAGCGGTGGCTGCGGCAAAGTTAAAAGGTATGGCTGTTATTGGCTTAACCGGAGGGGAGGGTGGTGAGTTGAGTAAGCAGGCTACGGTTTCAGTTATTGTGCCTTCAGCGGTGACGGCAAGAATTCAAGAGGCTCATATTTTAATTGGTCATTGGTGGTGTGGTGCAATTGAGGAGGCTTTAAGTGTTAGTCACAACGCCTGAGTTTGAATCGGCTCGTATTATTGTAATGGGTGATGTTATGCTGGATCGTTATTGGTCCGGTCAGGCTTCACGTATTTCTCCGGAAGCACCCGTGCCCGTTGTTAAGGTTAAGACGATTGAAGACCGCATCGGTGGTGCCGGCAATGTCGCGCTTAATATTGCCAAGTTAGGTGGCAAAGTTACTTTGCTGGGTGTTGTGGGTGATGATGCCGAGAGTAAAATTTTAAGAAAATTATTGGAAGTTGAAGGCGTTGTTTGTGATTTTGTTGTTGAAAAGTCGTTGCGTAGCATCTGTAAGCTACGTGTTATGGCGCAGCATCAGCAATTGATCCGTCTGGATTTTGAAGATACGCCGATAAAGTTTGATCAAGATGCGTTAAAGGAATCTTTAATCAGACATTTTTCCGGAAATGATGTGGTGGTTTTTTCGGATTATGGCAAGGGGACTCTGGCGGATGTATCAGCATATATTATTTCCGCCAAGCAAGCGGGTATTAAGGTGTTGGTGGATCCCAAAGGTGTTGATTATCAGCGCTATGCCCAGGCCGATCTGATAACGCCAAACCTGGCTGAATTACAGGCTGTGGTCGGTGCGTGTGAAAATGATCAACAATTAATCGAAAAAGGACGGGCGTTGTTGGCTCAGTATCAAATTCCAACGTTGTTATTGACTCGCGGTGAGGCGGGTATGACGCTGATAGAAAATGATCAGGTGCATTCATTACCGGCGCAAGCCAAAGATGTATTTGATGTAACGGGAGCCGGAGATACAGTGATAGCCGTAATGGCTTTAGGCGTATCGCTTGACATGCCCTTGGTTGAGTCTATGTATCTGGCTAATTTGGCTGGTGGGATTGTTGTCGGTAAGTTGGGAACCTCAACGGTATCAATGCAGGAATTAACGCGTGCCATGCACGGCGATAGAGATTCTTTGTATGGCATTGTGTCTGAACAAGAATTGGTTAAACTTTTTGCTAGAGCCAAAGCGCATGATGAAAAGATTATTATGACCAATGGTTGTTTTGATTTATTACATGCAGGGCATGTGACTTACCTGGAGCAGGCAAAAGGGTTGGGTGACCGACTGTGTGTGGCGGTTAATTCCGATGCGTCAGTTAAACAGCTCAAGGGCGAATCACGCCCCATCAATGGACTGCAAGAGCGTATGACGGTTCTCGCTGCATTGGCGTGTGTCGATTGGGTGGTGGCATTTACAGAAGAAACGCCTGAGCGATTGTATTGTGCGTTATTACCGGATGTTATCGTTAAAGGCGGCGATTATAGTCCAGAGCAGGTGGCGGGCGGCGATTGTGTTATTAAAGCCGGTGGCGAAGTAAAGATATTACAGTTTGTCGATGGTCAATCGACAACCGCAATGATTAATAAGGCGAGGATGACGGAATGATTATTGTTACTGGGGGAGCCGGTTTTATAGGTAGTAACTTGATTCGCGCATTAAATCAGCGAGGCGAAAGCAATATATTATTAGTTGATCATTTAGTCAATGGTCGAAAAATGCTCAATATTGCGGATCTTGATATTGCTGATTACATGGATAAAGCAGAGTTTATCGAACAGATTGAATCGCCGACATTTTTAAACGGGGTGCGGGCAATTTTTCATCAGGGGGCTTGTTCGGCAACGACGGAGTGGGATGGTCAGTATGTTATGAAAAATAACTATGATTATTCAAAACGGTTATTGCATCGCTGTATCGAAAAAAATATAGCCTTTATCTATGCTTCTTCTGCGTCAGTTTATGGAAATGGAGAGCATGGTTTTAGAGTTGATCGCAGTTGTGAGCGTCCGATTAACATGTATGCCTATTCAAAGTTTCAATTTGATCAATATGTTCGGCGGGTATTGCCTGAAACAACCAGTCCGATTGTAGGTTTTCGTTATTTTAATGTCTACGGCCCAAGAGAGCAGCATAAAGGTGCTATGAGCAGCACGGCATTTCATTTTAATCAGCAAGTGATTGAGCAAAAAAAGGCTAAATTATTTGCAGGTTGTGATGGAGCGGCGAACGGTGAACAAAGGCGTGACTTTGTTTATGTGGGTGATGTGGTCGATGTTAATTTATGGTTTTTGGATCACCCCGAGCAGCGTGGCATTTATAATGTAGGAACAGGCGAGGCGGAAACCTTTAATAATGTCGCTAAAGCCGTCATCGATTGGCATAAAGAAGGGTGTGTTGAATATATCCCGTTTCCTGAACATCTAAAAGGAGCCTATCAAAGCTACACGCAGGCCGATATTTCCGGTTTAAGGCAGGCGGGTTATATAAAGGACTTTTTAACGGTTAAACAAGGTGTTACAAAATATTTGGACTGGTTGAATTTAGGCGCAAGGTAAATTTATTTTAAATTGGCCTTGACGAAATCGCTAACGCCTGTATAATACGCAGTTCTTCCGGAGCAGACGCTTTGGAAGGGTTGGCAAGTTTAGAAAAAAGTTAACACGGACTGTTGA
>JBAXTQ010000356.1:0-2940 GCA_037130115.1 Methylococcaceae bacterium
CATGGCATCTGGATCCCGGCCAACCCTCGCTTCGCTCTCCCTGCCGGGATGACGAGTTATGTAGATACCTAATGCTGTAAATCACAGTGCGCCCAAATTATTTACTTTTTAAAAAAAATAATATTTGACAGTCATCAGATAATGCTTATAATGGACTCTAGCTTGAAAATCTGACTTACCCTCTGTTTACCGTTTCGATGTTTCTCCTTGTAGTTTCTCGTCCTAGTTTCATTAAGTAATTTCTAAATTTCCCTGCTTTACTCTGCCCTAAAGGCTTTATTACTTAATATTTTACAGGACTCATCATGTCTACAATTACTACTGGCACCGTTAAATGGTTTAACTCTGACAAAGGCTTCGGCTTTATTGAACAAAAATCAGGCCCCGACGTTTTCGTACATTTTCAACAAATCCAAAACTCAGGCGGCTACAAGTCTCTTGATGAAGGCCAAAACGTACAATTCAGCGTAACACAAGGCCCAAAAGGCCCACAAGCTGAAAATGTAAGCGTCATCATCTAAATGATTACCGGTAAGCTGCTTGGCACTTTTTGCCAGGCAGCCTGCTTTAAAAATCAAACAAGATGCACAACAAAAACAATCAACTTATTTTTTTTGTTAGGCACTAACTCTTGATTTTTAACGGCTATTGCTTGTAGCCTGCAATCCGCACCAGAAGCCTTCTGACTTCTGATGTGGACAGCAAAACCTTTAAGCACAAACTGAGGACTGTACACCTCATAAAACCTACAGAAAATTAATTTGACATTTATAAAATAATATTTATAATGCAACACAGCTTGAAAATATGATTTACCCTCTGTTCACCGTTTCGATGTTTCTCCTAGTAGTAGCTCGTCCTTGTATCATTTAGTAATTTCAAAATTTCTTAGCTTTATCGGCCGTAATGGCTTTATTATCTAAATTTTTACAGGACTTCATTATGTCAACAATTACTACTGGTACCGTTAAATGGTTTAACTCTGATAAAGGCTTCGGCTTTATCGAACAAGCTTCTGGTCCTGATGTATTCGTACATTTTCAACAAATCAATAATTCAGGTGGTTACAAATCACTTGATGAAGGCCAAAAAGTACAGTTTACTGTAACTCAAGGTCAAAAAGGCCCACAAGCAGAAAACGTAACTGTTATCTAAAGAAAAAAGCGCCTGCTGCAAACACAACGTGTTCTTGCAGCAGGCACTAAAAATCAAAAACAACTCAACAAGATAGTCCGCTCATTTTTAATGCTAACTACCTGATTGAACTTTTTGATAAAGGCTAAGTCTTTTAGCCTGCAAAACCACCCGGGGGCGACATGGCTTCGACGTGGGTAGCAAAACCTTAAGCGCATGCCGAGGACAGTACACCTCGTAAAATCTACTGAAACTTAAGTATTCGCAAATGACGAAAACTACTCAATGGCTCTAGCTGCTTAAACACAGCACCATTCCTTTGACCATCTGTGCTTATGCGGGTGGAGTTCAGTTCGCTGAACGCTCAGAGGTCATATACATAAGATCGCGCTGAAGTCTGTCCGGTATGGATGCGCTAAAACCTTACGGAATCGCTGATGATTTTCTTGGCTCGACGGGTAGTCATTAGCTAAAATAAAGAGCGAGATAAGCATGTAGACCTTATGGCGGAGTACTTGCGGACGGGGGTTCAATTCCCCCCGCCTCCACCAATTCAAGATTCAACGATGTACAAAGAGATATAAAAACCCGCAAGCTGTATGGCTTAGCGGGTTTTTTATTGTCCAACGAAATACAAACAAATGCAGTAACAATCGACAAATTTTTCAGTAACATTTACAGTAACCCCTATTTTCCAGTAACAAAAACCTAAAAGTTACTGAAAAGTTACTGCTTTCTTACCGATTACCGCTTTTATTTCATAAGGTTACTGCAATGGCTAAAGAACTTTTAAAAGATGTCACTATCCGCACCGCTAAATCCCTCAAAAAAGACTATCGACTAAATGATGGCGAAGGGCTTTATGTCATTATCAAAACCAATGGCGCTAAATGGTGGCGATTCGATTACACCTTTTCAGGCAAGCGCAAAACCTTATCATTAGGGGTTTATCCAGCCGCCAGTCTTGCCGATGCCAGACGCAAAACAGAAGAAGCCCGTAATCAGGTCAGTAATGGTATAAATCCAAGTGACGGACGCAAGGAAGGAAAAGCCGCGCAACAGTTAGCCATTGAAAATGAAAGCCGCCTTGATGCCGGTTTAACGATAATCGACAGCTTTGAGCATGTGGCAAGAGAATGGGGATTAAAAAAGATTGATGACTGGGACGACAAAAACAACCGGTCAAAAAGGATGCTGGAAAGAAATGTTTTTCCCTGGCTGGGCAGTCAACCCATAACCGATATTTTGCCAAAAGACATTCTTGCTTGCTTACGTCGTGTTGAAGATCGAGGCACGATTGAAACCGCCCACAGAACCCTCCAAATTTGTGGACAGGTGTTTAGGTACGCCGTGGCAACCGGTCGAGTTGATCGAGACATAACCCCCGATTTACGCGGCGCATTACCACCCACCAAAGGTGGAAACTTTGCAGCAATGACAGACCCCAAGCAAGCCGCGACACTGTTACGAGCCATTGACAGCTATACCGGAACCTTTATTGTAAAATCAGCCTTACAGCTTGCACCCTTGGTATTTGTTAGACCTGGTGAATTGAGACACGCAGAATGGGAGCATATCGACTTAGAGGAAAAAGAATGGCGCTATCTGGTAACAAAAACCCAAACCCCGCACATCGTCCCCTTATCAAACCAAGCCATTGAGATTTTAACAAACCTCCACCCGCTTACAGGTAATGGCCGCTTTGTGTTTCCCAGTGCCAGAACTCCAAACGGTTCAAGAGCCATGTCAGATGCAGCCCCGACGCATGAAATAAAAAACATCTAAAAAGCAATCCACTGCATCGTC
>JBAXTQ010000357.1:0-2938 GCA_037130115.1 Methylococcaceae bacterium
TCTACGTAACCAAAATAGCCGGTGAAACTATCCACCGACTCAGTTCGGAGACATCGAAGCCAAGATGTTAGCAGGGCAACCGCAAGGGATTGCCCCTACAAGACACGGATATCCTTACATAAAAGTGAAAGCAATAAAGTGCCATTAATGACTGACTTCGGATTATTAATATTTGACGCTTAAGCCTACATAAACAGAACGCCCCATACCCGCCAAATTTCTTCCCCACGGCACGGTGGTGGCGGAATCGCCTGTTGGATTCATGCCAAAACGGTCACCCAGATAAGAGCCTCCCAAGGGATTGTAATACTGCTTGTCCAAGACATTATCCAAGCCAACATCCAGTCGAACCTTTGTCCACTCATAGCCGGTTCTGGCATTCAGCAGAATGTAGGAAGGGGTTTGGGTTTCGTTTCTAATGGCTTGTACATCACTTTTACTATCAACAAACTGCATCTCGAATGCGCTTTGCCAACCACTGCGTTTATGATCCAGACTGAGTTTGGCATTAAACGGCATCATGTGATAAAGATTACCGCCATCCATACGTTCGCCACGCACATAACTCATTACGCTGTGGGTAGAAAAATCACCGAAGGTTTTATCGCTATACAACTTGGCTCTTCCGGAAACATCGACACCCCACAAACGCGCATCGTGGTTGGCGTATTGTAAATAAACATATTGATTGGTCGCTGTTTGATTGGCAGCGGTACAAGCCATATCATTACTAAATTGCTGTGAGCAGCGATCAGCGTCAATAAAATTTTCAACGTAAGTGAAGTAAGGCGTGGCTTTAACTTGCCAGAGATCCTTATTAAGATCATCAAAAGCAGCGGTAAAACTAACGGTATGGGCAGTTTCCGGTTTCAGATTCATGTTGCCTACATACCCGTTACCATCGCCAAACCAGCCATTCATCCCCATGTCCATGGGTCGTCTGCCCCATAAATAACGCTCATAGAGATTAGGGGCGCGGTTTTTACGGCCATAACCAAACTCATATTGACTCATATCGTTAGGCGTAAATTGCAGCATGGCGGTTACATCGAAAGTATCGGTATTGCGTTCATGATTCTGGGCATTAAACGCATTGGCCGCTGCCAAGCTTAAACCGGCCCCTGCGACATTTGCGCCAGCACCGGCAACACCGGCGTTATTAAGTAACAAGGGATTATAAGGCTGTACATCGCCGGTATTGGTGTTGGTATGGTCATAACGCAAGCCCAGCATGGTTTTCCATTTGGGCGTCCAATTGGCCTCCCACTCAGCAAAGGTGCCGACACGGTCACGCGCACCGTTATTGATGTTGGTAAATGTTTCGGGTGCCATCATGTATAAAGGCGGCTTTGCTCCAGCCACGTTGGTATTAACGGGTGACCACCAATCACTAATGGTATTGCCGATATATTCATTACCTACCCGCAAAGTATCACGTTTTGACAACGGAATTTCCGCCTGAATTTTATAGCCTAAATTTCTGCCTCTGGTGTCCATCGGCATGAGATTATTGGGTGGCGCAAAAGCAAATGCCTGCTTATCCTGACCGATATTCATACTGTGCTGAGTGCTTTCATAAAAAAATCGGCTTTCCAGATTACCCCAATCAAAAGTACCTTTGTGCATGATGTTGCCAAAGATAGTGTCATTATTGGTCAAATCCATACGTGCGTTAGGAAAGTTTTCAAACGGGATATGTTGCTGTCCGCCCCTGATAACGACCAAATGATTATCATGCTTGAAAGACAATGCGGCCGCGTGATTTTGATTTTCATAAGAACTGGATTTTACGATATCGCCATTACCATCCTTGTAATTCATGCTTTCGGTATGTGAACCCGTATAATCCAATCGCACATTTTTGTTGGCGATGCCGGCGGCAATACTGCCACCAAAAGCATCACGATTACTCCGATAAAACCCTGAAAGACTCCCATCAATCAGAATATCCTTACCGGGTTCAGCAAAAACCGGATCGGCTGATTGTACTGAAATCGTACCACCGATACTGTCCCCGCCCATGCTAACCGGCGTAATACCTGACAGGATGGTAATTTTACCGATATTGCTGCGATCAATATAAGACAGAGGAGGATTCATGTGGTTGGCGCATGCCGAAGTAATCGTCATGCCATTCACGTCAATCTTGACGCGGTCATCATTTAAACCATGAATAACAGGCAAACTTGACACGCCGCCACCGCTGTAGAGACTAACGCCAGGTGTGTCTTCAAGCAATTTTGCCGTGTCGCTGATAGCGGCTCGTTTACTTGCGATTGCATCAGCTTCTATCACCGTTGTATTGAGAGAATTGGCAATTGGATTTTTCTGGATTATCACCATAGGTTCCAGTTTTATAGCGGGATCGCCTTGTTTGTTATTGTCACCAGCCGCCAATGCAGCGTGCGTAAAGCATAGAGGCAGCAGAACAATCGCTTTACCATTAAAATATTTGCTGATAGCACCTGCCATTTTTATTTTTTGAAAGGAGTTAGTCATTTTTACCTACTTTTAAATTAAAAAATTCCTCTGGAAAATCCCAGTTATAAATAGATTAAGCAAAAATTAAGCCAAACATTAAGTTATTAATATATTAGAAATTTATAATTTACCTTTTCTAAAACTGTGTCATATCACACAATTTATTAATTAAACTATGTTATATGACACACTTTTCTGGAGGTCTACCAGGAGGTTGCTGGCGACGAACAACACGAGAAATAAAAATAGACGAGGGTTATCAGTACAGAGAAAGCGTCATCAGAAGTCGGCATCGGCGTTGACAGCACAGCGACTAATACCTAAAGCGCCCTTTAGTCTGACGTTTTATCATATTTGATATACTTAAAGCGTGGATCATCGGGAGTGCCTTCCAATGCGCCACCTTCTTTACCCGGCTGCCACATAATGACGTCTTCAATCTTGTTTGCCAGTTCAA
>JBAXTQ010000358.1:0-2927 GCA_037130115.1 Methylococcaceae bacterium
ATTTCGTCATCGTCATTAAAATGCTGCAAAGGGACAAGGGATGGCTCTTTTTTATCCCGCATCACATCCAAATCAGCTAAAATAAAATCATCCTCTTCCTCAGCGCTGAAATCAGCGGAAAAACTATTCCGTCGGTGTGTTTGTTTTTTAGTCATAGTTGAGTTAATGGATAAAGGGGCAGCAATAAAAATAGTGGTTTTTTATCGACATAAAAAAAATATTGCCTTATTTTAATACCAATAAAATTTAATGTTCATAAAGTTTTATTGATTTAATGCTAAAATTCTAAAAAACAATTTTTATTGAAAATATAATGCAACTAGCTATTACTGTTTTAGGCAACCATCAGATCAACTTTATCG
This sequence comes from Methylococcaceae bacterium, assembly GCA_037130115.1. Taxonomy (GTDB): domain Bacteria; phylum Pseudomonadota; class Gammaproteobacteria; order Methylococcales; family Methylomonadaceae; genus Methylobacter_C. The sequence goes on from JBAXTQ010000358.1 coordinate 363, forward strand.
GTGAAATACTGCCCGTTGTGCGCGATTGCAACTGTAGTATCCTGGAAATAAGATCATCCCATCTTGGCCAATCTGCTGCTGCCTATCTGCTTATTCAAGGTAACTGGAATCAAATTGCCAAATTTGAAAACACCTTGGACAACATCCAGAAGCGTCTGGCAATAAAAATCCATACTTTGCGACCTGATCAAAAGGAGAAAGAAAAAGACAAAGGTAAAGATTGTGTACCTTACTCATTGGAAACCATTTCACTGGATAAGGATAGCGTCGTAGAGTCTATCACCACTTTTTTGTTTGATCGTGACATCACGATAGAAGAAATAAGCGGCAGTTCATACCAGGCTCCCTATATTCAATCGGCGGTGTTTTCAACCAAATTTGTCATTTTAATCCCGCCCCAACTGCCTCTTTTATCACTACGGGAAGAGTTTCTGGATTTTTGCGATGAATTAAATATCGACGCCATTCTTGAACCCATAAAACGTTAGGAACGATAATGACCGAGATAACTATTGGCAGTGCCATCCCTGATTTTGAAGCACCGTCTACCGGTAATAAAACCATCAAATTAACCGATTACCGGAGCCACTTTGTCGTTATTTATTTTTACCCCAAAGACAATACGCCCGGTTGCACCCAGGAAGGCATTGCCTTCCGTGACGCTATTGAAAAATATACGGCATTAAACACTGTTATTTTAGGCATCTCCCGCGATAGCGTTCGTGTACATGAAGGTTTTAAATGCAAACAGGCATTTCCTTTTGACCTGCTTTCAGACCCCGATGAAAAACTTTGCCAATTATTTGATGTTATCAAACTAAAAAACATGTACGGCAAACAGGTTCGAGGAATCGAGCGCAGTACCTTTCTAATTGACCCTAATGGCCTGCTGATCCGTGAATGGCGTAAAGTAAAAGTTAAAAACCATAGCGAAGAACTTCTGGAGGCTTTAACTGAAACGACTAAAAACAGCCCTGCCCCGGCATAATCCGGCAAGCATTCAACCGTTCCTGTCACTTGCAAATAATCCCTCATGAATATTCGAACAGCGCCTGATAAAAAACTCTTTGTTTTAGATACCAATGTGCTCATGCATGATCCGGCTGCCATCTTCCGCTTTCAGGAACATGACATCTTTATCCCCATGGTTGTTCTGGAAGAACTGGATCATGCTAAAAAAGGGTTGACAGAAATTGCCCGCAATGTTAGACAAGTCAGTCGCTTTCTGGATGAATTAATCCAGGATGCCAACCAACAAACGCTCATCGACGGCCTGCCTTTATCTCGTATAGAGCACGGGCCTAAAGTTGATACCACCAAAGATATGGGACGTTTATATTTTCAAACCAGCAACATGACTGCGTTATTGCCTGAAAGTATGCCTGGCAACATTGTTGATAACTCGATACTCAAAATTGTCTTGGCACTGACCAAAGAGCTGCCGAACGTCACTATTATTTTGGTATCCAAAGATATCAATATGCGTATCAAAGCCGCCACTTTAGAATTAACGGCTGAAGATTATCATAATGATCAAACCCTGGAAGATATTGATCTTCTCTATTGCGGCGCCTCTGCTTTAGATAACGATTTTTGGAATGACCACGGTACCAAAATGGAATCCTGGCAAGAAAAGGAGAAAACTTTTTATCGTCTGGACGATCCTCTGGTTACTGAATGGTATCCCAACCAGTATTTATATTTGGAAGATGATTCAAATTTTGAAGCCATCGTCAGATCGCGTGAAGGCCAGATTGCGGTTTTGGAACTGGCCAAAGATTATCGTACAAAACACAACAGTATCTGGGGAATTATTGCAAAAAATCGGGAACAAAACTTCGCGCTTAATGTTTTATTAGACCCTGAGTGTGACTTTGTAACCTTGTTGGGGCCGGCAGGTACAGGAAAAACCTTGCTGGCTTTAGCCGCAGGACTGGTGATGACCATGGAGAAAAAAATATACAGCGAAATCATCATGACCCGGGAAACGGTATCCATCGGTGAAGACATTGGTTTTCTTCCCGGCACTGAAGAAGAAAAAATGGCACCGTGGATGGGTGCCTTAATGGATAACCTTGAACTGCTGGGCAGTCGCTTGGGACAAAATGAATGGGAGCAAGGAGCGACCAAAAACATACTCATGAATCGGGTTAAAATAAAATCCATTAATTTTATGCGGGGCAGGACTTTTCTTAATCGATTTATGATCATTGATGAGGCTCAAAATCTGACCTCAAAACAAATGAAAACACTGATAACCCGTGCCGGGCCGGGGACAAAAATTGTATGTATCGGCAACCTGTCACAAATAGATACCCCTTATTTAACGGCAACAACCTCTGGTTTAACTTATGTGGTAGACCGTTTTAAAAATTGGCCTCATGGTGCACATATCACCTTGCTCAGAGGCGAGCGATCACGTTTGGCTGATTATGCTTCAGATACCTTGTAGTTGCCAGACAAGGTTGTAGGGGTAGAAAATTTTCTACCCTTGGGCGCGTCTTAATTTGCAAATCGAAGTGTCTATAAATCAATTGTATGCTTTGTAATTGCCATCCATGGCAA
>JBAXTQ010000359.1:0-2920 GCA_037130115.1 Methylococcaceae bacterium
CGTCTCTACCTTGTAACAAACAATAATGCGGATAAAATTCAGTCTTGGCTCCCAAACTGGAGCTCTCGTCGTTATACACAAATGTCACAAACTCCGTCATTCCGGCATAGACTGCCGGAATGACGTACTTTGAGAGAATGTATAACGACGAGAGCGTAGCGCGTGGTGGCGTTTCCGGCGCTCTTGTACAGAATGCCGGAAACGCTTATTCTCACTTGCGCTCGAAAAGCCTTATTCCGGCCTACGTCAGCCCTATCTTAAGTGGTACTTATTCAGTCCCCCTCTTTGAAAAAGAGGGGTTAGGGGAGATTTTATTAAATAAATCCCCCTCTGCCCCCTCGCTTTGCTCTCCCCCTTTTTCAAAGGGGGAGGTGAATACTTACCTTAAGTGGGTGTAAGCATTCAAAGAGGTGGATAGTTGCCTTATGTGTGCTGTTTTTAACGACTGGGTCGTTACCATTTTTTTAACACAACCTTAATAATCTATCAGTATAATGCTAAAATATTATGATATATTTACAACTTATAAGTCGCATAATTTATACCTATTACGTCATAAGGCAGCACGTAGCAAATACCCTCCCCTATCCGCCGCTGGGTGATTATTTTTTGCGACCTGCCTTACTAAAGGATTAATGGTCGGGCATAATATAGGGTGGCTTAGAAGTAAAGCAACATTAAGCTCCCTCTCCTTTAGGGAGAGGGCTGGGGTGAGGGTGATCGAATGTCGCTTTACTTCCGCGTGGCTATATATCAATTAACTACCATTTTGTTAGGTACCCAGTCAATGAAAGGATATATCACTTTTGTTCAATAACATACTTGTGGTGTGTGTAGGCAATATATGCCGCAGCCCTATGGCGGAAGCAGTTCTTAAAGAAGCGCTTTCTAAAATCCATCTTAACACTTGCCATGTTGGCTCGGCAGGAACCGGTGCATTGATTGGTCACCCAGCTGATGAAAAAGCCTGCCAACTTATGATGGCAAGAGGACTGGATATTTCAGGTCACAGAGCTCGTCAGCTAAACCATGAACTGATTCGAAAAGCTAATCTTATTCTGGTGATGGAATTGGCGCATAAAAAAGATATCGAAAGTAAAGAACCCAGCGCCAAAGGCAAGGTTTTTAGAATAGGAGAATGGGAGGGGTATGACATTCCAGACCCCTACCAATTGGATATAAAAGCGTTTGAGTCGGTGCTGGTTCAAATTGACCAAGGTATAAACCAATGGCTCAAGAAAATTTGACCGCCGGAGCATAACGCACCAAGGTAACTCGCAATAAATGACCCACCCTATCGTTCCCACGCTCCGGCGTGGGAATGCCGACAGTGACGCTCCCGCGTCACGCAACGCTGGAGCGTTGCCGGATGAATTCCCACGCTGGAGCGTGGGAACTAGGCGTATTCTGGGGGGTATTTTCTGCGTGCAGCCTTACCAAGTAAATCCACAACAAAGGCATAAATGTGTTACCGTTAACCGAGAATCGAACATTGAATATCCAAAACCAAAATAGCCCACAAAAAGCACTAACCCTCTTATTGATGCTCATCAGCTTGAGTGGCTGCACCATTGTTCCCGGCATGCACATGAGCCAATTCTCCAATCAATCCAGTACTGAAATGCCGGTTAGTGTAAATAATGAAACCATTCTAAAAAAACTTAACATTCAGACCATCAACGCACAATTGATTGTCGCGAAGGAAAAAACTGCAAGTAAGCGCGGTCTGGATTCTAATAATGTTGCTAATCTTAATGTGGATTACCGCCTAAGCTCTAATACCATAAAAGGCTTACCGCCTTTAGACGACCACAGCCAGTATTGGGTGGGGCCTCGTGATGTTCTTGGCATTACCGTATGGGAGCATCCCGAATTAACCATTCCAGCCGGCGATTTAAGTTCTGGCACGTTTGTGGGCGAAGACGGCAACATCTTCTTCCCTTATGCCGGCATAGTCAAAGCAGCGGACAGACCGGTTGAGGACATAAGAGCCGAGTTAACCGAAAAATTATCCAGATATATAGAACAAGTTCAATTGGATGTCCGGGTAACCTCCTACCGGAGTCAGCGGGTTTACGTAGTTGGAGAAGTAAATAAGGCTGGCACCCAATCGGTCACAGATATTCCTTTAACTGTACTGGAGGCAATCAATGGTGCCGGTGGCGTAAAGTCGGATGTAGCAGACTTGCGCAACATTAACCTTACCCGTGATGGCAAAACCTACGGCATTAACCTTTTGTCGCTCTATGAAGGGGGAGCCATTAATCAGAACATCATCCTAAAACATGGTGACGTACTGAATGTACCGGATAACGCTATCAATAAAGTGTTTGTACTGGGTGAAACAGGTGTAGGTGGAACCGGTTCAGCGAGATCAAGAAGTGTATTAATGCACATGGGACGGATGACCTTGACTGAAGCACTGAGTGAAGGCGGAGGTGTTAATCAAGGTACCGCCGATGCTGCGCGAATCTTTGTATTCAGAGCCGGGATTAAAAATCCCGAAATTTTCCAACTGAATTCACAATCACCCGACGCATTATTGCTGGCTGATCGATTTCCAATGGAGCCAAGGGACGTGGTCTATGTTGACCGGAATGAAGGCACGCGCTGGAATCAAATCATTGAACAAATTCAACCTACCATTACCTTGTTGAACGCGTTTGACGGTTCGCTGAAAGTACAACCTTTTATTGGGCAATAAATAAAAGTAAGGGATTAACTAAAAATATTGGACATCCTTAATTTTTGTACGAAAGTGGTCAATTTGTCGGGTTACGCTATTGCTAACCCGACCTACGCGCTAAGCTCCCTCTCCTGTTGGAGAGGGTTGGGGTGAGGAGAATAAAATCAAGCAGTTAAATTCCCCTCATCCCAACCTTCTCCCTCAAGGGAGAAGGAGCTGGTACTTGTGTAGATA
>JBAXTQ010000036.1:0-23238 GCA_037130115.1 Methylococcaceae bacterium
GCCAGCTGAATACCTTTTATATTTTTTCATTTCTAATCTCAAATTTTATTTTTTTTCTTAAAATTTGAGGCGACAACTATTGTGACGCAGGGGGAACGGTTAGCGGAACAATTACAGAAAAGTACGGGGATGATTCTGCTACCAAATGCCGGTACACAGTTTGACACCAATCTGAATATTCCATTTTATCAACGCTGGAAAGAGACCTTAGCCTTAGCCTCAAATAATGAGATAACCATGACTTATCAGCGCGAACCGCAACCGCTCATCTGGTTACATCATGTAGCATCACCTCAGTTTTCATTGGGACTGCCTTCAGTTGATTACAAAAACATCATGAAGAAATTTATCAGTATCAGTGTAGTAGTGACGATAGCTTTTACCTTATTTTCAGCGTATGTGGCTGCCTATTTTCTGAATCGTCCTTTAAAAGAACTGGCTGAGAAGGCGAGACTGATTGGCCAGGATATTGATAGCATAGCGATTGAACCCAGTGGCCCTGAAGAAATTAAGGCGGTGGCCTTGGCCATGAACAAGATGCGCACGGCTCTTGACAACATGATCAAGAAGCAGAAATTTTTATTGGCGGGTATTTCCCATGATTTACGGACACCGTTAACGCGTATCCATATTGCCACTCAAATTTTGTTACCTGACGCAAATGGTTTTAGGGATGGCATTAATGCTGATATAGATGAGATGCAGGGGGTATTACATCGTTTTATTGAATTGGCCCGCTTTAACATCGAAGAAACAGAGCCTTGGCAGGTCGGTGATATTGCTCAGCTTGTCAGAGAGGTGGCGGCAAAATATAGTCTATCTGAAACCGTGCTGATTTTATCTTTAGATCCTATGCCTTCCGTACGCTATAAGCCAATGGCATTACAACGCTATTTGTATAATTTAATCAATAACAGTATGAAATACGGTGGCGGCAACATTACTATCAGCACGCATGTAATCGATAACAAAATAGCGTTGAGCGTTTCTGATCAAGGGTCTGGTTTTCTCTTATCTGCTGAAGAATTACGCAGTTACTCTGATTTGGCTATTGAAAATAAAGCTGTTAATGGCTTGGGTTTGCGCATTGTGCAATTAATTGCCAAAATGCATGAAGCAGAATTAATCGTATGTAATAAATCAGAGGGCGGTGCGGAAGTGTTATTAAAGCTGAAGGCTTTTGCTAAGACTGGTTAGCATTTGATGGTATTTAATATAATCATGTTGGCAGTCTGATGGCAGATAGACTGGAACAATGGGTGAATAAGATTTTTAAAATCCAACGACTAATTATTAGATTATTTAACATCTCATAATTATTATTTTTTATATTTTTATTGATTTAGTTAGGTGGAAAGGTAGAATCTAGCTTCGTAGTTATTCATTTGCACTCTTTTTAAAAGAGGAGAATACTGAATAATTACGCTATTTATTTTATTTATTCTATTTTTGGCGTTACTTTTATGAAAAAATCTTTGCTTCGCGTTATAGCCGCTGTCGCTGTGTTGGCGCCTGCCATTTCTGCAAATGCAGCGTTGTTCAATTACAACGAGCAATTTGATGGCAATGGCATGCACTTTAATTTAAATTTTACCGCCGATGACACGGTTCCTACAGTTATTACCAACTTCAACGGTACCGCTGATACAGCCGTCCTTACACTGCTTGCCCCCGGTGAATATTCAAATGACAATCTGTTTGCCCCTACGACACTATCTGCCACTACCGGAGGTTGGAATAGTGATGGAATTGGTTTCAAAAACACCGTTTCTGGCGAATATTTTACTGTCTATAATGACCTTTTCCAAGGGTTAAGCCTGATTAGCTCCATGTATGAATATACATTTAACAATTTCAGCTATTCCTCATCCGCTGTTTCTTCAGTACCCGTACCCGCCGCAGCTTGGTTGTTTGCAAGTGGTTTGGGATTACTAACAGTCGGTCGCAGAAAAAAGATGTCCCATTAATTTTCCAAAAAAAGCCATTCAAAAAAACCTGGATACTCTCCAGGTTTTTTTTGCCTATAATTCGATACAAGTTTTCTTACTTTGATTTTATAGATCGTTGATAAACTGATGTATTTACCCCATGCATATCGACAAGGCCGGAATAAGGCTTTTCGAGCGCAAGCGAGAATAAGCGTTTCCGGCATCCATCCGATTCGAGTGTCCCGGAAATGCCACCACGCGCTACGCCCTTCGACAAGCTCAGGACAGGCTTGGGTGGTCTTATTCAAGCCTACGCCTAATGCTTGTTATCACTGAATCCCCCGAAATCAAGAATTAAAAACTTGAAAATTGAGTGGACAACATAAATTCCAGGCTCAAAGTAGCGTTCAGAATGACAGGCCTTTCAATACCTCTCTAATCTTAACCGGAAAATAGCCCGGCATAACCCACAGCTTTATGAATAAATTAGGTAGACGTCCCGGCAGTCGACTCAGCAAGTCAAAACAAGTAAACAGTCGATGCCAACCTGGTTGCGTCGCTACCCATTCAAGTAACCAGAGTTGTCGTGCTTGATACCGCGAACGAGCCAAAGTGTCCGGATAAGGAGTCTTTAACCAGTGCTCTGCTTGGGCCCAGTATTCGGCAAGAATTGCTTGGCGCTGTGGACGTAGCCTGTTGAGCAGACGGTTAGTATCGAACGAGGTTGCCTCGTGTTGGGCTAAGGCCGCAAACTCCAGAAGTTGACGAAGGTTAAGCACTTTCTTAAGCCGTTGCCCGTCACTTATTTGGCAATGCAGCATATTATGTAGCAATCGGGTGGCCACATCGGGAATAAGCACCATTGAACCTTCGTCAAAGCTAAAAGGCACGGTTATCAGTTGTTGGCGCAATCTGGCATCATCGCCTTGATGGAACTGAATACGGCGGTGTAGTTCAACTTTGACCGGTAAAGCAGGATGCAGCAAAGGGCAGCCGTGATGATGATATTGTTGATAGTGACTCGGCAGTACCCATTGTGAATCCTTATCGTCTACTCGATAGCCCAAACAAATAAGCGCCGCAGTGGCAGCCTCCATGTGTTGATCAGGCACCAGCAAATCAAGATCACCTATCACCCGATCTTCAGCGCCCGGATACTGCCCCGAAGTCAAGGTAATCGCCCCTTTCAATAACACCGGTTGAATGCCGATACGGTTAAGCGCCTCGGTGATGATGACCAATTGTTCCCGCAACGTTTGGTTGCGCTCGCGGTTGAGGCTTTGTAAGGTGTGCAAATAGTCTTGCACCTCTTCAGGCAATCGGTCAAACAAACCCTTGCGTTGCAAGGCACCTGCCAGTGAGGGTGTCACCAAACAAGAGCCGGCCAACCAACTGAGACCTTGCCAATCTACCGTCGCCGCAGCGAGCCGTTCCGGCAGATCAGGCGCGTAAGCGTCGCCCACCGCCAGACACTCGCCTAACAAAGACAGGTTCGTTGCGCGGTGCAGGGCAGACGCTGAACGGTCATGCCAAAACTGACGGATCACGGAGGGAAGTGCAAAGTTCATAATAGGGTTTCCGGTTGTGACAGCTTATCAACCTGTTGCCGGACTAAGGCCAAAGCACTGTCAAGATCAGGATAACATAACGCATAAGCAGGTACTGAGCTGACCCAGCTTGCCAAGGCGTCAAGTTTGGCTTGGGTCAGGTTGCGGATAACCGCCTCGGCCTCAATGATGTGTTGTAAGGCTTCCTCCGGACTCAACGCTTGGCAGTGCGGCACACTGCCCGGCTGGTAGCGGGGAAATAACAATAAACCCAGAGGAATTGGGCAGGCGAGGCCATCGCCTAGCGGTGGCAGATAGCGCACGGTTTGGTCAAAACGCTCAACGCTTTGCGTGCTGGCAATGTCCGGCCGCAGCGCAGCCAGTACCGACCAACTGCCGCTCTTAAGACAGATCGGTGTGCCCAACCCCAACAACTCGCCGGCAAGGTTAACCGGCACCACATCATCACTGAGTAGCGCATAACCCTGGGCATTAAGCGCCGTCGCCAAGGTCGTTTTGCCCGAACCACCCGGTGCAATCAACAGTAAACCTCGGCCATTGGCAAGCCTGAGTCCCGCGCCATGAATCACCAATAGCCGTTCTTCGGCCTGGCAAGCCAGATTAATCAGCGTATGCAACACACTGGTCAGTGCATTTTCAAGCCCCTGCCCCGTCGACTCAAACTGCTCGTTGACACTAAGCTGCCACTGAATTGCAGTACCCGTTAAAACCAGCTGATGCGCCAATGGCTCCGGGCTGGTAAGCACCGAACTCAACAGAACCTTAAGCCGCTCTGTCAGTTGCGCGTCTTCAACAACCACCCCACAACACAGACCGGCCAATCTGACCGTCAAGGTCATTGACCGAGCCGTAGCCGGAAAAGGCGGCGCAATAACCCAATCACAAGCTTGTGCCAAGGTGTCAGGGAGCCGCTCAAGACTATCCGCCAAAAGCCCGCTTTGACGCCAGTGTAAAAGCAGTTCCTCGACTTGGCTACTGGCGGCCGCCTTGGACAGACCATAATCAACGATCAGCTTTTGGATTAAAGAGTGTGCGGCGACCTTGTCATCACTCACTTGATGCAGTTGCCACAGTTCAGCAGCACTGGCATTCAGCAAATGTAATCTGTCGCCGCCGCTGTGTGCCAGCACGTGGCTGGTACCGAGAGTCGTGTGTAATAGCATGTCAGATTTTATAGAGCATTATTGAATCAATGAGCTTTAACGTTTTTAATATGTAGAGGTCGCTCCTCCTAATGATCCTGTTGTACTAGTGGATGAGGCCGGTGGTGTCGACCCCCAAGTGTCTGCGGGTGGTCCTGATAAAGTATCTACGCTCGAACTCGAATCAGCTGAAGCGCGTTTTGACAGCATCAGGGTCATCATTACCGGTGGTGTCCAGAGCGCCAATTTGGTGATATTACGGCGTTGGGTGTCGATAGAATCAGTGGTCGGTTTAGTATTCATTGCTAGAGTCTCGATTTAAGTAATGTTGGTTTAACTATTCAGCCCCCCCTTTGAAAAAAAAGGGGGGGTAGGAGCGATTTATTAACCTGTCATGGTGCCAAAACTTTCCAGATATAGCTTTGTACGGCAGACTTGAGGGTAATCGGATAGCCTTTCATAGCCCAGAGGGGATCAGTGGGTAGAATGATCTTGCCGGTTGCCACGTCAATAAGTCGTGAGCGTTTTAACAGCGCCGGACTACCTTCCCAGCTCAGAAAAACTTTGCTGCCGACCGGATTGGCACGCACTTCAAAACTCCAGCTATGGGCATTAAGGTCAACAGGATGAAAATCACTGGCATAATCAGCGGCTTTGGTTCCCCATTCTGGATGCGGAAAAACCAGCGTCAAATACGGTGTGCTGAAAGGTGCCATCTTGGCGACATCATGAGCATCGAAGCCTGTTTTGGCATCGCTTAACTGCCCCAACAGAGCGCCGCGATCTTTCCAGCCGGTCACCAGGTTATTGACTTTTAAACGGATATACCAATCAGCAGGATTCGCCAGAATCTGCGGGTTAACATGATTGCTGACAGCAGGTGTCGGCGCTGCGGCAGCCGGTGACACCACCCAATCCAGCCAACCCAGATACCACGGCATCGCTACCGTGGCCAGTTGCTCACGATTTGCCGGTAGTGCTTGATTGCGACTCAGGGTCGATTGCTCAGCCGGAATCAGCAATTCAATGGTATGGCCAAACGCCCCCGGTAACACATTGATCCAGAACGACTTAAAGTATTGCAAATTGGGCGTACTGGGATAAGGTGCCACATCCGTAAACGCATCATAGGTCGTGCCATTCCAAATATTAACGGTATTATCGATATAGCCTGCGCTATAGGCAGCACTGGGGGTCAATGTTGATGCCAAACCATCCACCCGGATGCGTACGGTCGACCAATCAATCGGGTAGGCAAACGGATTACCGACCAGATTGTAGCGATTGGCGCCCGCTTTATAGGTGGTGACGGTGATGGCTTTACAGCCATTGGCAGAATAACAGCCCTGCGCTTGAGTAACATCGGTGGGCGTTGTTGTACATTCCATGGTTAACTTACCGTTGGTAGGTGCCTGATAGCTTTTAAGCCAGTAACCGGTACCGACACTCAGCGGTAAATTACTGGTTAATAAAGCCCGATAAGCCGGTACTGCGCCCACGGTTCTATCTTCAATGATCCAGCCGAGTAATAATGAGGATGATGCATAATTGGCAGTGCTTAGATTGGACGAAGTACCGGTACCCAACACACCCGCTATCGTACCCGTGCCCGTGGCAGGTACGCAAGGCAAGGCCAGCATTTGCCAGAGGGCACCTACACCTGCTGTGCCGGTGGTTAAAGTCACACCGGGGCCGCCGTTGGTGTAATTAAAAAATGAATTGGCCTCGTTGGCACCACCTGGCGAGGTTACCGACACACTTGCGGCTCCGGCAAAATGTGCGGGTGTGGTGGCAGTCAGGGACGTATCAGATAGCACAGTGACATTAGTGGCCGAGATGCCACCCATACTAACCGCCGTCGCGCCCGTGAAACTGGTACCTGTTAGAGTCACCACCGTACCCCCTGCCGTGACGCCATAAGCCGGGCTAATGGCGCTTACAGTAGGAGTGGCATAATAGGTAAAAAGCGAATTAGCCGCGTTGGTGCCTACCGACACACTTGCAGTTCCGGCAACATGTGCGGGTGTGGTGGCAGTCAGGGATGTTGAAGAAATATAGGTGATATTGGTCGCCGCAATGCCACCTATACTAACCGCCGTCGCACCTGTGAAATTGGTACCTGTTAGAGTCACCGTCGCACCACCTGCCGTGACGCCACTAGCTGGACTGATGACGCTCACTGTAGGAGTGCTGGCAACATCGCCCGCGTGAACAACCCATGCGTAGAAGGCGAGACTATACTTGGTTTGGGTGTATTGCTTGCCAACGTTGGTATTGAACACCAATGCCATGTCAGGATTGGACGACTCACTACCCACGTACTGATCGGCTTGGACGTTAGTGAACATAGCATAGTTACTATTATGAAAATCGGTAATGGCCTCCTGCTGAGTGCCACCCAATTGATCGTAAAACAAACCACCCAGTTCGCTGGTGTTAACGTATCCTGTATCTTCTGTTGGTGTAGTGGATAATCTCCAGCCACTGTATCCGCCCACATTTAAGCTATTAATCCAAGCTTGTGCGCCAAACCAGGTCATCATACCCGTGCTGGTGTCAAAGTCAGCGGCGGTCAATGTATGGATACCAGGATTGTTAGGGTCATCATAAGTATTGGCGGTATCTTGGATAACTCCGCTATAACTAACTCCATCAATAACTACGCTGTTAGCAGCGATAATTTTGCTTACCAAAGCACCATCAGCCGCCGCTTGGGTTTGAAACAAGTTGGCATCGGCTGCCCAGGTAATGTCATTTACATCGTCATACACCATATCGGAGCCACGCGCCGATAATTCCGCCTGTGACACTTCAGTGAAGCCCAGTCCAGCCAGTAAAGCCACCATTGCCGTTTTTTTAAATTCCATCATTTCTTTACTTCCTTAGTTTTTTAAAAGTAACACGCATAAAAAAACCGCTTTAACGCTATGCGGCTTACGTGTTGATAGTGCCTTAAAGTAACAATACAGCTCCTGATTTTCAGCTTGACGCAGCCAAGATAAAGCAATATCCAGTGTTTTTAAAAGGTAAGTTGTCATTACGTTAATACCAAATATTTATCTAAAAAACGTCATGCAGCTAGTCCTGTAAAAGGCATCGCTTACCTAGCAAACCGAAAGAAAAACTTGTGATGTACGATAAAATAACTAAATTCGCTACTAAATGCAAATTTAAAATCTGCAACTGAACCTAACAATGTGCAAAAATGTGTTATAAAAATATGAATTAAAGTGCCGTTAATAAGTGTGTTTTGTTACTGCTAGAACGCTTATGTGGCGCTGCATAAGGCATAGAGCCTAAGTTTCTTCGATGGACGGGACTATTTTTGTTAACACTGAATGGCTTGTGACAAGCGGTTACTAAAGTATTTGGGCTTTATGTCGAATAGAGCTAAAAATACGAAAATGTGACTGCAAACCCGACCCTACGAAGGCAAAGCAATAATTGCAAGGTAATCGAAGAGCCGAATGAGTAATAATATCAGCGCCTGTTTTATAAGGCTTTACGGCATCTGTGAAAAACAGGATTCTGTAGAATAAAAAAAGCTTGTGAATTTAATTTATAACATCATAATTTAAAAGAATTTTACATGAGACGATCCCAGGTGACTCCATAATTCTGTACATTATTAAACACCGCATAAAAAGCGACTGCGGTTGAAAATAAGGCATCAAGGATACTTTTTCAAAGAAGGGGACTGAATAATTATCTTAACGGCAGTAACGCGCAGCGAGGGAACAAGGGCAGCACGAAGTTTTTGTCATTTTTTCTTCGTGTTCTTGGTGTCTTCGTGGTGAATACGATTTTTAAAACCCAACGACTCATTATTAGATTATTTAACATATCGTAATTATTGTTTTTTATATTTTTATTGATTTAGTTAGGTGAAAAGGTAGAATCTAACCTCGTAGCTGTTCACTTGTAGTCTTTTTAAAAGAGAAGAGCACTGAATAATTACGCTATTTCTTCTATTTATTTTATTTTTGGCGTTACTTTTATGAAAAAATCTTTGCTTCGCGTTATAGCCACTGTTGCTATCTTAGTATCTGCCATTTCTGCAAATGCAGCGTTGTTCAATTACAACGAGCAATTCGATGGCAATGGCATGCACTTTAATTTAAATTTTACCGCCGATGACACGGTTACTACTGTCATTACCAACTTCAATGGCACAGCTGTTACCGATGGTACAACTGATACAACTGCCCTTACACTGCTTGCCCCAGATGAATTTTCAAATGACAATCGGTTTGCCCCTACCACACTATCTGCCACTACCGGAGGTTGGAATAGTAATGGAATTGGTTTCAAAAACACCGTTTCTGGCGATTATTTTAATGTCTATAATGATATTTATGGGGGGTTAATGCTGCAAAGCACCATGTCTGTACCAGATACATTTAACAATTTCATCCATTCCTCATCCGCTGTTTCTTCAGTACCCGTACCCGCAGCAGTTTGGTTGTTTGCGAGTGGACTGGGATTACTAACATTCGGTCGCAGAAAAAAGATTACTAATTAATTTTCCAAAAAAGCCATTCAAAAAAAACCTGGATACTCTCCAGGTTTTTTTGCCTATAATTCGATACAATTTTTCTTACTTTGATTTTATAGATCGTTGATAAACTGGTGTATTTACCCCATGCATATCGACAAGGCCGGAATAAGGCTTTTCGAGCGCAAGTGAGAATAAGCGTTTCCGGCATCCATCCGATTCGAGTGTCCCGGAAATGCCACCACGCGCTACGCCCTTCGACAAGCTCAGGACAGGCTTGGGTGGTCTTATTCCGGCCTACACCTGTTTTACAGGCAACAGCTGAAGCGGTTGCACTCCGGCTTTATAAATAAAGAACTTCCTTGATAGCTTCTTTTATAGCACTGGAATCCGGGGTACTTAAGGCTTTGGTTTCTAATGCGAACTTAATGGCGGTGGCTTTTTCTGAATGTTCGTCTTCTTGCAGTATATAATTTTCAAGGGTTGCCAAGGCGGTGAAACGAACGGCTTCAGACTCATCTTCCAAGGCGTCAATGAGAGCATGGAGGGTTGAGTCTTCCGGGGTATCAATTATCCCCAAGCTAAGTGCCGCGGCATTACGCACACTGGGTTCTTGATCAGTTGTCAGCATTTGCGTCAGTAATGTTTCGGAGGCCTGGTCTGGATAGGCTCCTAATTGTTGGATGGCGGCAACCCGCTCTTCTTTTTGTTGACTATTAATGAGTTCATGAGTCTTGGCAGGCTGCGCGGGGTCGTCTTCCTGCACTTCAGTCTTGAGGCTATCCCGGGTTGTTATAACGGTGCTATCATTTTTTGCCGGGAAGACTGAAACTGATTTAAACTTACTGGCAACCGCTGGGTGCGGGTCTGTACTCTGTGCTTGGGTGGATTCAGTCGCCTGCAAGACGGGAGTGTCTATCTCTCTATTAAGCAGGATGACACTGGTAATGCCGGTCAATAGAAATAACGTAACAAGCTGTTTTCGGGAAATAATCATGACCGTTTTAAGTTTTGGTTTTGCGGAAAGGCATGATTAATATTTAACCACAATAACCGTTAATGAAGGCTATTTAATTACGCAATACCTTACGTTTCTTATCCAAGTTTAACATTACGACAAACTTATAGGTGCGCGATGCGCACCCTACAACCTACAACCTACAACCTTTAGCCTTTAGCCTTGAACCTTTAACCTCACCCCAACATCTCCAAAGCCAGTTCTGCCATATTTTTAGAACCACCGCCCTGCCCTAACTGCTGCTTTACCAGAATCAAATTGGCACGCATTTGATCCGCATAAGCCTTATCCGTCAAAATTTTGTTAACTTCTTCAGCCAAGTTGTCGGCTGTCGCTTCATGTTGAATAAGTTCTTTGACAAAGCCTTTGCCCAGGACAATATTCGGCAAACCTATAAAAGGCGTATTAACCAACCAGCGTCCCAACCAGTAAGTGATTGTAGAGAGCTTGTAAGCAATAACCATAGGCACCGTCAGCAAGGCAATTTCCAGGGTTGCGGTTCCTGAGGTTGTCATCACCGCATCGCAGCATTGAATAACGTCATAAGGTTGATTTTTTATCACGGTTATTTTGAGCGGAGACAAACGCAAGTATTGATCAAGCAAGTCATCACTGATTGAATCCGCTTGGGGCAATATAAACTGGCTATCCGGCAAATTGGCATGTATCTTTTCAGCCGCAGCCAACATCACGGGTAACATCCGGTTAATTTCATTGGCGCGACTACCGGGCAGCAATCCAACCACCGGTTTATTTTCATCCAAGCCAAAATGAACCAGATCTTCAGCCCGGCTATGCAGAGGATGAACTTTATCAACCGAAGGATGACCCACATAACGTACCGGCACGTTCTCGGCATCATAATAAGCGGTTTCAAATGGAAATATCACCGCCATCATATCAATCGCCTTGCCATAGGTTTTTACCCTGCCCGGTCGCCATGCCCACACTTGTGGACTTACATAAAACAACACTTTAATACCGCGCTGCTTGGCAAAACGCGCCAATTTAAGATTAAACTCTTTATAATCCACACATACCAGTAAATCAGGTCGTTCTGTTGCAACCAACTGTTGCATCAGTTTTAACGCCCTGCGAATTTCACCGTAGTGCTTGAGCACTTCAACCACTCCGATAACGCTGATAGCACCTGAGTCATAGCGAATATCGATACCCGCCTGCGCCATTTTTGCACCACCCATACCAAAGCCTTTAAGGTTCGGCTGCTGTTTTTTCAACTCCAAAAACATATTGGCAGCGTGTTGATCACCGGAAGATTCTCCGGCACTAAACATTATAGTTATCGATTTTTTTTGTTGAGGCATGGATAGGTTTCCTTGGTCTATAAACTAATTAATAGCCAATTCATTGGCAATCATTTCAGCTTGCTTAAGCACAGTTTCAGTGGCAAGTAATTGCATATCAGGCGGATAGCCGTAATAGTTGTTTGACAAGTATTAACCAACAATTCAGGCGAATGAAGACGTTCGACCTCTTTAACTGCTTCCTGTAAAGCTGAATGCGGCACGATTGGATTGATACGTCGTACTGCGGCGCTTAATCTTTCACTTAAGATAACCTCATCATAACGTGATCGTTCTGGATGCTCACCATCGGGGGCGTAAATAGTGTCATAGCCCAAGAATTCAAACAGCTTAGCGAAAGCTTCAATCGCAGATTCAGTTAGGCGTGACATTCAATTTTTACCATTGATTAAATTAATAATGACTTTAACGATAGTTTCCTTTTCATCAGGTTTGCTTTCGGCAATCAGCAAGGTAAACGCAACCAGCGCATTATCAGCAATGCGTTTTTCACCACTGGCGTTATACAAATACTGGTGGCGTTCTAAAAACCAGGCAAAAATAGCGGCGGCGATACGTTTGTTACCGTCAGTAAACGAGTGGTTTTTAACAATAAAATACAGCAGATTGGCGGCTTTTTCTTCGATACTGGGATAAAGTTCGGCTTCGCCAAAAGTTTGGTAAATTGTCGCTAATGAGCCTTTAAAAGAATCGTCTTTTTCATTACCAAACAAACTACCCAGATTTTCTTTATCACGCCAAAGTCGTATTTGTCCGATGGCTTCTTCGTAATTGATTTTAGGATGCGCTAAAACCTGCGTGCCTTCAATTTGCAAACGTTGGTGGTCGTAATCATCCAACACCGTTAAGGCATGGCTGTATTTTTCCAGTATCGACAAGATGCCTTGCGCTTCGCTGCCTGATAGCTCTTTGTTGTGAAGCAAGCGGGAAGACAAAGCAATTGCCTGCCTTAAATTTGTCAGCTTGTCTTTTTCTGCCTGGAGCTTCTGTTCGTTAAGAGCATAGCCTTGGATCAGGTATTGTTTAAGAATGTTGCTTGCCCAGATACGAAATTGGGTGCCTTTTTTGGAGTTAACACGATAGCCGATGGAGATAATCACATCTAAATTGTAGTGTTCAATCTCGCGCTTAACTTGCCGCTGACCTTCTTGGCGAACTATCCGGAAATTCCGGACAGTTGTTTCTCTGATCAGTTCACCCGCTTCAAAGACATTGAGAATGTGTTCATTAACTGTGCGAACATCTTTATCAAACAATTCCGCCATCTGTTTTTGCGATAACCAAACTGTTTCGCCTTCCAGCCTAACTTCTGTCGCTATCGAACCATCCGTAGATGGATAAATAGTAATTTGTCCATTTGAATGAGTCACTGTGTCTTCCTTATCAATTTGGTAAGCTTAACTAACTGCTTATTTTTCAGTAATTGCGACATTTTTCAACCGTTGAATTTCATCGCTTAACACGCACTTCGCTATTCATTAATTTGATGTTAAATTGACACATAATATTTATCTTCTTGCCATCGTAATGGGTTATTTTGAATGTATTCAGCGATTTTTAAATAGGCTTCTTCGTTACGAATAACATGTTCATGAAAACGTGGCTGCCAGGAAAATTTTGTATTAATTGTTCTCATTTCAAAAGTACACCTACCTTTATACCAGTTCATAAAACGAGACAAATTTTCATGCAACATTGGGTTATTATTCCCCGTAACTCCTCCAATTTTTCTGACCGTAGAGACGCGATTTATCGCGTCTGGATTTATCGCGTCTGTATTGTCGTCCGCGTCGGAATTGTCTGCGTCTGGATTGTCAGCAATATTTGAGACGCGATAAATCGCGTCTCTACCATCTGAAAGGGGTTTATCAATATTTATTATTCCATGCATATAATTCGGCATGACAACAAAATGGTCTAAAACGACAAATGGAAATTTATTTTCTATTTCCAACCAATATTTATTTGCCAACTGCCCCAAATCCGACAAGTACATTTTTTCTTCTTTAACATTGCCGAAAAAACAGATTTTATTATCCGTACAAATGGTTACAAAATAAGGGGCATTCGAGTCATAGTCCCAGTTTTTCAATCGGGCAGAAGGTATTCTATATTTGCCTTTATACCTATCAACCATAAATCCCCCCGGATAACCAACTACGCTGTCAAAACACCCCGAATAATAGCCACAATTTCCCTGATCGTATCATCGTCAAGAAACGGGCAAATCGGCAAGGAAAAACAAGTCGCCGAAACCGCTTCGGTAACGGGCAGACTTACCCCCGCACATTCTTCTTTAAACACATTTTGTTGATGCAAAGGTACCGGATAATAAACCGCACAGCCGATTTGCTGGTCTTGCAAGGCTTTTAAAATGTCATCGCGACGATCCGATAATAAGGTGTATTGATGATAAACATGCTCGCCCAAACCATCTTCATACGGGGTAACCAGCGGTAAATCCGCCATCAGTTCTGAATACAGGTGCGCAACATGTCGACGCGCCTGATTGTATTGATCAATACGTTTTAATTTGGCTCGCAAGATAACCGCCTGCATTTCATCAAGACGACTGTTATAACCAATCACATCATGATAATAACGCACATCCGAACCATGATTGCGCAACTGTTTAATTTTTGCAGCAGTTTCATCCGAGTTGGTAACGACCAAACCGCCATCCCCGAAAGCGCCCAGATTTTTACTGGGAAAAAAGCTGTAGCCCCCGGCATGACCTATCGCACCGGTTTGTTTGCCATTAATGCGAGCGCCAAAGGACTGGCAAGCATCTTCAATCAGCTTTAAATTATTGTCTTCACAAAGTTGTAAAATTTCAGTCATGTCCGCCGGTTGACCAAACAAATGCACCGGCATAACGGCTTTGGTTTTTGGGGTAATGGCTTGTTCTATAGCGAACGGTGAAATATTAAAAGTTCTGGGATCTATATCCACAAAAACAGGAATGGCACCGACATATTTAATGGCTTCGGCTGTCGCAATAAAAGTAAAAGCGGTGGTAATCACTTCATCACCGGCACCTATACCTTCGGCAATGAGTGCCAAATGCAAGGCATCAGTTCCTGAAGCCACACCAATGGCATGTTTAACGCCCAAATACTCGGCCGTTTCTTTTTCGAATGCCTGTACATTAGGACCTAGAATAAAAGAGCAGTTTTCTATTGTTTCAGCCAGTCCCCGCTCAACTTCTTCTTTGATTTCTGCGTATTGAGCTTTGAGGTTTACCATCGGTATCATGTTGTTGCCTTTTATTTATGTGTGTAGAAACGCGTTTCTAAGGAACGTGCATGAAATAACTTGAGCCTTTATATCCCCTCACCCCAACCCTCTCCCGGTGGGAGAGGGAGCAAGATGCCGAAGTTATTTCATGCGCATTCCCAAGAGTGAAAATTGTGTATAGAGCCATGTAAAAATAAAGCGACATTCGACCACCCTCACCCCAGCCCTCTCCCGGAGGGAGAGGGAGCTTTATGTTGCCTTACTTCTAAGCCACTCTGTAACTATGCAATAAGGTGCAAGGCAAAGATCGACCATTATGGAGATTAGCTTTAACCTTGCACCTTGCACCTTGCACCTTGCACCTTGCACCTTAATACCTACTTATCCCCTAATAATCGGGTAATTTGTATGGCGGTTGCCAGTGCCCGCCGTCCTGCTTCACCGGAAACCAGGGGATTTTCACCGGTTTGGATGCAGTTGACGAAATGTTTGATTTCTTCAAGCAGTGCATCGCCACCCTCAAAAACAGATTCTTCCGTAACGATTTCAGGAATACCGGGGAACATTTCTTTTTCACCGGTACGGTATTTGGTCAAAACCCGATTTTGAAAATCAACAGAAATGTAAGAACTCGGTCTAAACAACCGCATTTTGCGTTCCATCTTCATGCTAATCCGGCTGGCCGTTACATTCGCCACACAGCCATTTTTAAATAACAGCCGGGCATTGGCAATGTCCGTACCTTGGGTCAGAACGGCGGTACCACTGGCATCAATACGCTCGACTTCTGAATCGACCAAAGCCAAAATAATATCAATATCATGAATCATTAAATCCAGCACAACACTCACATCATTGGCGCGGGGATTAAAAGGCGATAAACGATGCGATTCAATAAACAAGGGTTTTTCATCTTTATCCAAACCCAACACGGCCGGATTAAAACGCTCCAAATGTCCCACCTGTAAAATCAAACGCTTCGCCTTGGCAATGGCTATTAATTCATCCGCTTCGGCAACCGTCACCGTAATCGGCTTTTCAACCAGAACATGAACGCCTGCATTAAGAAAGTCTTTTGAAACCGTGTGATGCAAGGTCGTCGGCACAACAATACTGACGGCATCAACCTCACCCAGCAAGGCTTGATAATCGGTTAAGGCTTTTGCGCCATGCTTGTCCGCTACCGCTTTTGCGGCATCTTCGTTAATATCAACCACAGCCACCAATTCACAATCCGGCAAGGAGGCGTATTTTTCAGCATGAAATTTGCCTAAATAACCGGTTCCGATAACAGCACATCTTAATTTTTTCATTTGCTTAAATTTGGTTTAATTCAACGTAACCCGAAGCGGGTTTGATAAAAACAGTGTATCAGCCTGTTATCTGTCCGGTAATAGGATAATGCCCGACATTGTAATCTATCAGGATGCATTCATAAAATTTTGTGGCGTTCCGGTATCTTTTTTAAAAGATTATCACCACGAAGACACGAAGGACACGAAGGGATGAAGTTTTCTTTCTTCGTGTTCTTCGTGTCTTCGTGGTGAATTAAAAACCGGTAATGTCTTCGTGGTGAATTAACAGGTGAATTAAAAAATTGCCAATGGCCGATTTCTCCGATAACATGACCCTACTGAACGTTTGTTAGGTATTTACTTTGAGCTCAAAAGAAAAAATTTTAAGTACAGCGATTGCTTTGTTCGCGCAAAAAGGCTACTCGGGTTTATCCATGAGGCAGTTGGCTGTGGCGGTTGATTTAAGCGTTGCGGCAATTTACCATCATTTTCCCGATAAAAATACGCTGTATCTCGAAGCGGTTCGCTTTGCTTTTTCAGGCAAAGCACAGGCTTTTGACCAAGTGTGGGAATCTGACTGCTCCGCTGAAGAAAAATTGGCCCGGTTTATTCGCGCATTCATCGATGTGATGCTGGAAGACCGCGACTTCCATCGTCTGATGCAACGTGAAATTTTGGAAGCCGATCCGGAAAGAATGCAGTTACTGGCGCAAGGTGTTTTTAGCAGCCAGTTTTGTTTATTAATGCAACTGGCGGCAGAGTTGGCACCTGAACAAGATGCCCACCTGCTGGCAACGTCTGTTATGGGGTTGGCCAAATATTATATTGAGTATCAGCCCTTACTCAAACATTTTCCCGGCTGGAAACCCGAACACGAAATGCCTGAAGTGATTGCCGCGCATATCACCACTTTATTATTAAACAGTTTCAAGGCAAAGACAGCATGAAAAAGATAGTCAGCCTGTCACCCTTCATTTTATCAATAAACAAACTTAAGCTCCGGGCAGCCCCGCTTTCAATTGCGGCAATACCGTTCTTGATTTCCGGTTGCATGTTGGGACCTGACTTTACCAGTCCTCCAAGCCCGGACACCCAAAGTTACACGACTGACAAAGCGTCAGACCGTATAACTACAACCTCGTCAGAGTCAGGTGCGGCGCAATCGTTGGCACTGGGAAAAGATATTCAGGGGCAATGGTGGACCTTATTTCGTTCGCCGCCCTTAACCAAGCTCATTGAACAGGCAATGAAGCATAATCCTGATTTACAGGCCGCTTCATCGGCATTAATTGAAGCCCAAGAAAATGCTTCTGTTCAGCAGAGCTCTTTATTCCCGGCCTTGGACGCAGGTTTTTCAACCAAACGCCAAAAAATTTCCGGCGCACAATTTGGCTCTCCTGGTTTTCAGGCACCTGCTTACAACCTCTCAACCGCATCGGTTCAGGTTGCCTACACGCTGGACGCTTTCGGTGCCATTCGAAGGCAGATCGAAGGCTTTGAGGCTCAAGCAGACTATCAGCGTTTCCAACTGGAGGGAACTTTCCTGACACTGGCGTCAAATGTCGTTACCACCGCGATTCAAGAAGCCTCTTTAAGAGCCCAGATTAGTGCGACGCAAGAAATCATAAGTGCTCAAGCCAAGGGACTTGAACTGGTCAAGCAACAGTTTGAATTGGGGGGCGCATCAAAAGTCGATGTCTTGTTACAGCAAACCACACTGGAACAGACGCGAACAACCTTGCCGCCGTTGGAGCGGCAACTGGCTCAAAACCGCCATCGTTTGGCGGTATTAACCGGCGAACTGCCCAGTACTGAACTGGCCGCTCAATTCAATCTCTCCGATTTGCATCTGCCCGAGGAATTACCGCTCAGCTTGCCCTCCAAACTGGTACAACAACGCCCTGATGTGCGTGCACAGGAAGCCCTGCTACATGTCGCCAGCGCACAAATCGGCATCGCTACCGCCCACCTGCTCCCTGACTTTACCATCAATGCCAATGTCGGTAGCATCGCTACCCGGATAGGTGATTTATTTGTTCCTGGCAGCGCCATCTGGAGTGTTGGCGGCAATCTGTTGCAGCCGGTTTTTCATGGCGGCGGACTTATCCACCAACGACGTGCGGCGCTAGCGGCTTACGAACAGTCCGCAGCTCAATACCGGAGCACGGTGTTGCTGGCCTTCCAAAGCGTCGCCGATACCATGAGCGCACTGGAGTTCGACGCCGACGGATTGAAGACACAAGATGCTGCCGTAAAAGCGGCGTTTGATAGCCTGGAACTGGCACAAATACAATACAAAATCGGCGCTATCAGTTATCTGCCGCTACTTATTTCGGAGCGCAATTACCACCAAACACGTATTACCCAGATAGTTGCGCAAACCCGGCGCTATGCCGACACCGCCGCCTTGTTTCAGGCACTGGGCGGCGGCTGGTGGAACCGTCCGAATTTATCTGCAGGTATGTTGGCTGAGCAACAGAAAAAAATCAACAGTGACAAGGCTCAAGGTATCAAGGCAAAAGAGCCCGACCTTTTCCGCTTTCAATCTTGGATATTTAACCTTTAACCCTTTTAAAAACTTATGTTTGAACAAAATCCAGGCAGGAACAAAAAATGATTAAACGTATGATCATTATGCTCATCGTCGTCGGCCTAATACTTGGCGGTATTTTTGGTTTCATTAGCTTCAAGGGGCGCATGATCAAAGAATATATGTCGTCTCAAGGTGTGCCGCTGCAAACCGTTTCCACCATCACCGCCAACTCTCTGGAATGGTCGCCAAAACTGGAAGCGGTCGGCAGCCTGCAAGCCGTTCAGGGTGCCAACATGAGCGCCGAGGTAGCGGGGATTGTAGAAAAAATCTACTTCAAACAAGGTGATAATGTAAAGGTGGGGACGCCTTTATTACAACTACGCGCCTATGACGAGATTGCCAAACTGGAATCGATAAAAGCGACTGCACAACTGGCGCGAATCACTTACAGTCGTAACCAGGCACAATTTAGCGTCAATGCCATCAGCAAGCAAACGCTGGACATAGACAAAGCGAACCTTGATGTGGCTATTGCCAATGTTGGCCAACAACAGGCACTGGTCGACAAAAAGCTTATTCTTGCGCCCTTTACCGGTCGCTTGGGTATTCGACTGGTGGATGTGGGTCAATATCTTGAGGCAGGCACCGCAATCAGCACATTACAGGCACTGGACACTGTATTTGTGGACTTTTTTCTGCCACAGCAAGCCTTGGAAGCACTGAAAATCAGCCAAAAAGTAACCCTTAAAACGGACGCTTATCCCGCGCAAACCTTTACCGGCGACATTACCGTCATCAATCCCAAAGTTGATATCAACACCCGCAATGTTCAGGTAAGAGCCACGCTAAATAACCCTGATCACAAACTACTGCCGGGCATGTATGCCACCGTTAATATTGCAACCGGACTGGCGCATCGCTATATCACGCTGCCGCGTACAACCATCACCTTTAACGCCTTCGGTTCTACCGTTTATCGGGTAGATGCCAACGGCCAGGACGAAACAGGCAAACCCAAGCTGGTTGCCAAACAAAGCTTTGTGACCACCGGCGATACGCGCGGTGACCAAATCGCCATCCTGACCGGCGTTAATGAAGGCGAAACCATAGTGACTACCGGGCAGATTAAACTACGCAACGGCTCACCGGTTATTGTTGATAATTCCGTTCAACCCAGCAACGACGCTACTCCACAACCCAAAGACCAATAAGCAGCCATGAATTTTACCGATATTTTTATCCGCCGGCCCATCCTGGCAACGGTAGTCAGCATGATGCTGTTGGTTTTGGGTTTGCGGGCACTCAGTGAATTGCCCGTATTGCAATATCCGCGTACCGAGAACGCCATAGTCACCGTGTCCACCGCTTACTACGGCGCTGATCCGGACATTATCGCGGGCTTTATCACCACGCCGTTGGAAAACAACATCGCACAGGCAAACGGCATCGATTACATAACGTCGACCAGCCAGAACAGTGTCAGTACGATAACCGCCAATCTGCGCCTCAATTATGATCCCAACAAAGCCTTGACGGAAATCAATGCCAAGGTAAATGCCGTACTTAATCAATTACCGCCAGAATCGCAAACACCGGTACTGAGTGTAAAAATCGGTGAAACCATTGATGCCATGTATATCGGCTTTTCCAGCGAAACATTGCCTGCCAACAACATCACCGATTATTTGATCCGTTCGGTACAGCCAAGGTTACAGGCCGTCGAAGGTATCCAGACTGCCGAGTTACTGGGCGGTAAAAACTTTTCCCTGCGTGCCTGGTTAGACCCCAACAAACTGGCAGCTTACGGACTCACCGCCTCCGATGTCAGCGCCGCATTGACCCAAAACAACTTTATCGCAGGTCTGGGCACCACCAAAGGTCAAATGGTGCAAGTCAATCTGACGGCATCAACCAGCCTGCATTCCGTCGCAGAATTTGAGCAGTTAATCATCAAGCAAAAAGATGGCGCGATCATTCGCTTAAAAGATGTCGCCAACGTGTCGTTGGGCGCTGATGATTACGAAGCCAGCGTTTCTTTCGATGGTAACAAGGCCGTTTATGTTGGGCTGCAAGTGGCCTCAAGCGCCAATCTGCTTGAAGTGATCGAACGGGTGCGTGAAGTTTTCCCTGAGATTCAGGCTCAATTGCCGGAAGGCATCAGTGCCAAAATCGTTTACGACTCAACAAAATTTGTTGATAGCTCT
The DNA here is from genome assembly GCA_037130115.1 of Methylococcaceae bacterium. Taxonomy (GTDB): domain Bacteria; phylum Pseudomonadota; class Gammaproteobacteria; order Methylococcales; family Methylomonadaceae; genus Methylobacter_C. The sequence goes on from JBAXTQ010000036.1 coordinate 20,746, forward strand.
ATCCATGAAGTCATCCATACCCTGCTCGAAGCGTTAGTGATTGTGACCTTGGTGGTGTTCGCCTTTTTGGGTTCACCCCGTTCAGTGCTGATACCGGTGATAGCGATACCGCTGTCTTTGATCGGCACCTTCACCATCATGTTGATGCTGGGTTTTTCCATTAATTTATTAACGCTGCTGGCCTTGGTTCTCGCCATTGGCCTGGTCGTTGATGATGCCATCATTGTCGTCGAAAACGTCAACCGACATATTGAAGACGGCATGCAACCGATTCCGGCTTCACTGCTGGCAGCGCGTGAACTGACCGGCCCCATTATCGCCATGACCATCGTGTTAATCGCCGTTTATGTCCCCGTCGGCTTTCAAGGCGGACTGACCGGCGCCTTGTTCTCGGAATTTGCATTTACAGTAGTCGCGGCGGTAACCGTTTCTGCCATTGTGGCGCTGACTTTGTCGCCGATGATGTGTTCCCGCTTGCTTAAATCACATACCCACAACCGCAACGGCTGGGAAGAACGCATCGTCGACTTTATCGATCGCAAGGTTTTTGCAATACAACGCGTCTATTCACGCACATTGCACGGCTCACTTAACTTTTTACCCGTGACCGCTACCTTTGCGGTCATCATACTGGCCAGCATTTACTTTCTTTATACCAGCTCCAATCGGGAACTCGCGCCTCAGGAAGATCAAGGCGTCATTATCACCATGTCAACATCAGCGCCGGATGCCACGCTTCAACAACGTCTGGTTTATGCGGAACAGGTTTTTAAGAAATTTATGACCCACACGGAAACCGATCACGTGTTTCAGCTCAATGTGCCCGGTCAATCCATCGCAGGTACTGTTCTAAAACCCTGGGATGAGCGGACACAAACGGCCACTGAACTGCAACCGATCATTCAGAAAGAAATGAATGAAATTGCCGGTGTTCGTGTCGCCGCCTTTCAACCACCGCCACTGCCTGGCAGTAGCGGTTTGCCGATGCAATTTGTCATCGGTACGACTGAATCGTTTGACCAATTAAACACCGTAACCCAGCAATTTATGCAGGAAGCGCAAAAAAGCGGCATGTTTATCTTTCTCGACACGGATCTAAAAGTCGATAAACCGCAATCACAAGTGGAAATTGACCGCAATAAAACTGCGCTGCTGGGACTGAGTATGCAGGATGTCGGCTCCTCTCTGGCCTCTATTCTGGGCGGTGGTTATGTTAACTATTTTAGTATGACGGGTAGATCCTACAAAGTCATTCCCCAGATTCAGCAAACCTCGCGGCTTAATGCGGATCAGTTACTTAACTACTATATTCGTGCAGCTAACGGCGCTTCCGTTCCCTTATCCACCATTGCAACCATCAGCACCAAAACGGTACCGCAATCATTGAATCACTTTCAGCAATTAAACGCTGCGGTTGTTTCCGGCGTGCCTTTTCCGGGCGTTACGCTGGGGGATTCAATTAATTCTTTAAAAGAAATCGCCGCAAAAGTATTACCGCCGGGCTACTCAATAGACTACGCCGGGCAGTCACGCCAACTGGTCAATGAGTCCAGCGGTTTTATTTTTACTTTTGGCTTTGCTTTAATCATTATTTTTTTGGCGTTATCCGCGCAATTTGAAAGCTTCCGTGACCCGCTGATTATTTTGGTCTCCGTTCCCATGTCTATCGCCGGGGCGCTTATATTTATTGCCTTGGGTATCGGCGGCGCAACGCTTAACATCTATACCGAAGTCGGCTTGGTCACTTTGATGGGCTTAATCAGTAAACATGGCATCCTGATTGTCGAATTTGCCAATATCAAGCAAAAAGAAGGCATGTCCAAACGTGAAGCGATAGAGACGGCAGCCGGTATCCGGTTACGCCCCATTTTAATGACGACCGCCGCCATGGTACTGGGTGTCTTGCCGCTTATTTTCGCAACCGGTGCCGGTGCCGTATCGCGTTTTAACATAGGTTTGGTGATAGCCACCGGCATCGCCATCGGCACTCTGTTTACACTATTTGTAGTCCCTGCGGTCTATCTACTGATTGCACAGAACCACTCCAAGATGGCAGCAAATACACCCTAATCGTGTTGGATATAAGATACAATGCACTGAAAAATTCAGGCAATCCAATCGCCTTACCAATAGAAAGAGTACCCAACCAATGAAAACTGCACTGTTTTGTACCAAAGACCCGCTTAAATTACTGCGCACAACCGGTCTGTGCCTGTCGGCATCCATGCTCCTGTTAATGTCAGGGTGTGCAACGGTAGGCCATGAATTTCCGGCCGGTCAAATATCGACCATTAATATCGGGAAAACTACCCAGAACGATATTTATTCAACCTTCGGCACTCCTTGGAGAACCGGTATAGAAGACGGCAAAAAAACCTGGACCTATGGTAACTATGAATACAGCCTGTTTAGTGACCACAGCGCCGAAGACTTGGTGATTAAATTTGATAATCGCAAAGTCGTTTCTGCCTTTGTGTTTAATACCACCAAGCG
>JBAXTQ010000360.1:0-2915 GCA_037130115.1 Methylococcaceae bacterium
CTGCGGTAAAGGCATTAATCGCAAAACAATGGGTGCAGCTTGAATTGCATGCGGCCAAAGTGAATAATCCGGAAGCGTTAATCAGAAATAATGCCTTGCAGTGTAATCCACCGCAGCAAGCGGCGATAGACGCGGTCTGTGCCAGTCTCGGGCAATTTGGGGTTTTTTTACTGGAGGGTGTTACCGGTAGCGGCAAAACAGAAGTTTATCTACAGATTATTCGCACGGTACTGGAGCGGGGGCAGCAGGTTTTGGTACTGGTGCCGGAAATTACGCTAACGCCGCAACTTGAAGACCGGTTTAGACAGCGCTTTGCCATCAGTATTGCCTTGTCGCATTCCAAGTTGACCGATAATCAACGGCAAACGGCCTGGCTACAAATGCAGCAAGGTGATTGTTCTATTTTGTTGGGTACGCGCTCTGCGTTATTTACACCGTTAAAAAATCCGGGATTGATTATTCTTGATGAAGAGCACGATGCCTCGTTTAAGCAACAGGAAGGCTTTCGTTTTTCTGCCCGTGATATTGCCGTTGTGCGTGGCAAGTTGTTGCATGTTCCGGTTTTACTGGGTTCGGCAACACCGTCTCTGGAAAGCTTGTACAACGTTGACAAGCAGCGTTACCAGTTGTTACATCTGCCGGAGCGGGCGGGCAATGCCATAGAGCCTGTCTTGCAGTTACTGGACATCAGAAATAAAAGAATCAGTGAGGGTTTATCTGAAGCACTGATTGGGGAAATGCGCAAAATTTTGTCAAAAAATGAACAGGTTTTGCTGTTTCTGAATCGACGCGGTTTTGCGCCGACGCTGATTTGTCATAGCTGTGGCTGGGTCGCACGTTGTCAACGCTGCGATGCCAATATGGTGATTCATTTTGATGAAGCGTGTTTGCGTTGCCATCATTGCGGTCAGGAACAACGCCTGATTAAGCAATGTCCGGCTTGCAAAGTCGGCGAGTTGACGCCGTTGGGCTTAGGTACTGAGCGGGTAGAAAAAGTGCTGGCCGAATTGTTTCCCAATAAAGTAACCGTGCGTTTGGATCGCGATTCTACGCAACGCAAAGGTTCGCTGGAAAATTATTTGCAGCAAATCAATCAGGGTAAAGTGGACATTATCTTGGGGACGCAAATGCTGTCCAAAGGCCATCATTTTCCTAATGTGACCCTGGTGGCGATTCTTGATGTGGATAGCGGACTATTCAGCATTGACTTTCATGCGCCCGAAAAACTGGCGCAAATGATTGTGCAGGTTTCAGGTCGTGCCGGACGCGCTGAAAAGCCGGGTAAAGTCATTATGCAGACACGGCAACCGGAGCATCCTTTATTAACCACTTTAATCCGGGAAGGTTATCGAAGTTTTGCCAAAACGGCACTGGCTGAACGTAAAGAAGCCTTGTTACCGCCGTTTAGTTATCAGGCCTTGTTACGTGTGCAGGCCGGTGATGTTGATAGCCCGCCGCTTTTTTTTCAGGCGGTCACCGCATTGGTAGAGACCTATAACACAGGACATACCCTGGTTTTGGGCCCTGTCGCTGCGCCAATGGCCAGGCGGGCCGGTCTTTACCGTTATCAATTATTGTTTCAAAACACCCATCGCAAGGAATTACAGGTATTGCTTGATGTGTTAATACCTGAAATAGCCAAGCTCAAACAGGCCAGAAAAGTACGCTGGTCGCTGGATGTTGACCCGGTGGATTTGTATTGATGCTGTTTGAATGGATAATCAGGCTGTTTTAATGGATAATGAGTGGCTATTTATCCGATCTAACTAGCGCCGTGAAGCAATGAAACAAAAAATAGAGGAACTGATTCTACAAGCCGTTGAAACTCTCAAGGCAGAGGGTATGCTTGGTCTGGACATTATTCCAAATATATCGATAGAACGTACCCGTGATGCACAGCATGGCGATTTTGCTTCAAATCTGGCTTTAATGCTGGCAAAACCGGCGAAAGCAAATCCTCGCGACCTCGCGATAAAAATCATTGCCGCACTGCCTCAGCATGACGCAGTCATGAAAGTGGAGTTGGCCGGCCCCGGTTTTATTAATTTTTTTATTAATCCCAACTCCCAATATCAGATTGTCAGCCAAATTCATGCCCAAGGGCGGGAATTTGGCTTAAGCACTGTGGGTGCGGGTAAAAAAGTTCAGGTTGAATTTGTTTCAGCCAATCCTACCGGCCCCTTGCATGTCGGGCATGGTCGCGGTGCTGCTTATGGTTCGGCGGTGGCTGATTTGCTAAAAGCGGTCGGCTTTGAAGTGCATCGTGAATATTATGTTAATGATGCCGGTCGGCAGATGGACATACTGGCGACCAGTATCTGGTTTAGATACCTGGAAGAATGCGGCGAACTGGTTCATTTCCCCAGCAATGCTTATCGCGGCGACTATGTGCGCGAAATTGCCTGCGATATTCATAAAAACACCAACAATGATTATCGCCGTCCGATTGAGTTGGTGATGGAAAATATACCGCCTGACGAGCCGCAGGGCGGCGATAAGGATACGCATATTGATGCGCTGATTGAGCGCATGAAAACGTTGTTGGGCTTGCCACTCTATCGGGATTTTTTCCAAATTGGCTTGGAAAGTATTCTTGATGACATCAAAGTTGATTTGATGGAATTTGGCGTTGATTATCAGCAATGGTTTTCAGAGCGCGATTTAATGGATGACGGTTCGGTAGAAAAAGCGCTTGAGCGATTACGCGCAGGCGGACATCTTTATGAAAACGAGGGTGCAACCTGGTTTGCCTCCAGCCAGTTAGGCGATGAAAAAGACCGGGTAGTGATTCGGGAAAACGGCCAATATACCTATTTTGCTTCAGATATTGCTTACCACATGAACAAGCTGGATCGTGGTTTTGACCAGATTATTGATATTTGGGGTGCCGACCATCACGGTTATGTACCCAGAGT
>JBAXTQ010000361.1:0-2915 GCA_037130115.1 Methylococcaceae bacterium
ACAAAACACTCGTGATCGTCTGGAAGCAAATCAAAAATATTGCTGGGGGAGAGCAGTGCGGCATTAAGCGCGATGGGCGATTGTTTGAAAGGAATATTCATCGGTTGGTGATTGTTTTAGGTGATTTCCGGAGAATATTTTACCCATTAAAAGTAGGATTTTCCCAATCAAGCAAGCGATTAGACTTGTCTAATGGGTAAGTTCTTTCGCAGAAATCACCTTAAGTGTAGGTGCCTATTGTACCATTATTAGCTGGCGTTTTCGGACAGCCTCCTAGCCGTTATCCCAACGGGATGTTTCCTTATTGCCGAGAAATGCTTTGACTGCTCAACACAATCAATGTCCGGAGTGGATATGCGCTGTGGCAGTAAAATTATTCCAAATTGGGAGAAAACCCTACGCCATTTAAAATGACAACTTTTTTTTTCTGGACAAGTGTTTACAACGCAGGACTTGCATTAATATTAACCTGCCCACCTTTTTACCAAATGCCGGGCTTAAATATTCCGACTCCCTTGTGGGGCTGGCGGCTCGCAGGTTTTTTGGCCTACACCTGTGTAGCGTTGCTTCCGGCTTTGCGGGATTTGCGCCATCGCGCTGCTTTCGTGTATTGGGAGTCGATACCCAGTGTATTTTTAAATTTTCTTGGGTGATTATTTTTTTGCGAATGTAGGCGGGCAAAGCAGTGTTATTCAACCCTGCTTTATATGAGGTACTTTCTCATAGTTGAAAACAGTCGTATGAAGGATTGATTAATCCTATATGATAAGGCTTGGGGAGCATAAGCTTCTCATGTTTTTATTCCGGACCCTCTCCGGTACTCTCAATTAAAGGCTTTTTAAATATTATGAATTTCATTAAAAAAACAGCGCTGACCTTCCTTATGGCAATCTCTTTAGGCGCTATCAGCGCTACAGCTTTCGCCGAAGAAGCGACTAATACTCCCGATGTAAGTATCAGTGAAACTATTACGCATGTTGAACAAGCTTTGGCAGAAGTCAATAAAAGTGATTTTTCTGCTGCTTTATTGCATTTAAAATCAGCGCGTTTATCTTCTGAGCGTATTGCAGGCAATGAAGCTGTCGTAAAACAAGCTAACGCCAGTGTTATTCAAGCCCAAATACAATCCAAATTTGGCGATGTTCAAAAGTCGGCTGACGAATTAAATAAAGCACTGGTTCTTTATAAGACGCTGTAAATTTCCTTTGCAGGAAAGCAAGTTAATACGGTGGGCAGATTTTTGCCCACCGTTTTTTTTGTCCAGCTCCTGTGCTTTTATCAGCTTATTTTCGGGTATATCGATGTTTTACACCGGCCGGAAAATACTCAGGGTCTGCAAAAGTACGCAGGGTAATTTTGGGCAATTGCCGTTCTGCTGGCGTGTAGTTGGCAAATTCGCTATTCAAACGTAACAACTGCGCTCGAATCGACGCGGCTATTAGGGGGGTTATCTCCAGGTCAGATTCAATGCCAGGCAATAGCTCCACGGCAATGTGCAGATAGTTATCGCCGTCTTCACTTTCTTGTGTTTCCAGAACAAATTTTCCTGTCACCCAAATCATTATTTCCGGTTGTTCCAAACCGACAGTCACGTTCTCCGGATAAATGTTTGCGCCGTAATAAGACACCGTAAAATCCGCACGTCCGAACACATAGACAAACGGCAAATTGCGCGGTTGAAATTCCTTGTGTAAACCCAATTCGCCGAGAGACTGCACGCCCTGCTTTTTCAGAAAATGCCACATCTCATCAAAGCTCAGCACACCGCCTTTGTCAGCAATATGATAGCGCACCAAGGGCACACTGTTTTCACCGGAAACCACCAGCGTGCCTTCGTGCATTTCAAAGAAGCGGCTGGCCGGATCGTATTGCACCAGCGTAGGTAACCGGGATTCGCCAAACAAGGTGCGAGCCGCTTCGGGATGGTTCGCCAACCAGCGACGAATGGCAATACTGAACGGGGTTTCGTTACCCAGAACGCCGCCGTCAGCCGTGCCGTAGAGTGAAGCAGAATCATAACAGGGCAATACCGAACCGATGCGTTGTGCCATCAAAGTGCGCCATTCCTCGCTAAATACCTCGCCCGCAAAGACCAGTTTGGGATTATAGCTTGCCCAATCGATACCCTCGGCAGCACCCGCGTCGATTACGTCTTTGATGAAAGGCGGATAACCCAATAACACCGTTTGTTCAAAATGAGGCGACAGCTCACGGATCACCCGAAAGATTTCCGCCTTGTTGTTGCCTGGCGTCGCCACCATCAGCGGATAACCCTTGCGTGCCAGATGCCAGCAGCAAGATGTGGTAAACAAGCCGCCCACCCAATTACCCAACGCGAAGCAAACCACTGCCAACGTGTTGCGCTCATGGGCGTGGAAACTATCGCAAAACACCTGCTCGAAACGCACTGCCACGTCAATTTCATGCAAGGCAGAACGCGGCCAGAAAGTCGGTTGACCTGTCGAACCTGAAGACACCGCCACCCGGTCAGAGCCTTTAAGGCTTCCACCCAGACAACGCTCCGGCAACGGATAAGCCTGCATGTAATCGGCCTTGCCCATTAGCGGTAATTTCTGAAATGCAGTATAAGTTGTAATCTCTTTAGGCTTTACGCCGCGTACTTCCAAAAACCGGCGGTAAGCGGGAACCTCTGCCACGCAACGGTGAAACAGTGCTAGAACCTTGTCTTCGGGATTGATGGTCTGGTGTTTCGCCAGAAGCGTGTCCAGCGATGTGGATATAAAGTGTTGGAAAACGTCGTCGGATGGAGGATTAAGTGAGTTGGACATGGCAAGCTACCTGACAAAAATACTCAAAGTAAGGAAAGGTATAGGGAATGGGGAGAAGAGTCAAACGTATGGTTATTTTTGTGTGCTGTTTTCACAGGAAGCCACACTTAAAAATATATTCCGTTT
>JBAXTQ010000362.1:0-2891 GCA_037130115.1 Methylococcaceae bacterium
ATTTACGCCTGTTGCTAATGCAGATTGTATCAATCTTGTCAATGCGTAAGTCCTACCCAAGTAAAAAACCACCATGACCAAAGCCATAAAATTCAACTTACTGTTAGACAAACACCCCGTTAGAGATTTGGATGATTTGCGGGCGAATTTTAATCTGGATGATTTATTAACCGCTTACCATAGCCACATTTTGCATCGTTGGTTAGAAGTGCGTGGCTTAACGGAGGAATTAGACTGTCTGATGGCGATTAAAAGCCGTAATGAATTGACCATTGCCAGTGCATTGTGTGAATTATTTCAGGAAACGCTCAGTGAAGCGGATATTAAAACAGCGGTTTATCCGCTTGAATTTCGCAAACAACAGCAACTACAGCTTGAACAACTCGCCAGCCAACAATTTAATAAAGAGGTAGTGATTAAAAACTATCATGCAGGTTATGAACAACTGTGCGAGGATATGTTAGAAAAAGCCGAGGATTACCCATTTTTAAAAGCGGCTGTTAATAGCTTATGGACAGATTACGCGCAATTATTTAGCGTGGATTTTTTACGATTCTTTTACGATTTTATTGAAGACAGTCCGCTCACTTTATCCACCATGTTGGCAAATGATGATTATCGACAATCGGGGCTTTTTAACGAAGAACGAAAAGAAATTTTGTTTTCACACATACCAAGTTCTTATGTAGCAAAAGAAGGTGACAAAATTAAATTTCAAAGCAAAGCCAGAGAACTTGGTTGGGCAAAGATTACTAACTATAAAGTTATAGTCTTAAAAATAATTAATTCATCAGGTCAGGTAAAGATTACTGATAAACATAATATTAAAGAATATATAAGTAGTGAAGGTGTTGGTAGGGTACTAAATGGGCTACAATTTTATTCATCGGACAGTGCGGATGCTATAGAGTACGCAATAATATCATTAGTAAAATCTACTATTCCGCTACTCCCACCTTATCAATCCTATGCAGGTCATACTGACTGCTATTGGAAAGACCTACAACCAAAAGGTAAAAAGTGCTTAATTCTACGAATGGAAGCAGGTAATTTTATCCGTAACAGCGGTAATAACGGCGAAGAATTCAATGCCGATGCAATTAACAAAGAGTTTCCAGTTCTCGATGGTATAGATTACAAAAGCAATAATGCCGACCACACTTTAATTTACATGGTGATTTAATCATGGAATTAAACGCCACGCAAAAATTAGCCAGTTATATTGATGCTTTACGTCCGATTATTTATATTCACAGCTTTGATTTTCATGCTGTGGATTCATTAATATCAGACGCGAGTAAAGGCTTTACCATTTATGAATATAACGAAGCCGATAAATACGTTGATTTTGTTAGCAAAGTACCAAAAGAACCCGCTTACCAATTAAATCAATTTTTAGCATTGTTGGATACTAATGAAGCGAAAAAAGCTTTTATCATCTTAAAAGATGTGCATCAGCAACTCAATAATCCAGAAATTATTGCCCGCTTAAAGTCCTTAGCCTTAAAAACCATTTATAAAGATGAGGTTTATATCACCGTTTTTCTGGTTAATACCACCTTGGTTATTCCACCCGAACTGGAAGCCATGATAACGGTATTTGATATTCCTCTACCGACTAATACCGAAATCCTGACTACGATTAATAATTATGCACAGGGTTTTAATCTGGATTTAAACGAAGCTGTTTTAAATGAATTAGCCGTCTCGTTTAAAGGGCTGAGTGATTTTGAAATTCGACAAATTTTGAATTTAGCCTATCAAGAAAGCGGCACGATAGACGGCAATGATAAATTACTTATTTTGAATGAAAAAGAACAGATTATTAAAAAATCAGGCTTATTGGAAATTATCCATTTTGATGCCAATTTAGCCAGCATTGGTGGTTTGGAAAAACTCAAGGAATATATTACTGCCAAAGCGCGGATATTTAATAATCTGGGTGAAGCAAAAAAATTCGGTATTGATTTACCCAAAGGTTTATTAATTGTCGGAATGCCAGGCTGTGGTAAAAGTTTAACCGCAAAAGCCACGGCCAACTTATTTGAAGTGCCATTATTACGCTTGGACATTGGCAAATTAATGGGTAAATATGTCGGTGAAAGTGAAGAGAACCTACGCAAAGCTATTAAAACCGCCGAAGCAGTTTCGCCTTGTGTACTATGGATTGATGAATTAGAAAAAGCCTTTGCAGGAGTTGGCGGTAACGGTGGCGGTAGTGATATAACCACTCGTTTATTTGGTAATTTTTTAACATGGTTGCAAGAAAAAGAAAGCTCGGTTTATGTATTGGCAACCTCGAATGATGTCTCTAAATTACCGCCTGAATTTTTGCGTAAAGGTCGATTTGATGAATTATTTTTGGTTAATTTACCCAATGATGAAGAACGGCGCAGTATTTTTGAAATTCATTTAAAAAAACGCGGCAAGTTTAATCATGCCATTGATACCATCAAATTATTAAAAGCTACGGATGGCTTTTGTGGTGCAGATATTGAAGCGGTGGTAAAAGAAACTATTGAAGCGGCATTTTTCTCGGCTGATAAAACCATTACCACTGAGAAAATTCTGGAAACTATCAAAATAACAAAACCAATTTCTGTCACCTTGAAAAAAGATATTGACGCTTTACAAAAGAAATTTGAGGAGTTTGATTTTAAAGCGGCAAATTAAGTTAATTTGTTTGTGAATTCGCGTAGGTCATGATCTGCCTGTCAGTTCCAACTAAAATCAACACACTCTCGGAGGGGTTTGCCACTACCTCCTCTTTTTCAAAGAGGGGGCTGAATAATTACCACAATTTAGCTTTTGGATGCGTTTGTCGTAAGCTATTGTCCCATACGCGCCAACTTAAGCGCCAACACATTGATTATGAACAACTTACGCCCATC
>JBAXTQ010000363.1:0-2866 GCA_037130115.1 Methylococcaceae bacterium
GACACTGAGCAGCAAAATGATTCGCTAAGTGCCAAAAAGTCCGTCATTCCGGCAGGGATGCCGGAATCCAGTCACACGGATGTGAAGCTGTGGTATGGCATAGACCCTAAATCATGCGGCAACGTTATCGGAAAGTTACCATCCATGGCACTGGATACCGGCATCCTTGCCGGTATGACGGCATTAACTAAAATTTCTTGTCCCGGCTTAATTCGGTAGCCAAAAAATCTATCCACACCGAAGTATCGACCAGATAACGGCTCATTCTTCACCTATAGCTTTTCAGATAAATAATTTCTATGTCGACAGATACCATCCCTTTAAGGGATGTTATCTGTATAAACTTACAGCGACACGAATTGGAAATTTAATTTATGAAAGTCTATATACGCATTTTTTTATAGTCGTAATCAGGGTCTATACTGACTTTACCGACTAAATCGCGTATGTCGTGTTTTTTAGGAAACTGGCGATGGTGATGAATAAATTCACTCAACGCCAACTCAATCACTTGGCTTTGATTGTCAATATTGGCTAACTTGGCGGCTTGTTCAAGCAGGCTGTCATCAATGGTAATGGTGGTTTGCACGGTGTTTGCTCCGAAATTAAAAGCGGGTAATATCGCGGGGTATTTTCTTAAAGATAATACCGTATTTAGTCATAAACACTTTAGTCAGTAAACATTTGTCGGCATAGATAATGGCGGTTCCCGGTTTGGCTGCACCAAATTTTAATGAACCGAGAAAATCCAGATCAAGACAAGTCACTTGCTTGGGTTCGTAATAGAATAACCAGGCCGTGTCGCTATTGAGTCCCATTAGGTAGGGCGTGTAGGCATTATCTTGCGCTGTTTGGTCTTCACCCGGAATCCCTTCACTGTAGGCGACATAGTTGCGAATGACATCAATGCCAACGGCTTCGTTAAGCGTATCATCCGGGTTAAAAATAGGTTCGCCCACGGTGTAATAAGTAAAACTGCCACCAAGTCCAGGGACTTGTTTGTTGCCTTCTCCATAACCGGACATCACGCGGCGTACACGTTCTGCGGTGATGGTGTCGGCGTAGTCTTCCATTTCGATCAGGATAAAGCGACGATTGCCGCCGTCTTGGGCGTTAAGTTTTAAGGTGGCGTGAGCGGTTGTACCTGAGCCTGCGAAACTGTCCAGCACAATTGCATTTTTGTCAGTGGCAAGTTCCAATATTCGAGTTATTAAGCGAGTGGGTTTTGGTGTATCAAATACAGATGATTCAGGGAAAAGATTGTTGACTTCTTTTTTCCCTTCTTGATTGTGTCCGACATCAACATATTTCCAAATCGTCTGACAAGCTGTACCTTGCTTAACTTCAGAAAGAAAACGTTTCACAGCAGGAACATTATTACTTTTCGCGCCAAACCAAATGCGATTATCCGCATTCATTTGCTGAAAAACTGGTTCAGTATATAACCAACAACGCCCATTAGGTAACGTGTGTTGTTTCCCGTTCGGGGCTGTCAATACATAGAACTGGCTTGCCGTCCCATGACCGGCTTGAGCAGTCGAATCTACTGATTTCCATACTCCACGAGGGTCATTATCGAGATTGCGATAACGAGCGTTCATTTCATCTGAACGCTCTAATAAATTCGGATACCAATTGAGTTTGTTCTTAGCATATACAATTACAAAATCATGTGATTCAGAAAACCATTTTACGGCGTTTTGAGGGCTATACCTTTTTTCCCACACAATTGTGCTTACAAAATTCTGCTCCCCAAAAATCTCACTCATCAATAGTTTTAAATTTGCCTGTTCATTATCATCAATCGATATAAAAATAACCCCATCCTTAGCCAACAAACGATGCAGCAACTTCAATCTTGGGTACATCATGCACAACCACTTGTCATGCCTTGATAAATCCTCGCCCTCTTTGCCGACCACTTGACCCAGCCATTTCCTGATTTTAGGATCATTTACGGCATCGTTATACGCCCAGCCTTCATTACCGGTGTTGTAAGGCGGATCGATGTAAATACAATTAACCTTACCCTCAAACTCGGGCAACAGACTTTTTAACGCCTCCAGATTGTCGCCATGAATAATCCGGTTATCCGTGCTATTGGCGGGCGAACCGTCAGGCACGTCAAAACGGCTTTGCTGCTGCAAAACCTTAAAAGGCACGTCATGATGGTGGTTTACAACCTTGTCTTTCCCGACCCAGGTAAGTGTTGGCATGGGTGATTTTTTTCCTTAAGGTAAACTTTAGAGGGTAATGGAATTTGCGTGTTGATTGGAATCAAATCGGAAAATAAAAGATCAGGTAATTGCCTACGGGTTGGCTACGCAAAGCGGTTTTAAGTTCCTCCCGACTAACGCCCAACTTGGAAAGTCTGCCAAGGTCAAGCAACTGTCCTGAATGCGATCAAAAAATTTGTCGGCGTTGTCGGGGCTATCTTGTGCAATAAACCACCAGATTTCTTCAAGGTCGTTTTTGGCTTCTGGCCGTTTTAATAGACGTGGCATTAAATTTCAACTGGCCATTTGTTGCGCAGCAAGCCGCTTGCGGCCACTTGCTTTAATTTCTTCGATATTTAAGGGTGTTGCTTCACCACTGTTTATGCCTTTTTGAATTTCGCTTCTTAATTCTTCAAGCCGTAAATCACGCAACTGATCGCGCTCTTCCAAGAGACGTAAAGCTTCCCGCATAACTTCGCTTACCGAGTTGTAAAGGCCACTTTGTACTTTGCCTTTTACCAGTTCTTCAAAATGAGGGTTTAGGGAAATATTCATGATTTTAACTCCTTCGCTTTGGCTATTGATGATCAATAATACTCACGGTTCGCCCATTTTGCTGCCTACTTCCCCTGATTGCACCGCCAGCGCTT
>JBAXTQ010000364.1:0-2864 GCA_037130115.1 Methylococcaceae bacterium
TTACACCGTTAGTGGCTGAGACGTCAATTGACTCTGGCTTGCAAAAGGCATTAGCACTGATTTTTGTGATAGACACGACTAAAAGCCAAAGCTTATCGACGCTTAACTTGTTGGGTAAACTTTATGATTTTTCACCTGCCGAATTGAAAGTGGCCTCCGCCTTATTATCGGGAAAATCGCCGGAAGAATATTCTCGGCAGAACGGCGCATCAATCAATACCGTGCGCTCTCAGTTGAAAGCGTTATTCAGAAAAACGGGCGTTCGTGGACAATCAGAATTATTGGTTTTGCTGAGCAGAATACCGCCGCTGCGGGACTGATAGCGAAAAGTCGTTGCGTGATTCTGGCGCATCACGGCTCTGCTTGATGCTTTTACGAAGGGTCTTGTTTTGAGGAAATAATTTACGCTCGGTTTCCCAAAGGCGATTGCTTTTAGATAACGATGTCCGTGTTCTGTAGGGGCAATCCCTTGCGGTTGACCTGGTCACATCGTGGCATTAAAAGGGCAGGCGTAAAGCCAGCCCCTACGAAAAAATGAGCGGATTCCAAAGCTTCAGCTCTCGTCGTTATACGCAAGTGCCTGCGACCGTCATCCCGGCATCATTGCTGGAATGACGAGTTTTCTGTACGCACGTACGAGCCTTCTGTACGTGTGTCCAAGTCTTCCGTACGTGCGTCCAGGCTTTCTGTACGCGCGTCCAAGTCATCCGGAAAAATATGAACCTCTGGAAGGCTTGCCGGCTATCGGCTATGGGCATTTTATCCGGGTCTTCTGGACGCGCGTCTGGAAGGCTCGGTACTGCACTTTATGAGCTAGTTCCCAAGCTCCAGCTTGGGAATCCCGAAGCCGAAGCTCCAGCTTCGCGAGACTGGAAGCTGGAGCTTCCAAGTCTGCATTCCCAAGCTGGAGTTTGGGAACGAGTAAATATTTTCCAGGGCTTCACGTTTGCGCTGGTTTTTAAGGTCGGTATAATCACTTTGAGATATTTTAAACGCTCACAGATAGCCCCGCGTTGCCCAAATGAACAAGCGATTGGATTAACTGCTTGTTGGTTTGACAATAGCCGTGTAGGTCGAGCAACGGCTTTATCGTTGCCCGACAATCATGCCGAAATTGTCGGGCGCAAAAAGACGCGCTCGACCTACGTGACCGTAGACCGTAGAGACGCGCTTTATCGCGTCTGAATTATCGTAGACAGCAGACGCGATAAATCGCGTCTCTACCTTGTAACAAACAATAATGCGGATAAAATTCAGTCTTGGCTCCCAAGCTGGAGCTCTCGTCGTTATACACAAATGTCAAAAATCCCGTCATTCCGGCATGGACTGCCGAAATCCAGGCTACATGGATGTATTTTGAAATTACCGTCCCTGGCACTGGATACCCGCTTCCCGGCGAGTATGACGGTTACTTGAATACTTATGTATAACGACGAGAGCCGGAGCTTAGGAACGAGTAAATATTTTCCAGGGCTTCACGTTTGCGCTGGTTTTTAAGGTTGGTATAATCACTTTGAGATATTTTAAACGCTCACAGATAGCCCCGCGTTGCCCAAATGAACAAGCGATTGGATTAACCGCTTGTTGGTTTGACAATAGTATTTTCTATATATATATTATGTACATTACTTTGTACATTTAGGAGATTGCCATGAGACAAGCCAGTTTTACAGACGTGCGTAACCACGCCAAACAGTATTTTGATATGGTTGAGTCTGGTGAGTCAGTTCGGGTACTGCGTAATGGTAAACCCATTGCCGACATCGTTCCCATTGTTCCTGATTTACCTTCCTGGAAGCAACGCAAGGTGCAACCCTTGGTATTGGATGGTGTATCTGTTAGCCAAATGATTTTAGAAGAACGTAATGCCATTGTTTGAGGTTAAGCATGCTTGTTTTTTTTGATACCTCAGCGTTTGTTAAGCGCTATGTTAATGAATCCGGAACTGACAAAGTGATGGAGTGGTGTGACAAGGCAACGGAAATTGGTTTGTCCGGTATTGCGTTACCCGAAATTATTTCTGCTTTTTGTCGCTTGCAAAGAGAAGGTAAAATTACCGATGAACAATATCGACAATTAAAATCATTGTTAATGGCTGATATTGAAGATGCTGTGCTATGCGGACTTACTCCCTTGGTATTATCACAAGCGATTTTAAGTCTCGAAAACAATGTATTACGTGGTATGGATGCTCTACATATTGGCAGTGCAGTGGCTTTAAAAGCAGATGTTTTTATTTCTTCTGATAAACGTCAATGTGAAGCAGCAGGTCGTGCAGGTTTGCAGGTTGAGTGGGTGTGAGTTTAAAACCGTAAGGTTAATTGCAAAAATACAGGTGAAGTTTGAAACTGTTTTTATTTTCAGTCAATTAAAATAAGTTCAGTTTACCCGAAAGGTAACTCGCAATAAATAACCCCCCACCCAATGCCGTTAAGTTAAACATACAATCTGGAGTAAAACTGCTTTAGCTGTTTTTACAGGCGGGAGAGTTTAAGGTTAAACCGTTAGCTGAGCGGAGCAGAAGCGGACAACTTGCTTCGATTCCGCTCAGCTAACGGTTTATCTTGTCAAAAGGTGCTTAACTTAATGGCAGCCTTGTAGCCTTGTCGGGTTAGCGATAGAGTAACCCGACACTTCAACTCATCGCAACGACGGAATGGGATAACCCAGCCATTGTGTGGCTTGTCTTACAACACAAAATCCGCACTAACCAACGCAGTGCCACCCACCAAAGTAATGGCTATTTCAAAATCAGCCACTTTGTCGCCATTAGTATCGGCGGCAAGTATGCCGTTGAAATAATCCAACTGACCCGCCACACCGGTAAACGCTTTTATGCCAATATAACTAAAGCCCTGATCACC
>JBAXTQ010000365.1:0-2809 GCA_037130115.1 Methylococcaceae bacterium
CGAAAGGAGCGCCCCGCAACAAGCGAAGCGACGTTGCTTTATCGGGCGCGGATTGGGGAGGGGATTGCAGACCCCTTCCCAATCTTTGGCTTCATCCCAACGGGATGTTTCCTTATTGCTAAATTTCGCTTAACTTAATGGCAGTGACACTGCGCGTCAGAACCAGATAAAGACCTTTAACCCTTAGCCAATTTCCTGCGACCAAACGCCGTAAAACCTGCCAAAGCCGAACCAAACAGCCAAACGGCACCAGGAACCGGAACAGCACTAGCACTAATATTTAAATTGTAAGCTTGTCCACTCGCTGTCGCACAACCTTGACCATTGGCATTGTTATCAGCACAAGCCCCTCCCCAACCGATCAAATAATAACCGGCTTTAAGACCGGTTAAATTAAGAAGGGCGTCTCCGGTTGTTAATGTTGCAGAACCACCATTCACATAAGGTGAGCTTCCATTAACGTTATTAAAAGTCAAACCGTTTAAAGGGTCACCGGCACCGCCGCCGTATTGACCAATATTAGTGGGATTGCTTGCACCTGCCAATAAGCCTTGTATTTTATCGCCATCACCGTTGGTAAACGAATAACCGGCATTTGCATAACCAATCCAGCCATCATGGCCGTCAAGAATATTGCCGCCACCGCCGGTTCCCAACCAACCATTACTGCCCAGCGTACAATCCCCACCTAGTCCACAAGGATTATCGGCAACACCCCCATCTAAATTACCGCCGCGTACCTGACTCCAGGAATGTCCATAACCACCGCTGGCAGCACCCGTCACCAAAGGTGTTGCTCCACTGGTCCAGATCGTAAAAGCTGGCGAATTCATGGGGGTAGCGGCCAAAGGATTACCTTTCAGGTCAACATTGACATTAAATCGCGTACCCGCGAGTAGATCAGCCGCATTACCTACTTGAAAAATTCTAAATTGCGCAGTATGCGTCCAACCATAATTTTTGTTGGTACCATAATCTGACCATGCGCGTTTAGGCGCATTTCCACTGACTGTATCAACAGAACCCGCTGTCAAAACGGGCAAACTGGCAGGCGCAATCGCCGCCGCCTGACCTGAATAAGCCAAAGCCGCTGAAATGCCCATTGCCGCCAAAACGGCTTTACGTAATATATTAGTTTTCTTGTTCATAATATTTATCTATCCATTTTAAAGTAAGTATGATTAATAAATAATTTGCATAACCCATAAACAAACAAACCCTGCACGTCATATAGTTGATATGCAGGGTTTGTTTTGAGCTTGGTTAATCAGCTCATTGTAGTGTTATGCTGCTATTTTACGACGACGCAAACCTACAAAGCCTGCCAACGCAGAACCGAATAACCAAACAGCACCAGGAACCGGTACAGCGGAAGTGGTTATGTTTAAAGCATACCCATCAACACCGGCGTTCCATCTGGAAAAGCCCACACCGCCTAAATAAACAGAATACTGTTTACCGGCTTCTGCCAAAAAGCTATAGCCATTAACGCCATCAACATTATCAGAATAACCAATATTAGTTAGACCGGTTGTTCCAAACGGGTTGCTTTTTGTAAATAGTGAAGGTGTTGCTGCGCCTGGCGCATTCCAAGCGCCATGATGACTATAGTTATCGGTTTTCGTATCAACACCATCAAATACCGTCACGCCAAAACGGCTAAAAGTACCGCCAATAGTTGATAGATTTAAAGTAACAAATTGAGCAACATCTGATTGAATAATGCCGATATCCGTTTGATGCTTCCAACCGGTCGGACCTGTTGCAGTCAGATTACCTATAGCATCTCTACCATTATCATTCCAGGCACCGCCACCGGTGTCGATTTCGGCAGCTGTTCCATATTTGGCCAATGAATTAGCCGCAGAAATAGTTGCAGCATCACCAGAACCCGTTAATTGAACGGCCCAGTTTAAATGAGATGAACCCGCATAGTTAAAAGGCAAAGCACCGCTAGCAGTACCCAACCAAGGCACGATAGTACCTTTGTTACCTTGACTTTGAGGGCCGGTAGCTATGCCTGGTGACGTCGTACCGTTATCAAAGGTACGTGTCCAGCCATCCGTAGCCGTGGTAGCCGCAGTAGTAAAAGTGTTATACATAGTAGTAGAAGCATTTGCCGCTGTAGTACCTACAGAAAGCGCAGTGCCGGCCATCGCAATGACAATGGCTTTAGCTAATTTAGTTTGTTTAATCATAGGTATATCCTGCTTTAATTATTTTTGTTAAAACCACATCCCCTGATAACAGGAAACCGCTTAGTGTGAACTTTCCTTGACAGGTAACTTCATCCCTAAAGTCAAAACAGCAGTCGAGTGCTGTTTTTGTATGCTTGCCATATCTTGTATTAGCACCTTTCATGCCAATTTATTCCTTACAAAAAATCTGGTATATTAACAGTTACTTATGCCAGGTCAGTGATAAGCGCAGTCCTGCCAATTTATTAAACTGTGTCATATAACCTATTTAAATAAAAAAATGCGTGATATGACGCGACTGTTCTGATTCACTTGGTTCTCACGCAGACGCGTCACTGCTCACCGTTAAGAATCGTAATAATGTAAATTTGTCATACAGGCAACAGATGAAGCGGTTGTACTCTCGTTTTTTAAACAGCTTTTCGCTTAACTGTGGGCAATGCGTCGGCGTGTGGTTTCTATCAACTCTCTGACGGGCATAGACAAATGTAGCTTTCCTAGCTGAGATTTAATTTGCATTTCCCACGCCACGCCGATGCCATGCTCAAGAAAAATTGGCTACCAACTTAACACGGGACAGACCTGACAGGTTTTATAAACCTGTCAGGTCT
>JBAXTQ010000366.1:0-2790 GCA_037130115.1 Methylococcaceae bacterium
AAATATTTGTTATCACATCTATTTGCTGCAAAATGCAATGTAATGCGATATAATGGCATTATAAACAATAAGTTCCCCGCGCTTTACAAGCGTATTCCAAATACTCAAAACAGGTAAATCCATGTCCAATGATGTTTCAACATTACCCACTTTCCGTGATTTAGCACTGATTGAACCTTTGCTAAAAGCACTGGACGATGTCGGTTATGAAACACCTTCGCCCATTCAGGCACAAGTTATCCCTCACATGTTGCAAGGCAAAGATGTTCTGGGACAAGCACAAACAGGTACTGGTAAAACAGCAGCCTTTGCACTGCCCATATTGTCGCGAATTGATCTTCGTCAAAAAGACCCACAAGTTCTGGTGTTGGCACCAACCCGTGAACTTGCGATACAAGTAGCCGAAGCGTTTCAACGTTATGCCGCTCATCTAAAAGGTTTTCATGTTCTGCCTATCTACGGTGGACAAGACTATAGTACGCAATTACGCCAGTTAAAGCGTGGTGCCCATGTGGTTGTCGGCACACCAGGCCGGGTTATGGATCACATGCGCAAAGGCACTCTGAATCTTGACACGCTTAAGGTGCTTGTTCTTGATGAAGCCGATGAAATGCTGCGTATGGGTTTTATTGATGATGTGGAATGGGTGCTTGAAAAAACGCCTGACGACATACAAATTGCCCTGTTTTCTGCAACCATGCCTGCGGTTATTCGCAAAATTGCCCAAGAATACTTGCATGAGCCCGAACAAGTTACTATAAAGGTAACGACTGCCTCTGCTGAAAATATCCGTCAACGTTTTTGGATGGTCAGCGGTGTACACAAGTTGGATGCGCTTACCCGTATTCTTGAAGCTGAAACGTTTGACGGTATGATTATTTTTGTCAGAACCAAAACGGCAACCATTGAACTGGCAGAAAAACTGGAGGCGCGAGGTTACTCAGCCGCAGCCATTAACGGTGATATGTCACAAACTCTTAGAGAGCGGACTATTGCTCATCTGAAAAACGGCAAACTGGATATTTTAATTGCCACTGATGTTGCCGCGCGTGGTTTGGATGTCGATCGTATTACGCATGTCGTCAACTACGATATTCCTTATGATACCGAGTCTTATGTTCACCGTATTGGTAGAACCGGACGCGCCGGACGTACCGGTGACGCGATTTTGTTTATTGCGCCCAGAGAAAGAAAATTGTTGGGTAATATTGAAAAAGCAACCAAACAAAAAATTGAAGAAATGGGATTGCCTTCAACTGAAGTCATTAATAACAAACGTATTTCCCGCTTCAAACAGAATATTACCGACACCCTGGCCTCAGAAGAGTTGAGCTTTTTCAGTCAACTGATAGAGCAATTCCAGCAGGAACATAATGTAACTGCCTTGGAAATAGCGTCGGCTCTGGCAAAATTGGTACAAGGTGATACGCCGCTGTTAATGCAAAACTTGCCTAAAAAAACTTTCGACAGTAGAGAAGACCGGCCGCAAAGAGACCGGGATGATCGTTCGCACAGAGAAGATCGTCCACGCAGGGAAGGCAGAGAAGATCGTCCGGAAAGGGATCGTAAACCCAAGCGTGCGTTTGGTAGCGGTGCCAATATAGAAATGGAAACATTTCGTATTGAAGTCGGTCACAATCATGGTGTAAAACCAGGTAATATCGTCGGTGCTATTGCCAACGAAACCGGTATTGATGGCGATCATATTGCCCGTATCAGAATTGAAGACGATTACAGTACGGTTGAATTACCCGCCGGCATGCCTAAAGAGTTGCTTGAAGAACTGAAAAGAATCAGGGTGGCAGGTCAATTGCTGAGTATTACAAAAATGGATGATAGTGCGAAAAGAGCGCTACCTGATGATGCCGCTAAAAAAGCCGATAAGAGCAAAAAAAGAATGGGTTCTACCTCAAGACGTGCAAAACCAAAAGCCGAGTAATTTATATGCGTGGGTTACGCTAGGTTAACGCACAGCGGTATGAAGTAAAAATATAAAACCAAGAAGACACGAAGAAAAACCAAGGTAAAAACTTCGTGTTCTTCGTGTCTTCGTGGTGAATAAAGTGCGTATCCAGCTTCTCGTTACTGATTCCAGATACAAGTACCACCGGCTTTTTCAATCGCTTCCAAGCGCTGTTGATGGGCTGTTAATTCCTCTTCATTGCAGGAAATTATTTTTAAAGCAGAGCGATCTGTCGATACACGTTTTACGTCAGTATTAACACTGACTGCCCCGATTACCGATTGACCTTCATCCAGCAACGAAGACTGCCCGCCAGTCATTAACAGAAATACATCAGCGAGAATTTCTGCATCCAGTAAAGCCCCATGCAAATCGCGGTGGCTATTATCTATACCATAGCGCTTACAAAGTGCATCAAGACTGTTTCTTTGTCCCGGATGTTTTTTTCTGGCGTAGGTCAGCGTATCAAATACTTCGCATAAATCTCCGACTATTCCCGACTTATTATTCAGTCGCGATAACTCATTATTGATAAAGCCGACATCAAACGGCGCATTGTGTATAACTAATTCGGCACCCTTAATAAACGCTATAAAATCATCAACAATTTGCTCAAAATGTGGCTTGTCATCTAAGAATTGATTAGTGATGCCATGAACTGCAATAGCACCTTCATCAATGATTCGATCCGGATTAATATAAACATGAAAGCGTTTGCCGGTTAAGCGACGCTTAACCATTTCCACACAACCAATTTCAATGATTCTATGGCCTTCCTGAGGATTTAACCCGGTGGTTTCTGTGTCAAGAACCACTATGCGGTTGGT
>JBAXTQ010000367.1:0-2781 GCA_037130115.1 Methylococcaceae bacterium
CTGGACCGAGTTCATGATCAGAACCTCGGAAAACTCAAGTATAAACTCATGGAGCGCGAGCTGAGGTGTATCCCTTCACAGGGGGCGCATATTCATGCCGAACAGATCGCCTTGGGTGAAAAGAGTGATCTCTTTAAACTCGTGTATGGCCGTTCCTGTGTCATCAAGGGCGTTTAATTATGAAAAAGAAGGTCTATTTTGATCGTGAATTGAGCTGGCTGGAATTCAATCAGCGCGTCCTAGGGGAAGCTTTTGATTCCCAGCTCCCCCTTCTTGAGCGACTAAAGTTTCTTGCAATCAGTGCCTCTAACCTCGATGAGTTTTATATGGTGCGCGTAGGAGGCCTTAAGATACTGATTTCAGAGGGAAAACGGGGACTCGAATTGACCAAACAGTCGCCTCGACAGCAACTGGCGAGTATTATCCGTCACATTCGAAAAATGGTGCTGAGCCAACAAGCGGTCTATCGACAGATCAATCAAGAGTTAGAACGAGAAGGCTTCCAGATTGTTGCACAACTGTCCGAACTGACCGCTGATCAGCAGCGCTGGATACACAGAGACTTTGTTGATAATATTTTTCCTGTCTTGTCGCCCATCGCGGTATCAAAAGGGATGACGCAGCATCTCTCGGGTTTGCTGAACCATTATTGTGTACGCCTCTCCCCTGTGGCCATCGGAGAAGATGAGCGGTATGCGGTTATCCCGCTCGACGGCGTCCCACGGTTCCTGCGGGCTCCGTCCCCACAGAAGAACACCTTTGTCCCCGTTGAGTTGTTGGTCGAAGCCTCTTTGCCTTTATTCTTTCAAAATTGCGACATTCGTGAGCAGTGCCTTTTTCGTGTGACGCGCAATGCCGATATTGAACTGCGCGAAGATCTCTCCCCGGATCTCCTGGTGGGCATGCTCGAATTGCTGGAGGACCGTCGGGAGACGGAGTGCATCCGGCTGGAGTTCCAACATACCGCCACGCCACAGATGCGCATGTTTTTGACCGCACTTCTAAACGTCGGCACCAGTGATATCTATCCGGTCAAGGGATTCCTCGATCTGAAGGCACTGGCGCTGCTCGTGGATACCGACGGGTTCGAGCATTTAAGGTTTAAGGTATGGCCTCCACAACCCTCCCCGGACATTGACCTGAAAACGAGCATCTTCGAGCAGATTGCACGAAAAGATGTCTTGCTGGTCCATCCGTATGAATCGTTTGATCCTGTTGTCAAACTGGTTGAGGATGCAGCCATCGACCCTGGTGTCTTGGCGATTAAACAGGTTCTCTATCGAACGGCATCGAATAGTCGCATCATTGAGGCGCTCATTCATGCGGCTCAAGCAGGAAAGCATGTGACCGTGCTGATCGAACTCAAAGCGCGGTTTGATGAAGCACGCAATATTTCACAGGCTCATCGACTCGAACAAGCCGGAGTCCATGTCCTCTATGGCGTGAGCCACCTGAAAACACACGCGAAAGTCTGCCTAGTTGTTCGTCGAGAAGCCGATGGCATTCGGCGTTATATGCATTTCGGGACAGGAAATTATAATGAGAAAACAGCACTGCTTTATGGAGATGTTGGGTTGCTGACCTGCCATCCGGAATTTGGAACGGATGCCTCGGACTTTTTTAATGCTGTCTGTGGCTATTCCAATCCGCACCATTTGAGATGGCTTGCAATGTCCCCTTTTAATATTCGGGCTACATTGCTGGATTGTATTAAGGGGGAAATAGCGCGTGCGAAAAACAAGGAGCCAGCACGTATCATGTTCAAGATGAATTCGTTGACGGACAAAGCCATCATTGATGCACTCTATGAGGCTTCTTGCGCAGGTGTGACTGTCCTGCTCAATGTCAGAGGTATCTGCTGTCTGGTACCGGGTGTGCGTGGACTCAGTGAGCGCATCACGGTCGTGAGTATCATTGACCGGTTTTTAGAACATGCGCGACTGTATAGTTTCCAGAATGGCGGCAATGAAAAATTATTTATCTCAAGCGCAGATTGCATGGTTCGGAATCTAGATAAACGCATCAAACTTATGATTCCTATTATCAACAATGCTATACTGAAGCGCGCTTCTGGCATCCTTAAAAAATATTTTGAGGATCATGTGAAATCTCACCGCTTACTGGCTGATGGTCACTATGAGCGGTTGATGCCTGTTGCTGGCAAGGCTCCTCTCAATTGCCAGGCTTCACTTTATGAGGCGTGCAAGAATCGAGCGGTTTTGGCTGAAAAGATGAAGCCCGCGGCGTTCACGCCTCATATCCCCAAGAAAAGGAGTAAGCAAGAATGAAAAAAAAGAGTCAACGGCGTATTGGCCTGCTCACTGCGGGTGGTGATTGCCCTGGGCTGAATGCTGCGATTCGAGCCGTTGCAAAAACGGTGATGAACGATAATATTCAGGTGGTCGGGTTTTATGATGGGTTCAGGGGCCTTGCGGAGAATCGCTTTATCACGCTGGAGGATCGCATGGTGAGTGGCATTCTGACAACAGGGGGAACAATTCTAGGGACAAGTCGTGACAAGCCGCATAAGATACTGAAGGGCGGCAAAACCATAGATATGACGGACGTCATTGTCAGCCATTACCGTCGCCATCAATTGGACTGTCTGGTATGCCTCGGGGGAAACGGTACACAAAAAAATGCCTTCCAGCTTGTGCAGAAAGGGTTAAATGTTGTGACCCTTCCGAAAACAATCGATAACGACGTTGTCTTGACGGATACGTGTTTCGGGTATGACACCGCCACGTATATTGCAACGGAAGCGATTGACCGCCTGCATAC
>JBAXTQ010000368.1:0-2699 GCA_037130115.1 Methylococcaceae bacterium
CTTGTTAACAATTGACCGACTGGCACCGCCATACCAAGTTAAGCAAGACTGGTGGCATCATAATTATAACGAGTATGCCGAGAAGAAAATGGCGGTCTGCAAAGACTTATTGAAGCAATTGCTTGCAGAAAAACAAAGCTGATTGAGGAGCCCTCGATTTTTGACATAAGCGAGATATTCATGTCAAAAAGTGTTGTCGAGGCAAAAAACTGTACCCGCCAGCCGTGTTGGCCAGCGTGGACAACGGCCTATTCTGATTCAACTTTGTTATGTCGTTTAATTAATTACCGCCTCTATATATCGCATAAAGAGCTTAGCAGTCAAGGCATAACCAGACGCGCAGAGAGGTTTAAAAAAGTGACATAAGCCCCCATATTAATCGTATATTTAGTCAAACAAAAAGGCCTATCAGTTGATCGACGACAAACAAAAAATAGCAGTTGCCAAGCACTTCGCTAAACTTCACCCCGCAGCTTTTGCAATGTGGGAGCAGGGGAGAGCGCATACGTCAAATGAGGACTATTATTTAACCGTATTTGATGATCTGCTTGTTGGCGTTTATGGGGAATGCTACGGCATTAATGCAACGTTTGACGGTGATGGTTTTCAGTCGCAGGAAGCCACTCAATTTGAAGTCAATGTTGATCGGTTTGACCTGAGCGAAGGCAAAAATGAGGTGTTTTGTTTCGAAATTATACTGGGCAAGGTGAGCGGAGAGAGGCTTATTGCAGAGCATGAAAGGCATGGTATTTAGTAGCTACTCCTGTTATGCCGGAGTTTCAAATGAATGAAGCTCTTGTTTTTGAATAAAAATCCGTAAGACAGGTTTATTAAGGTGCTTGCTATTTGGCAGGCTACGCACTGGAATGTACATTGAAAGCGGACATTGCCAAGCAAGTTAAGCAATTTGATTTCCCGGATAAAAAACTTGCCAATGACAGTTACACGCATAAACTTACTGATCTGGTTATTACCACAGGGTTGAAACAAAAACTAACTTAACAAGAAAAACGAAGTAAGCCATTTAAATTAAACGGGGCACTTGTTATTGAATGGTCGGAGGGGTCTCGTTATCAATTCGCATTACAAAACAAGAGGCTCAAGATCTTTTTACTGCAATTACCGACAATGAATCAGGAATACTGACATGGCTAAAGAAATATTTATGACCCAATGGTTTTCTGAGCAAATGCTTTTAGCCGGTGAATCTTTAATAAAGCACTTAGATGAAACGGACGCAAAAGTACAAGCCGCTTTTTGGCTATTAGATGCCGAAGATAAAACCTGGAAATTGACGATAGTTTCACCACTCGTTGAAAGTGAAGGCCCTAGAAGCTATTACCGACGGATTAATGCTATTAATGAGTCGACAAAACCCGATGCAGAGGTGATTGCATTGCACGACATCACTGTCAGCAATACCGACAATCATATTGTTAAGGCAATAAAACCCAGTGTCTTGGCAGATGCACTGCCCGAAAACAACAGGCTGGGCAGGAATAGGCTCGGCGGGGTTTATATTGAAGACATGTACCTTTATCGAATAGACAAGACGTTACTCGAAGATAACATTCCCGACTCAACGATGAAAACCATTGCCTGATGGAAAGCAAACACGGCAGGTAAACATATAGCATCACGAAGAAAACAAAAGTGCCGCGTAGCTCACCCTGTTTTTACGGTTTTGCAATTTGACATACAGGCTTTTGCATTTAGACAGGTTGTTTTTTTGCTGGCGCCAGCCAGTGCCATTCATTGTCAATTCTCAGGTGATTATCGGTCGTACCGAGGGCGTGTTTTGATGGCTAGTTTGCTCAATAATTAGCATTATTGGGCATTATTTAACATAATCATTATTATGCGAAGTACAATGCCTCAAAATTATGCGCCATTATTGCCTCTCAAGTTGACTGACTACCGGTACCTGATTAACCTTGCCCTTCAGCAACTCTCGATAATATAGAGGCGTTTGTTGATTTAGCGACAAAGCCATTGCGGTACATAATCCACCAAGGCCATTGACTGACAAAAGTTATACCACTTATTTTTGGACAGGCACTAACCACACCAGGCCGTTCCTTTGCAGTTTCGACAGCATTTCTTCTTCGTAGTCCTTCAGTGCTTCCAGCCAATCCTCTTGATCACGACCTGGCGTAAAGCCTCTGTCCAATGCTTTGTAATACGAAGACTCGGCAATCCACTGATAATATTCATTCCTCAAATCACACAATTTTGGTTCCAAATTCACAAAAAATTCGACCTGTACGATTAGCCTAAGCAGCCTTCTTTGCCACCCACGTAAGCGGAAGCGTACGATGCTCTACCCACTGACCTGTTGCGTTGTTAATCGTGACAGCGTTTAATGCGGTCAAGGCATAGGAACCATTTTTAGACCAACTCATTCCATGATGCTTTTGACGTCTGGCGGTCACCAGATTATTACACCGTTCCACCGGATTGCTGGAGTTCGGTAGTTTTAGTTTACTGCGCATGGCATAGCACGGTATCCATTTTCGATTACGTTCCAGATAACCGATGAGTCTATCAATGGCTTCGCTGTTCTTAACGTCGGTCGCGGGAATAGCCGTCAAATACTCTTTAGCCTTGTCAACCAAGCCAAACCATAACAGAGTGACCAGTTGCTTTAAATGGCGATTACGAATTTCTCGCCCTTTACAGGCAATACTTAAATCCTCTTT
>JBAXTQ010000369.1:0-2678 GCA_037130115.1 Methylococcaceae bacterium
AAATAAAACAAACACACGTTGTGGATTCATCCGATACAACGAGCTTAGGTAAAAAATTCTTGCGTAGATCCATTCAAGTTGTGCTGGCCGGTTCCATGCTGGCTAGTGGTATGGCTTCAGCGGTATTGCTGGATCATGGTCCTGGGGATGCGAACTTATTATGGCCACAGTGGTATCGAGACACGAATGGTCTGGCCATCGGCCTTTGTAAATCAACGGCATTGTCACCAAATGTTGCCGTCGGTGGCGCTACCGGGATGTGTTTTCCTCCTGCATTTGATCCAGCGGGATTTGCGGGTAATATCGGGCCGGAAATGTTTTATAACATGGCTGAGTTTTCATCCAAAACCAATCCTACGGGTACGGATTTTCAATACCGCATCATGGCAGCTCTTGAAGCCTCCTACTTGCCCGGTTTGCCAGCCCATGGTACAGAAACTGTTTTTGCCAGGATTAGAATATCGATAAATTTCAATGATCCCAATAAAAGTGGTACCTATACTGTTACCCATCCTTTCGGTAGCCAGGTATTCCCTGATCTTCAGGCGACCGACACTAACAATATTGTCGGCAATCAGGCTGCTCTTTTCTTTACCGCAGATGTCCCTTTAGCTGCAATCAACAATTTTGACCTGGCACTTGGCGGCGCTTTGGGGCCTTTTCTCCAATGGGACACTGATCAAGATTTGTTGACAGTCGGGGCAGAAAGTTTCGTCGGTGATCCGAACGTACCCCACACCTTCTCGGGCAGTCCGTTCGGTACGAATTTCCTGAGGATTGATGGCCCGGCAGGTTCCCAAATCGGTTTTGATGCTAATGGCGTGCCCCAAGATTTTATTCAGGTTGATCTGGCCAATATTATCGGGCAAAAGTGGACTGCGCCGATTGCAACAGCCACGAAAATTGATTCTGCGTATATGACTCGTAAACCGGGTGGTGTTAATGCCATTGATGTCTGGGCAACATCTGCGACCGGTCAACGACTAATTATGACTGGCACAGGTATGCCCAGCCTGCAAATGTTTACCAGTGTGTTGACGCCAGGCAAATATCATGGTCATGTCGAGTATCCCGCAACGCAAGCAATGCCCGCGCAGATTAAAGTCACCAATCTCTCGAGTAACCCGGTTTTAAGTGCAACGTCAGCGTTAGAAGATGGGGTTGAAATCACTCAGGCGACTTTTGATACCAATACTCGTTTGATCACCGTTGTGGCGCAATCAAGCGATGAGGTTGGCTTGCCCAGGTTAACGGTACAGGGCATTCCCGGCATCCCCACTGCGGCGGGTGTGGCACCCGCTGTAACCGGAGCTTTGAGTCAGGGAGCCTGCCCAACCGGTGTCGTAAATCCAAGTATTTGCTTCACCTACTCTTTGCCGGCTAATGTCGAGCCACCAGAAAGCATCTCGGTCGTATCGGGTGAATTGGGGCTTCATGCGGATCATTTGCTGAGTATCGTGGGCAATTCTCAAGCGCCAACGCTTCGCCCAACTGCGACTGTCTTCACATTTCCTGTGAGTTCGGGCGGTTCGACACCGCTAACGAGTGCTAACGGCACTTTGCCGTTGGATGCAATGATTATTCAGCAACCTGCAAACGGTATTGTCGCTCTGAACGCTAACGGTGTGTGGACTTTTACGGCAAAAGTCGGTGCCATCGCAGGTGGGGACAACTTCCAGTATGTCAGACAAGCTGCCGATGGTGCGCCGGTTTCAAATGTAGCCGTTGCCAACCTGACGTTGGCATTTAATGCAGCGGCACCTACAGTGGTTGCCGATCAGTATGCTGCACAAACGGGTACTACAAAAAGTCTGTTCATTTTGCAAAATGATAAGCCAGCCTCTGCCAATCCGGCAGATGCCATTAGAGCAGGCAGTGTGGCAGTCGTTAGTAGACCGTCAGGTACCGCTACGACGAATCCAAGTGGGGCTATTACCTATACAGCAGGAAGAACGGCAGGTGCGGACTCCTTCACTTACACGGTTACCAACAGCTCTACCCCCGCGATAAGATCAACGCCTACCTTGGTGCAAGTGACTAACTTTGCTGGTGCTGAAGCAGTTGCTGTGACCAAACCGACTTACACCATCGCGTCCGGCAAGTGGGTTATCGTAGGGACTACCTCTTGGTTTGGGGCTAATCTGACTACCTCGACCGCCACCTGCTGGACTGGCATTGGTGCCACTCCGACTGCCTCTACGCTGATTGGTAATGCATTGATTGATAACACCGGCAAGTATACGGTTGTACAAGTAGCTAATGCACCGGTAGGCGTTAATAACGGGAATATTACCTGCCAGACATCCAACGGAGGCAAGGGTGTCGGATCAGTTGTGGCTAAATAAGTCAGCGCAAATAGCCAGGTAGGAGAGCTAACCCTCCGGCAGTTGCAAGGTAAGTATTCACCTCCCCCTTTTAAAAAGGGGGAATGAGGGGGATTTGTTTAAAAAATCTCCCCTAACCCCTCTTTTTCAAAGAGGGGGACTGAATAATTACGTTGCAAGATGCTGGAGGGTGATTTGAAGGCTGAAGGCAAAAATAGCCAGCCGTTTTTAAATCAACCCTAAGCAATCGGCATTAATAACCGATTTGTAACAACATAATTTATCAGGTTTGACGTACGGCTATCAATTTAACATGGGACAGACCTGACAGGTTTTATAAACCTGTCAGGTCTA
>JBAXTQ010000037.1:0-22955 GCA_037130115.1 Methylococcaceae bacterium
TACATCGTAAGCTATTGTTTTTTTAGGGTGGCTTGAGATGCTCTGAATTGCTGCATAAAGTGACGCTGTTGTTCTGTCCGTTCCGAGAACAGACGCGCTTTAAAATCGTTGCCAGCCGGAGCATTGACCAGTGTATGCAGGATTTTTTCCTGAGCGTCCGGGTTCTCTTCCTTCCAGCCCGCCCAGAATTTGGGCGGCGTTGCGGTCGTGCCATAAACGGCTTTATTTTGGCAGACGGAGAGCAGCAATTGACTGTAGGTAAACAGTTCCGGGATTTCATCGCTGCGTTGATTGCGCAGATGCTGGCTGATGCCTTCTGCCGTGGCGTTTCTTAAATCGGGGCGTTTACATTCAATCACCACCAACGGAATACCGTTTACGAACAAGACAATATCCGGTCGGCGGGTTTGTTTGCTGTTGCGGCGTTCCAGCACAAATTCATCACAGACATGATAAACGTTGTTTTCCGGGTGCTGCCAGTCGATATAGTGCAGGGAAAAACTTTTGGTAATGCCGTCGATGGTTTGTTCCAGACTTTTACCCAAGGTTAACAGGTCGTAAACCTGCTCACTGGTATTCAGCAAGCTATCAAACGGAATGCCCGCTAACGCCTGCACCGCTTTTTTGATATTGCCGTCGCTAAACGGATACTCCCGACCCTTAAAAGTAATGTGATTAAATTGTTGCAGTTGCTCGGCGAGTACGCTTTCCAGCAAGCATTTGGACGTTCTGCCACCGCGCAAGGCGATCTGTTCCGATGGTGCCAAATACGTAAAACCCAATTTTTCCAACAAGGTAACCGCTGGCAATAGTGAGGATAAATCTTCCAGATAATCGTGTACGGCCATGGTTAATATTCCTTTGTGCGGGAAATCCCGTTTACTTGTTAAGCGCAGTATTTTAAATTCGTGAGCAATCCAAACCAACCGATAACTCAATAAAGGCGACCTATAACAAATCATATTTTACTTTTACGGCGACACACTTAAGACGGTACAAGTAATGAATGTCGGCAATATGATAACAGTGATTGCAATCGAAATCAGGGCAACCGCAAGGGATTGCCCCTACGGTAAATTGTACTGTAGGGGCAGGGTTCACCCCTGCCCATCAATACGATAACGATGATTGCAATCGAAATCAGGATAATTTGTGTGTAACTAAAGACGCTTCGATTTGTCGGGTTACGCTGTCGCTAACCCGACGCGACTATTGGTTCTCATCTTTCAATTGCAAAGCTCTTACCGATACCTCTGACATTTTTAGCAACTTAATATCATTGGTCAATAGCTCTGCCTTCAAATGACGTGCCGTTGCAACAATGATGGCATCGGGTAATTTAAACCGATACTGGCGACGTAATTTTATGGTCTCTTGTTTAATTGCTGTAGATAAATCAACAATGGTGACATCATCCAAAAAGCCATAAATTTCCGACTCATTTTCAGAACTCAATAATGGGTATGACAACAATTCAATTTCCGTAATCACGGAAATATACAGGTGTGCTTGTGGTAAAGGATCGCGTAATCGCCCACCCAAAAAATACAATACCGCATTGGTATCCAAGACAATATTCATGACCACTCATCACGCATTGCCTTTTGAAACGCCAAAGGATCTTGCGTCAACGTTATTTTTCCTGCATGCCGGTTAATGTCATGTACCACCACAGATGCTTTAGATTGCAATGTGTTGGTGCTTGAACGATGTTTTAAAAAGTCTATAAAGTCAATGACCTCAATTGCCTTTTCCTCCGGTAAATCCAGGCTTTTTTGATAAATGGTTTCTGCTAAATTCATTGGGATAACTCCTTTAGTTTAAGTTTTACCCGCACTTTTCCTGTCAACAATTGCTGCATCAGGGCTGTTTTCTGTTGTTTCAGGGCGGTGAGTTGGTTTTTGTGGACGGTGATTTCTTGGTCGGCGGCGGAGAGAACAGTGGCGATTTTTTGTTGCTCGGTTTTTTCAATAGGTATATAGATAATCAACGACTTAACATCCGCACTATTTACAGATTCAAAAGTGCTGCCTTGAGATAAACTTGCCCATTTAGGTTCAAATGCAAGTAACCAATGGTATAAAAACTGTTGATCAACACTTTTTATAGCAGTGACAGCACAAATACCCCGGCCAATACACGCATGATGAATTGATATCGCAATAGCACCTACCGGAGCTCGAACGCTCATTAATATATCTTTTGGCTTACATTCCTTTGTAATTTCGGCTGTATAAATTCGTGGTGCAGAAAGTCGATTTTTTATGTCAGCATTTCCTTGGATGAGTGGAAGTCCAACACCGTCTTCATTATAAGCGTCTGATTTTGGTGATGATCCCATCGTTACGTTTGCAAGGTTTGAAAGCATTACGTTTGTCCACTCGCCACTAAACCCAGGTAATCTCATATTCCCGGTCAAAAGCTGCTGCATTAAGGCTTTTTTGCGCTTTTGCTTGACGGCAATCAACGCTTCCAGATTTTCAATGGCTTTGTCCCAAGTGGATAGAATCTGGGAAGTTTTTTGCTGTTCCATTATTGGTGGAAGCGTTAACTTCAATAAAGAAAACTCATTTTGTCCCAGTGTTTTATTTCTACCAGCTCCACCAGGTGAAGCAAGCCCCAGCAAATATTTACCTTTGGGTGTTTTAAACAAATAAGTTAAATAATCTACATCACATAGATTATTTTTGGGGCGAAACATAGGAAACCTATGTGAAGCAATTCTTCCAACTTCAGAGGTACTTGTCTTTGCAATGGCCTGTTCCCAAGCAAAAACAATATTAACTACAAAGCAATCTGGATGAACTCGAAATACTCTTTTGTTTCCAAGCGATTCACCCGTTACAGGTTTTTTGTGAAATATACCCTTACCATGAGACCTTATGCCAATTTGGTAATAATTTTCTTCTGGTTTTGGAAAAATGGGATCAGAGACACGTTCCAATATTTCTGAAATGGGTAAAATACTCCATCCATCAGGCAACATAACCCAACTCCTTAAAATATCCTACCCGTTGCGCTAGTTCCCAAGCTCCAGCTTGGGAATTCAGTGCGGGAAGCTCCAGCTTCCTGTCTTGCGAAGCTGGAGCTTCGCCCTCCGGGTTCCCAAGCCGGAGCTTGGGAACCAGTGTAATATTTGCTGGCGGTTGTCTTTTCCATCCCTCAGGCAACATGATTCAACTCCTTAAAATTCCTCATGAGTGCAATTCTTTCCTAATCGTTTCGCGCACTACATCGGCTAAGGTAATGCCTTGTGCAAATTGTTTAAGCGCCTCATTCATCATGGTTTGGTAACTGCTGCCCGTTATTTCCGCACGCGCCTTAAAAAAGGCCAAGGTGTCACTGTCAACACGCATCGTGATTCGGCTTTTGCCTCCGTGCTCAGCTTGTAATTGTGCTAACGCAGGGATTTCGCCGGGGCGTTTAGCGTCAGTAAAATCCATGTCGGCATATTGGTTAAATAAAGGGTCAGAATTGCTGTTCATAACGTCTCCGTTGAGGTTGATTGCGCTAGTTCCCAAGCTCCAGCTTGAACTTGCGGCGAATGCCAATCCACTTTCGTTTTGAACTACCGAGAAATCCTCGGTAGTTGCTGCTTCCGTCAGTTCACTTTGCGCTAGTTCCCAAGCTCCAGCTTGGGAATTCAGTGCGGGAAGCTCCAGCTTCCTGTCTTGCGAAGCTGGAGCTTCGCCCTCCGGGTTCCCAAGCCGGAGCTTGGGAACCAGTGTGTTGGGAACCAGTGTATTAGCAACCAGTACATTCAGAAAATCCCAATTACTCATTTCCGCTTCTCCTGTATTGCATTGGCTTTATCCAATAATTCCAGGGTTTCCTGCCAATAACCCGCGCATAAAATCACAAAATCATGCTTTTTCTGATTATCCGGCAACTGCTTTAGGTCACTCAGATTAGCCAAGTCTGGAATGGTGTTTTGGTAGTTGGACAAGACCAATTTATATTGATAACGATCCTGTTCAGGAACCACGATAGGCGGAAAACCGGATTTTAATACCGGCAAATTAGCCAGTAACCGCGCCATTCGGGCATTACCGTCAAAAAAAGGATGGATGCTGACAAAACCAAGGTGTAAATCTGCATAAATCGCGGCGGCTTCTGACCGGGTATGGCTATTTGCCAGACTGGCATTTAAGTTATCCAGCCATTGTGACATTAAGCCGTCAATATGACCCGGCACAGGATATTCTCGCCACGCGGGCTTGTTATCGTTGCCGATATAGCTTGTATAGTTGGCCTGCTTTTTCCAGGCACCCACCGGCTGCTCAACGTCTCTGATGCGCTCGGTTAAAACGGTTTCATGCAGATCAAAAACCGCTTGCTTGCTGATCGTGTCAGGCCGAGCATTGAGTAAGGCATAAATCAGTTCAATTGCTCTGGCATGGCCATAAACCTCGTTATGATCTTTTAACGGCTTGCCTTGAATGGTCAAGCCTTCTTCAAGAATAAAGCTGGTTTCACCTAACGTTAGACTGTTTCCCTCCAACGAGGTTGAGTTATGTGTCCATACATTACGAATTTGGGCTAATAGTATGGTTTTTATGTCAGGATCAAGATGCTCATAAAAGAATCCATTCGACTCATGCGTCATAGCCCAGCTCCTTTTCAATCTGTTCAATAGTGGGCAGGCTGCTTTTAAGTTCATCAGGGAGTTGTTGCGTAATCTGTTGTTGCCACTGAGCAACCCCTATCGGTTTGTTATAACCTGCCAGCGCGTATTCAACGATCACCTGATTTTTCTCCTTAACCAATAACAAGCCAATAGTAGGCTGGTCATCCGTATGCCGGAGTTGTTCATCCACCAATGTCTGATACATATTCAGCTGGCTGATATAGCCGGGTTCAAATTTGCCCGTTTTAAGTTCAATCACCACATAACATCGCAGTTTAAGATGATAAAACAGCAGATCCAGATAAAAATCTTCGTCTGCCACTTCCAGGTGTACTTGTCTGCCCACAAAGGCAAATCCTTGACCCAGCTCTAATAAAAAATGCTCAACGTGGGCAATCAGCTGTTTCTCCAGCTCTGCTTCACGCCGGGGTACATCAGTCCCTAAAAAATCAAACAGGTAAGGATCTTTAAAGACTTGTACAGCCATATCAGAATGTGCGGGAGGCAAGGTTTGCGGAAAGTTGTTCAGCGTTGCCCCTTGACGCAGATGCAGTTTTGAATCAATTTGCCAGTATAGAACATCCCTGCTCCAGCCTTGTTGAAGGGTCTGACTGGCATACCAAAAGCGCTCTCTGGCGTTACTCAGTTTTTCAATCAAGGCGATATTGCTACCCCACGGAATTTGTGCAACGGTGCGTTGCACAAATTCTAAATCCGGCCAAGCTTCAGCAAATTTGCGCATGTATTTAAGGTTGCGTGGACTGAATCCACTCATCTCCGGAAATGCCTGCTTTAAATCATACGCTAGTCGGTCGATCACCTTGGCTCCCCATCCTTGCAATGCTTGTCGGGTTAAAATTTCTGAGCCTATATGCCAATAGAGCATGATCATCTTAATATTGGCTGATTGCACGACACGTATGCGTTCCTGAATGATACGCTGCTTTAATTTGTCGAGTAATTCAGTATAATCCTCGGGCAACTCTCCATGCGGGGAAGGTACGGGCATAAGAACTTCGGGGTGTTTAACACGCCCCCGTGTCTTTCGGCCTTTATCACTCATAACCCAATTCCTTCAAATATCCCGCCATTTCCAGTTTCACCTCGACCAGTTCATTTTCCAACCGGTTTATCTCGGACTGTACGGCATTAATATCAATGTCCTGCTCTTCTTCAAAGGTATCGACATAACGGGGAATATTGAGATTAAAATCGTTGTCCTTGATTTCCTCAAAGTTCGCCAGATAAGCGTATTTATCAAGCGTTTCCCTGGCCTGATAAGTGGCTACAATCTTATCGATGTCTGCTTGCCGGAGCCGGTTTTGATTCTTGTCATTTTGATACTCCCGACTGGCATCGATAAACAGCACCTTGTTATCGGTTTTGTTGCGCTTGAACACCAGCACCGCTGCCGGTATGCCGGTACCGTAGAATAAATTGGCAGGCAGGCCAATCACCGCATCAAGCAGGTTTTCTTCGATTAACTGCTGACGGATTTTACCTTCAGCCGCACCGCGAAATAACACGCCGTTAGGCACCACGACACCGACCCGACCGGAGTCTTTGGTGGTGGTTTCAATCATGTGGGTGATAAAGGCATAATCGCCCTTGGATTGCGGCGGCAAGCCACGATGAAAGCGCTTGTGCGGATCGTTGCCCGCTTCTTCGTAACCCCATTTAGCGAGCGAGAACGGCGGATTGGCAACCACGACTTCAAACTTCATGGTGCTGTCGTCTTCAATCAATTTTGGGCTGCGGATGGTGTCGCCCCATTCGATACGGGCGTTGTCCATGCCATGCAGGAACATGTTCATTTTCGCCAGCGCCCACGTTGCACCGGTGATTTCCTGGCCGTAAAGGGCAAAATCCTTGATGCCGCGCCCAAGTAATTGGTTGCCACATTTAATCAGCAAAGAACCCGAACCGCAGGCAGGATCACAAATGCGTTCGCCGGCTTGCGGATTGACCAGTTCGGCAATCAGTTCAGAAATTTCCGCCGGTGTATAAAACTCCCCGGCTTTTTTTCCGGCTCCGGCGGCAAATTTGGCAATCAGGTATTCATAGGCATTACCGATAATATCCAGATTGCCGACACGCGAAGGACGCAGATCAAGGCGGGAATCATTAAAATCTTCCAGCAAGTGTTTAAGACGCGTGTTCCTGTCCTTGGTCTGGCCAAGATTAGACTCTGAATTAAAATCGATATTGCGAAACACCCCCGCCAGTTTTTGTTTGCTGGCTTCTTCGATATGTTCCAGGGCGATATTAATAATCTCGCCCACATTGGCTTGATGTCGTTGATTATAAATATCCTCAAAAGCACAGCCTTTGGGCAAGACGAAACGCTCACGTTGCAGGCGGCGCAGGATGGTTTCTTCGTCGTCGCCATACTTTTCTAGCAAGGTGTCGTAATGTTCTTTCCAGACATCGGAAATGTATTTAACGAACAGCATGACCAAAATATAGTTTTTATATTCCGACGCATCGACCGCACCGCGAAAGGTATCGCAGGCCTTCCAGAGTATGCCGTTAATTTCATCCTGATTAATTTGGGTGGTCATGCTCTGTCCTTGTGGGTTTCATAATGTTTCAATGTGCTATCCAATAATTCATCTAAAAAGTGTTTCTTTTTTTCAATCAGCATTTCCAATAGAGCCTTTTCTTTAAGCCGGCAACGATGGGCGTTAACAATCCGTTCCTGTATCGGCAAGGGCGGTAAAATCACCGGCAAATCTTCCAGTGTTTGGCGGTTGATATGAGGCAATGCGCTACCTGCAATATGCTTGGAAAAATATTTTTGAGCGCGTGACTGATTGATATACCAAACCAGATAATCCGGGCGAACCGATGTTTCCGGTTTGACCCGAATAATAAAAAAATGGGGACTGGCTACCGTCTGTGTTAAAACTTCATCGACCAGCACGGCAAAAATTCGATACCCGCGACCTACAAACAAGATGTCACCTGGCCTTAAATAATCCGGTTTTTTCCGACCGCTTAAGTTAATACAGTAACACTGAGCTTTATCAATACCCCCTTCCGGATCTACATCTTTCATCTGGACAAGAGCCACTTCTCCAGCGGGCACATTTTCAATACTGCCACGTAAGGGTTGTCCCGCCATCAAAATTGCTAAAGTTTTTAAAGTCATATTTTTTGTGCATCTTTTTATTTGATGCGTAGATTAGTGGCTCAGAGACTCTTTGTCAATGTTATTGCTGCGTTAATAACTGCCAATAATTTCGATGCTAATGGATACTATTCCAATGTCATTAAGTTAAGCCGTTCGCTGAGCGAAGTCGAAGCGATTTTGCCGGCTTCGGCTCCGCTCAGCCAACGGCTTATCTTCCCGAGAGGCGCTTAACTTAATGACATTGGATACCATCCCTTTAAGGGATGTTATCCGTGCGAACTAAATCTTCATGTAACGGAAGTTTAATTTATAAAAGACTACAGGCTTAAGTTTTTATACTGGAAAACACCAAATCCTCCAGAAATTTTACAATCTCTGCCTCATTTTTATCTTGCCCAAAGTCGGTCAAAGAAGGCAGGTTGTTCATAAAAAAATTCTGAAAATGCGCCATTTCAATAATGGTGGACGCTAATGATTTTGGGTATTTGTATTTGGGACTACACTCCAAAATCATATTTCCGATCACAGCACAAAGGTCTTTGTAGGGTTTAAACAAGTGATCCTTGTTATCTTCTGATACCCGTTTGGTTAGATAGGCTTTGGTGCCTTCAGTAATAATGATTTGATGAAGCATACTTTCATCGACATAAAGGGTGCGGCTATCGTCTTCCACGGTGGTCGCCAATAAGTTAATTACCCTCTTGAGCTTAACCACAGCGTCTTTAATATTATTGGTCTGGAAAGTAACCTGATATTCAAGCCAACTCCAATACCAGGCAGTAAGATAGATCAGCAACCGGTGCTTGTTTTCAAAATACCGGTAAATTCCCGCTTCAGTCGTACCAATGTCTATAGCCAGTTTTTTAAAGGTAAAGGCTTCAAAGCCGTTTTTGTGAATTAACTGAATGCTGTGTAGAATGATTTTTTTCCCCAGTTCGGATTGCTCGGGGTCTCTGATGAATAATTTTTCATTCATTTTAATTTTTAATTGTATGTCCATAGCGGCCTGATTAGCCTTTTCCTCTGAATATTTATGCAGTAAATGGATTGTTTTAACAGGGACTTTCGGATGTCCTTGAAAAAAGCATAACCGAAAGTATTGCAATTTGCAAAGATAGTGTTACTATCTTTCAAAGTATATTTACTATCCGTTGCTTTAAGTGCATAAAAATCATGAAAACATTAACTAAAGAACTGCAAGCCGCCATTACGCCCGCAATGGCGTTAGGCTTATTAAAAGAGGGTAATAAACGCTTTGTCAATAACCTTAAAGTCAACCGCAACCTGTTGCAACAGGCCAATGAAACCTCCGACGGGCAACATCCGTTTGCGGTTATTTTAAGCTGCATTGATTCCCGTACCTCGGTTGAACTGATTTTTGACCAAGGTTTGGGCGATGTGTTTAGTGTGCGTATTGCGGGCAACATTATTAATGAAGATATTTTGGGCAGCATGGAGTTTGGCTGCAAAGTGGCGGGCTCTAAAATCATAGTGGTTTTAGGCCATTCCAAATGCGGTGCCGTAAAGGGGGCTTGCGACCATGTAGAAATGGGCAACCTGACGGCGCTGTTAAGTAAGATACAATCTGCGGTTTATGATGAAAAAACCGAAACAGAAAATCGACATTCAGGCAACGATGAATTTGTGGAAAAAGTGTCTACCATCAATGTAAAAAGAACGGTGCAGGCCATTATGGAACGCAGCCCCCATTTTAAAGGCAATGATTGAAAGCGGTGCAATAGGTATTGTCGGCGGCACACACGACATTACAACAGGTGAAGTCAGTTTTTATGACGATACTTTAATGATTAATAATCCTTAGCCTTTCAGGCCGATGTAAAAAAATAGACCCCCATAACCATAAGGAACCGACTCGTGAACATATCATCCGATGACAAAGAACTCCGCCAATCGATCTGCCAGCTGGATTCCTTACTAACGCAGGTATTGAAAACTCAGGCGCGGCCTGAAACCGCCGCCACGGTTGAACAACTGCAACAGCGTTTTGCCGGATTGTTGAGCGATAGTAGCCAACTCGGGCGGCTGCATCTGCTGGAAACGTTCGAAGGCCTGGATCCCGAGGTTCTCGGCGAGGTGGTGCGCGTATTCAATCGCTATTTCAGCCTGCTCAATATTGCCGAGGAATCTCATTACCTAAGGCTACGGCGACGACAAGCCGAACAAGGTGGTCACTAC
Source organism: Methylococcaceae bacterium (assembly GCA_037130115.1). Classification (GTDB taxonomy): domain Bacteria; phylum Pseudomonadota; class Gammaproteobacteria; order Methylococcales; family Methylomonadaceae; genus Methylobacter_C. The sequence continues at coordinate 9,957 of JBAXTQ010000037.1, forward strand.
TGGCCAGGTTCCTTTCACGATACCTTGCTCACGCTCAAGGAATCAGGGGTAACGGCGGACAAACTTCAGGTTCTGCTGGACGAGCTGTTGTACCTGCCGGTGATGACCGCCCATCCGTCAGAGGTCAAGCGGCGTACCGTCAAGAGCGCCTTGCGCAATGTGTTTCTGACTCAGGAAGCATTGGGCGATAACCATATCAAAGGCTATTTTCGCGAAGAAGCGATAGAACGGCTGCAATGTCAGATTCAAATGCTGTGGAAAACCGACGAGGTGCGCACCCGAAAGTTGGGTGTGGCCGACGAGATCGACGCCGGGCTATTCTACTTTTCACTTTCCCTGTTCCAGGCGACAGCGCGGGTTTACCGCAATTTCGAACGATCTTTGAAAGATGTGTACGGGGAAGATGTCACTCGGCAAATCCGTGTACCCAGTTTTTTGTGCTTCGGTTCCTGGATCGGCGGCGACCGCGACGGCAATCCCAACGTCACCTCGGAAACCACCATTTTGGCTTTGCGCCTGCAAGCACAAACCATTTTGCAGGAATATAGCCGCCGCCTGGACGAATTACGCGGTCAGCTTTCCCATTCTGAGGGTCTCTGCGAACTGTCGCCAGCATTTTTAGACAGTCTTGAGGCCGACCGCGCCTCGCTTGGCGTATCCATAGCGGAGCTGGAAAAACCCTATCTGCAAGAGCCTTACCGCCATAAGCTGGCGCTGATGAAGCACCGCATGAAGTGCGCTCTCATGCAGGTTCAACAACATCTGCGGGGGGAGCCGGAGCTGCCGGATCGTCATGCCTATCCAGGTATAACAGCGTTTTTGGACGATCTGCGGCTAATCGACGCCTCCTTGCGCGGCCACGGCGATGCGGCTATTGCCGATTTGGAACTGCATGATTTAATTCGCCTCGCTGAAACCTTTGGCTTCCACCTGATGCAACTGGACGTGCGCCAGGAATCAAGCCGGCATACCCAGGCGGTGGCAGATATTTTGGCGGCCGCGCTGAGTCTGGATTATCTCGCCATGGATGAAAACCAACGTCTCGAACTGTTGAGCGAGGCCATCGCGGCACCGGGCGGACTGATGTACGATCTTGCCACTTTGTCTCCGGCCAGCCGAGAAACGTTGGAAACATTCGACGTCATGGCGTGCATGAGACGGGAAATCAGTCCGGACTGCTTCGGTAAATACGTGATTTCCATGACGCACAACGCCAGCCATGTGATGGAGGTGATCCTACTGGCAGCGCAAAGCGGCTTGGTTGGCCGCCTTGGTGGCCGTTGGTATTGTCATATCGGCGTGAGCCCCTTGTTTGAAACCATCGACGATCTTAACCGGATTGAAGAGGTGCTAACCCGGCTGTTCGACACCCCGATCTACCGGGAGTTACTGCGGGTTTCGGGCGACAGCCAAGAGATCATGCTGGGCTATTCCGATTCCTGCAAGGACGGCGGCATTCTGGCCTCAGCGTGGGGGTTGTCACGAGCGCAGCGGCAAATCATCGCCATTGCCGAACAGCGTGGCATCAAGTGTCGTCTGTTCCATGGTCGTGGCGGCACGGTAGGACGTGGCGGCGGCCCCACTCACGAGGCGATCCTGGCCCAGCCGCCGGATACGGTGCGCGGACAGATCAAATTCACTGAGCAGGGCGAAGTGCTGTTCTACCGTTACAACAATATGGAAACCGCGACTTATGAATTGACGATGGGCGTGACCGGCTTGCTCAAGGCCAGTGTCAGCCTGGTACAACCGGTGCCAGGCGACCGTCCGGAGGATTTAGACGTGATGGATCAGCTGGCGCGAATCGGCGAACACAGTTACCGCGAACTGACCGAGCGTACCCCCGGATTTCTGGATTATTTCTACGAAGCCACACCCGTCAGCGAAATCGGCGGTCTTAATATCGGTTCACGGCCATCGCATCGTAAAAAAGGGGATCGCTCAAAAGACTCGGTACGCGCCATTGGTTGGGTATTTTCCTGGGCCCAGTCACGGCAGACCTTTCCCGCCTGGTACGGCATTGGCTTGAGCCTTTCAACCTGGTGTGCCGGTAAACCGGAGCGTCTGGACAAGCTGCGGGAAATGTACCGGGACTGGCCGTTTTTTCGCAATCTGTTGAGTAACGCCCAGATGGCGCTCAGCAAATCGGATATGAACATCGCCAGAGAATACGCCGGTCTGTGCGTCGAGCCGGAATCAGGCAAACCCGTCTATACATTGATTGCCGACGAGCACCAACGCTGCGTGAAGTGGATTCTGGAGATTGCACAAACGGATCGGTTGTTGGCGGAGAATCCGGAACTGGCCGACTCTCTACATCGACGCAATGCTTACCTCGGGCCACTCAATTACCTCCAGGTATTTTTGTTGCGTCGGGTGCGGGAAATCGATCTAAAGAATCCGGGCGAAAATCCCTGGATGAAACCGCTGTTGCGCTCCATCAACGCCATTGCGGCGGGGATGAGGAACACTGGCTGATACGCACTTAAGGCCAACGTAACGGGAACTGTGAGTTGTTGATCTGGATCGACGACCGGATCGGTATTGAGATCATTGCAACCTCGGTCGGTAATACCAATCTATCTCACTGTTTGGTAAAAAGTTGGGAGGAAGCGGAGGATTTGGCACGGCGCCTCACTTCGCTTTGTCCTGCGTGTGGTGTGCCGGGATTTTCTCGGGTCGGACTGGTGCGGGGGCTTCCCTGCGAGGATTGCGGCACCCCAACCAACGAGGCGAAGGCGGACATTCACCGCTGCGTTCGCTGCGAGCATCAGATGCGGGTGGAACGGGAGTGGGAATACGCTTCCGCCCGATTTTGTGGTTACTGCAATCCTTAATCTTACTGGAGCGATTCATGTTTTTGGCTACCTATTAAGGATCGTGCATAAAATAACTTGACCATTTATATTCCCTCACCCCAGCCCTCTCCCAGAGTGAGAGGGAGCAAGATGCCTAAATTATTTCATGCACATTCCTAAACACCTTGGCTGTGCGTTCAACAATACACTTTAATTAGGAGATTACCGGCGTGACTGCATATCATTTGACCCACCTGAAACAGCTTGAAGCGGAAAGCATCCACATCATCCGCGAGGTAGCCGCAGAGTTCGAGCGGCCGGTAATGCTCTATTCCGTCGGCAAGGATTCTGCCGTTATGTTGCAGTTGGCGCTGAAAGCGTTCTTTCCCGGCAAGCCGCCGTTTCCGCTGCTGCACGTCGACACCACCTGGAAATTCCGCGAGATGATTGAATTCCGCGACCGATATATACGTGAATTGGGCTTGGAATTGATCGTCCACACCAACCAGGAAGGCGTGAGGAAAGGCGTCAATCCCTTTACCTACGGCAGCAAACGGCACACAGACATCATGAAGACCGAAGCGCTCAAGCAGGCGCTGGATAAATACCGCTTCGACGCGGCCTTTGGCGGTGCCCGGCGCGACGAGGAAAAATCTCGTGCCAAGGAGCGCATCTATTCGTTTCGCGACCAAAACCACCGTTGGGATCCCAAGAATCAGCGGCCGGAACTCTGGAATCTCTACAACGGCAAGATCGACAAGGACGAGTCGATCCGGGTATTTCCCCTGTCCAACTGGACTGAACTGGATATTTGGCAATACATCCATTTGGAAAAAATTCCTATCCCAACATTGTATTTCGCCAAGGAGCGTCCCGTTGTCCAGCGTGACGGCACCTGGATCATGGTCGATGACGAGCGCATGCCGCTGGAGCCGGGAGAGAAGCCTCAGATGCTCAGGGTGCGCTTCCGTACCTTGGGCTGCTACCCATTAACCGGTGCCGTCGAATCCTCCGCCACGACATTACCTGAAATCATCCAGGAGATGCTATTGGCGACTACCTCGGAGCGGCAAGGCAGGATGATCGACCACGACCAGTCCGGTTCGATGGAACAGAAAAAGCGTGAAGGGTATTTTTAAGAGTTGGCAAAAGGCTAAAGTATGTGCTTTGAAGGTATGGAAATTGGATATATCCCTAAATATTCATCTGTGGGGGACTATAGTTCCTGGTGGGTGAATATTTTTGGACATGCCAATCCGGTCATTAATCAGGCGATCAAGCAACAGCTCGACACGTTAGAACACTTTATTCTCGGCGGCTGCACTCATGAAGCAGCGGTGACATTAGCCGAAAAACCGGTCGAAATAACGCCGCCGGGACTGAATAAATGTTTCGTAAGTATTCACCTCCCCCTTTGAAAAAGGGGGATTGAGGGGGATTTATTTAAAAAATCTCCCCTAACCCCTCTTTTTCAAAGAGGGGGACTGAATAGTTACAATGTTTCTATGCCGATAACGGTTCGTCAGCGGTCGAAGTGGCGCTGAAGATGAGCTTTCAATCCAGGCATCAAACGCACGATTAAAAACCATTTTGACCGATTTTATAGCCTATCCCCAGAAAATTTTACCGTTAAAGATGTTGATTTCGTCCAACGAGACCAAGAACGCTTCGTTGTACATGATTGTCGCGGTTAATCATTGACAAATATTAAACAAAATACTAATGAGGTTGTTCCTGATGAAAAACATCATGAATAAATTTGAATTACTGATAACATGGCTTGCTACTCACGCCAGCGCCCTGTACCGCTTTATTGGCAGTGTGACAGTTTCTATCATATTGGGCATACCTACTTTGGTGCTGTTTGGTGATACACTGTTGTCGCTGCTCGGACATGGTCTCGCGGCGCTCGGACATAGTTTGCATTTGCTGTTTGAGGTTTTTGAATCGATAACCGGACATATTTTAGAGGAGGTTTTTCATCTGCATAAGAGAACCGCAGAAATTATTTTTTTCTGGAGCAGCCTGGGGGTCGCCATTGGCTTATCGTGGTATCTTTCGCGTAAGGCGCATATTGCCGCGCTACGCGCAGTGACCACAGCTCGAGAACGACGGATTGAAATGGATGAATCATCTAAAATAATAGCTGGAATCCGTATTGCACTTATCATCAGCTCACTAAGCGCGACACTTTATTTTTTCACCTAATGTCATTAAGTATGTATACAACTGATATTAATGTCATTACGGCATCAGGACTATGCGCAACCGATATTTCCAGCAAACTAATTTTTACAATCTGCGCAATCAACAATTTAAATAATTAATCTCTATGCCGCATTTACTCAATTGGACTGAACTATTTAAAGATCTCGTCGGTATGTTTGCTATTCTCAATCCCCTGGGTGCCATCCCGATTTACCTGACTATGACCGCCCATAAATCCACAGGCGAAATGCGCCACATAGCCGCTAAAGCGTCAATTGCTGTTGGCGTTATATTAATTATTTCGATCTGGGCCGGTAATTTACTTTTACAGTTTTTTGGTATTGGTATGCCCGCCTTCCGCATTGCCAGCGGTGTTTTAGTAATGCTGATCGCAATTTCAATGTTTCAAGCCAAAATAAGCCCGGCAATACATACCCATGCAGAAGCGCTGGAAGCCGAAGACAAAGAAGGTATAGCCGTGGTGCCTCTGGCGATTCCTTTGCTGGCGGGGCCCGGTGCAATCAGTTTGGTTATCGTGAATGCCGAGCAAATGATCTATTGGGTCGACAAGGTCATCATTAGCTTAGGATCTGTATTTTTAGCGGCTGTTGTGTGGATAATTTTAAGTTTGGCAGTGCCTTTAGGAAAGCGATTAGGTACGGCTGGCATAAACATAGCAACCCGGATTATGGGCCTCCTGCTGGCAGCGATGGCTGTACAGTTTATTGCCAACGGTTTAATCGCGCTGTTTCCGGCATGGACGCAACTATGAGTCCATCTGCACTTGCCCATGCAATAACGGACAGCAACTGGATATGGTACGTTTATATTCAGCACCATGAGCGCGACTCTTTTTTCTTCATATAAACTCTGATTATCGTTATATATGGCTATTTCCAACGACGACAAGCGTAACCTTCAGCGTAAACAAGCCTGGCAGACATTGCTCGATTTTTTGCTGGGGTTATTAGAATTAGAAATCGAACCCGCCAAGTCATTGGAGCGGCTCATTCAACCGGATTCTGATGAGTTGGATAATCTGTCTGATATCGGCGCTGACATCGGCTTGCGGATGGATCGCGTGGCTTTGACGCCAAGTGCTGCGGCAGAGGCATCCGCTGCCCATGCGCCGATGGTGGCGCGTCTTTCCGATGGCCGCGGCTGGCTGGTTTTGTATGGTTTTAGCGCCAGTCGGGTACATGTAGCTTTGGTGCAAGACCAGGTGATTGAGGAAAGCCGAATCAAGCCAGCGGCCGTCAGGCAGCTACTGGGGTTGCCTGAGGGACGTTTGGCAGACTGGTTACTGGTGTATGCAAAGGCTCCGCTCGCAAATGCCGTCAGTCACGATCATCACGCCCATCTAACGCCGTTACGTCGACTCATGGAACTGATGCGAGCTGACCATGCCGATCTGTGGGTGGTACTGGGCCTGGCGTTGGGCTCGGGTTTGCTGGCTTTAGCCTCGCCGGTTGCTGTGCAAGCCTTGGTGAACACGGTAGCGATGAGCGGTATGGGACAACCTTTGCTAGTGCTGTCGACTATCCTGTTCTTCTTCTTAACGTTTGGCGGTGCGGTGCATGTGCTTCAGTCATACCTGGTTGAGATTGTGCAACGGCGCATCTTCGTGCGCCTGGCGACGGATTTGGCTTACCGTCTGCCCAGAGCGCATAGCGATGCCTACCGTCATCACCATGGCCCGGAATTGGTCAACCGCTTTTTTGACGTGCTGACGGTGCAGAAGGCCGGTTCGTCACTACTTCTGGACGGCTTGAGCACGGCGGTACAGACGTTAGTCGGCCTGATCATGCTGGCTTTTTACCATCCTTTCCTGCTGGCTTTCGACGTGGTGTTGGTACTGTTGATCTTCTTTATCATCTTCGTGCTGGGGCGTGGTGGTGTCGCCACCGCCATCCAGGAATCGCTATCCAAATATGCTTTGGTAGCCTGGCTGGAAATCGTTGCCAGCAACATGCAGACCTTCAAATTTAACGGCGGACCGGAACTCTCCGCCAAGCGTACCGATGCGCTCGCACTCGATTATTTGGCTGCAAAGCGCAACCATTATCAGGTGTTGCTACGCCAGATCATTGGTTCAGTAACCTTGTATGCGATAGCCAGCACGGCCTTGCTCGCCATCGGCGGCTACCTTGTCATCGACGGCCATCTGACCCTCGGACAATTGGTGGCCGCCGAATTGATCGTGTCCTCGGCACTGATCTCGTTGGTCAAGTTCGGTAAGCATCTGGAAGGTTACTATGACCTGATGGCTGGTGCCGACAAGATTGGCCATCTGCTGGATTTGCCGCTGGAGCGTGAACAGGGTGTAGCGCCCATCATAATAGGCCCGGTTTCGCTTGCGGTACGCAACTTATACTTTAGCTTCGGTGCAAAACAGCCGGTATTTTCCAATCTCAGTTTCTTGGTTCAGCCTGGCGAGAGTGTGGCCGTGTTCGGCGGCTACGGCAGCGGCAAAAGCACCCTGGCAGCGCTTTTATGCGGCCTGCGCCAACCGGGAAAGGGATATATCGACATAAACGGCGTCGATCTGGGCAATTTGCGGCTGGAGGCATTGCGTAAACGGATTGCCGTGGTCGGTCGCACGGAGTTCTTCCAGGACAGTCTCTTCGAAAATGTTCGCCTGGGTCGGCCGGAACTTAGGCGGGATGAGGTTGAAGAAGTACTGAGTGCAGTTGGCTTACTGGACGATATCGCCGGTCTCGCTGAGGATGGACTGGATACCGATATAAGTCCCAGCGGTGCGCCCTTGTCAGCCGCCCAGGGACGACTGCTGCTACTGGCACGAGCTATTGCCGGACGCCCCGCGTTATTGATTCTGGACGGTATACTCGATGAAATGGACGATGCAGCACGCCACCGCCTAACTCAAGTGTTGTTTGCCAGCGATGCCCCCTGGACTCTGCTGGTGCTGACCGGCTCGACGGACGTCGCCGCTCTGTGCAGACGTACTGTGGAATTGCCAGGAGTTGACAACCATGCCTGAATTGCATTTTCGCTTTTCCGCCCTCTCCAGCGCACGCACACCTCGCCTAATCAGCACACTGGCGAGAATTTGCGTGTGGCTATTCCTGCTGACGCCACCGGCTTTACTGCTGACACCGTGGCAACAAAACATCACCGGCACCGGACGGGTCACAGCCTTTGCTCCCCTCGAACGTCAGCAGACCGTGGAAGCGCCTGTTTCCGGGCGTATTGTGCAATGGCTGGCGCGTGAGGGCACCAAGGTCAAGTCCGGCGACGTGTTGATGGAAATAGCCGATGTCGATCCACAACAGCTCGAACGCCTAAATCAACAACGCGAGGCAGCCGCCGCCAAACTGGTGGCCAAGGAACAAGAATTGCATGCCTACCGACTGCAAATCGACAATTTGAGCACCACACGGGATTTACAGGCCGCCACCGCCCAGTACCGGCTGGATGTGGCTCGCCAGAGAGCACTTTCGGCCAGCGAGGCGATCGCTTCAGCACGGGCGACTCTGGATACCGCCGCTGTTCAAACCGAGCGCTTGCAACGCTTGCTGAGTGACGGCTTGGTGTCAAAGCGTGACTTCGAAGTTGCCGAGCGTGACGGCATCGTCGCCCGGCGCAACCTAAACAGTGCCCAGGCGGCGCTGAACGCTGCACTGGCCGAGCAGCGTGCCGCCGAGGCGGAGATCGGGCGCATCCGCGCTGATGCCCAGGCACGTATTGACTCCGCCAGCGCTTCAGCTAATAAGACCCAAAGTGAACTGGAGGACAGTCGGAGCAGTCTGCTCAAGAGTGAAATTGATCTGTCGCGTCAACAATCCCAAGTCGTGAAGGCACCCCGTGACGGTACTATCTTGCGTCTTGTGGCCAATCCGCAAAGCGATATTGTCAAACAGGGTGATCCTCTGCTGGTTCTGGTACCAGATACTGACATTAAGGCCGTGGAAATGTGGGTGAGCGGCATCGATGCAGTACTTATCACGCCGGGTCGCCATGCACGCCTACAATTCGAGGGCTGGCCGGCTATTCAGTTCGTCGGTTGGACAGAGTTGGCAGTGGGTACTTTCGGCGGCACCGTCGCCTTCGTTGATGCCACAGACGACGGCAAGGGCAAGTTCCGTGTACTTATTGTCCCTGATCCATCTGACCGGCCTTGGCCGTCAGAGCGTTTCTTACGACAGGGTGTGCGAGTTAATGGCTGGGTAGTGCTGAATCGGGTCACCATGGCTTATGAACTCTGGCGTCAGCTGAATGCCTTCCCGCCGCAATTGACGGAAGAAAAACCGGCGGCTAACTCGAACAGCCAAAAGTTGAAATAATCAATAATGAGACTATTTATGCCTTTCCGCTCCGGCCTAACGACATGGCTTTTAGCATCATTGTTAACGGGTTGCAGTTATTACTTTGACACAGCACCCGATCGACAGCTTGTTCAGCGCGTCGAAGAACGCATGCAAAACGAAGAAAGCCTGCCAGTTGAAAAGCTCTCAAAACCGCCACAGTTAAGCATCGATCAGGCTCTGCCCAAGTTCAGGGAACGCCGACCTCAGACAGTACGGACTTTGCCGCCAGCAAAGCCTGTCCTGAGCGGAGCTAAAGAGCCGGATGTGCCGCCTGCGGCTAAGGCTCAGCCCGAAACCAGCAAGCAGTTATCCCTGGAACCGATGCACACCCAGGACATGAATAGCTCTATTCAGGCAGATCGGGCCTTACCGCCAACAAAGCATGTTCAGAGCGGAGTCGAAGAGCTCGATAGCCAGGCTACTCTTAAGGTGCCGCTAGAATCCAGCAAACAGTTATCAATTGCCGAGGCGCGTTCTTTGGCATTGGAGAATAATCTGGACTTAAAGATCGCCATGATCGACCCGAAGATCGCGTCCACTTTGGTCAGCCAAGAAGAAGCTAAGTTTGACGACCTGATCTTCGCCCGAGCCAAGTACGGGACTAAGAACACACCCGCTCAAAATCTTGACGTGGTAACGTTTACTCCGTCCGAAGCGAGCTCGCCAGTTCTTAAGGGACAAGTGGACAAGCTTACTGCCGTGCCGCAACGCACCGAAATCCTGGATATGGATGCAGGCATGGTCATTCCTTTGCGAACGGGTGCCAAGGTTACGCTCAGCATGCCCTTCGATGAGAAGAAGCAGTCCGAGGGAGTTGCATCTAATCAATACCAAAATGCGTTGCGCTTCTCCATCAGTCAACCCCTGCTGCGTGATGGGGGAATCGATACCAATGTTGCCGGCATCCGCATTGCCCGTTATGAACAGCAGTCTGTGGATGTCAAGACTCGCTTACAATCCATTCGTGTGCTGACCGCAATCGAGCGCGGCTATTGGGGTCTGTATATCGTCTGGGGCGAACTGGATGTGCGCCGCCAGCAATACGAGAACGCGGCGGACAACCTGACAATGGTAAAAAAGCGCGTGGAGGAAGGCTTAACGGCGGCTGTAGAGATCAACCGTGCCGAAATTGGCGTGGCAGAGCGACTGGAAGCACTGATTATTGCGGAAACCACTCTTAAGATCAGACAGCGTCAGCTTAAGTTATTACTGAACGACCCCGGCATGGATTTGGATTCGCCCACGATTTTGATCCCGGAGACTTCGCCAACCCTGCTTGAATTCAAATTCGACCGCAAACAACTGGTGCAACGCGCACTGGACGGACGTCTGGAGCTACTGGAGCTCGAGCTGAAACTCGCCTCCGATCTGACCAAGATCGATTATTTGCGCAACCAAACTTTGCCGATGTTCATGCTCGACTACAGCTATGGCTCGCTAGGGCGCGACACATCATCCTTCAGTGGCGCTTTCGATCAGACAATCAGCGGTAACTACTCCGACTGGGCAGTGGGTGTGCGCATGGAAATGCCGCTCACCAACGAACTGCGTCGAGCGCAGTTGGACCGAGCAGTACAGGAGCGCTTGCAACGCCTTACTACCCAGCAACTCCGGGAACTTAGCGTACGTCGTGAAATTTATGACGCGCTGGATCAGTTGGATCAAAACTGGCAACGTATTCTCGCCGCAAGGCAAAATGTATTGCTTGCAGGACTCAACTACGATGCCGAGCTGAAACAATTTCGCGAGGGACTAAGGACAATGACCGAGGTTCTGGAAACCCTCACTCGCCTCGGCGAGGCACAACTGCGCGAAGTGCGTGCCATAGGCGACTACCAGGTATCCCTGATCGACCTTGCTTTCGCCACCGGCACCCTGCTGGGTCACAGCCGAGTGGGGTGGGACACGCCAGCAAACGGGAGCTAGGAACCAATGACGGGATAGACCCTTTGATTCAGAGAGAAGTTTAACGAAATAATTAAGAGATTATTTGGCATCCTTCATTCCTGGGTTTACACTTTTTTGCAAAAACCATCGCGGTCGGGTTAGGCGCTAGCCGTAACCCGACAAATCAACGACTATGTGTCGGGTTACGGCTAGCGCCTAACCCGACAAAGACTATTAGCATTTTTTGTGATAAAAAAGTGTCAACTACTTTTGGGCTTCTATGAAGGATGCCGATTATTTTTACTGATATTGTCGATCTGGCGGCAGCAATTAAAGCTTTGCCAGTAAATAGCTACATTTTCTAATTTAAGCTTTTTTCGTTCCTTGGCTCGAGCTTTGGGAGCCCGTGCAAATGTTTTCAGTAAATAGAAAATCGATTTTTTGTGTGCCACGAAGGTCTGTAATAGTTAAATAACCTGCCCTTAATTTACATTCACCGTCGGGGCGCTTATGGCCGATGGCTGAAAATGGTGTTTGACAGAAATAAGCATCTTCTTTTCTTTTTCTGGACTAAAGGCTTGCCTCTGGTGTGGGACATGTGTTTTACATTTCCTGCTACAAAGACTTTAATTACACCATGGAAAAAAATCGATATTATCTATTTATTTACTTAGGGCTATAAAAACCAACACACGCCGAAAGGGACTTGAAGGCAGCCTAGATTTTTAAAAATTAGTGTAATTCCGTCCAATCGGTGTCATCCGTGTGCTATTAACGGTTCAGTACATTTATTATCATTAGTGAATCTGCAAGTTATTTTACATTCAGTTAACAATCCAGGTGGAATTATAGAATGATTCCACCGTCCGTAAAGCCAATCCAACTTAGCCAGATACCTCAATAAAGCCATGCGTACCGCGCTTGGATTTAACGGCCAACCAGTTTTTTAATTGTTTTATTTCTTCGGTCTCTTCCAGTTCATCCAGACTTTGTTTGTTTTTTAACAAACGAAATGCCGCAGAAAGTACGTTATAACGCTCGCCGGTAATACCGGTTCGTCTTAAGCCTACGGTATTCAAGTGATAATGCTTGGCGGGGCGCCCGCCTATCAGCATAAACGGAATAACGTCCATATTAAGGCCGGTTGTGCCCTGCACTATCGCATAGGAACCGACCCGGCAAAACTGATGCACGACGACAGCACCGCCCATAAACACATGATTGCCTACTTCAACATGCCCGCCGATTGCCACATTATTGGCAAATATAGTGCTATCGCCAATGCTGCAATCATGGGCAACATGGCTGTTATTCATAAAATAGCAACCTGAACCAATGCGTGTTTCACCGCTTTCTTTTGAGGATCGGTGCGCGGTAAAGCCTTCCCTAAAATTATTGTCATCGCCAATGATTAACCAGGAAACCGTTTCAGCCTTAAAACCGGTGTCCTGCGGCAAGCCGCCCAAAACGGCATGGGGATGTAAAATATTACCGGCACCCATTTTTACATAGCCATGCACCACGGCATGAGCGCCAATTTGGCAGTTGGCCCCCATTTCGGCACCACTTTCAATAACGGCAAAAGGGCCAACGGTAACAGCGTCTCCCAGTACAACATCAGGCGCTATGCAAGCGGTCGGGTGAATATTTTGAGCCATGTTTAACTATCCTCTGGGATGATATTTTGAATGTAATTCTTTTAAGCGTTCGCGGGCAATGTGGGTATAGATTTGTGTGGTCGATAAATCGGCATGACCCAATAATAATTGCACAACGCG
>JBAXTQ010000370.1:0-2665 GCA_037130115.1 Methylococcaceae bacterium
CGCTATAAAGACCAATGACTGATTTGCCAGAGGTAATCTTATGCTGACTGAGGCGATAGTGTAACGCTTAACCCTTACAAAGTGTGTAAGGGTTAAACGGGTATTGTGCTGAATTATAACTTTTTTTGAAATTATCGTTCTAAACGACTCTATTCGATGAAACACTTTTGTTTATTCAGTTCGTTATAGGGCTATCCAGTAACGGTCATAATCACTAAAAGCGGTCTTGATCACGCTGATAGTCAGGATGATAAGCGCCGGCAGGAACACCATTAGACCCCTGAAAAGCCATAAAGTTAGCTTGTCGGGCTAACGGCAAGTAGTCAGTAAAAAGTGCCGTAATTGCAGCAGAAACCACCATAGTAATGGGGTCGCCGCCTCCAGAAGCTTGTATGTAAGGTTGCTTATTTTCCCATAAGACAAGCCCCGTTCTGGTATCTACTAAGGTGTATTCCATTTCAACTTCAACTGACGCAACGAGCACCAGATATTTGGTACTCCAATTTTTAATGGTTACGAACAACACGGCATCAGCACCAAACAACTCATAAAAGCGAGCGGGAGGTAATTGATGGATATGACCGGCTTCAACTAAACCAAAGTCACGCAAAATCATATCAGTTAAATATACGGGGAAAACGTAATAACCCTTTTCAGCTAGTGGTTTTGAAATCGCAGTGATAAATACCGATGACGCTGTTACTTCTGGTGACTCATTAGCAACCGGCACTACTACAATAGACCGTGGTCGATGTGCATAAAAAGCATCCAGATTATTTTTCTTTGCAGCACATCCCGTTAATAAGCCAGTCACCAACATTAATAACCATAAACATTTCATTGCTGGCCTCCCGCTTTTAAGGGTTCGTTACTTTTAGAGATTCCTGTATCCTTTTTTTGCTGTACCCGTTCAATGAGTTTAGTCATGAGTAAGGCGGATTCAGGGTACTGCTTTTTCTCTTGGTCAAAGGCGGTAATCGCCCCACTTTTATCTCCTCTTTTATAAAGCATAAAACCATAATCCGCATATAATCCGGGAGGAACACGTTGATTGGTTTTTTGAGCTTCAGCAAAAGATTCTTGTAAATGAACCTCTGTTTGCCCGGTATCATTTTCTACATAACGCTCATAAAGGCTATCCTCATAGTCTCCCCAATAAAAAAGCGGAGATGGAGCACACCCTTCCAACAACAAGCAAGAAAATATAAAACAACAAAAAATCGACTGGGATAAAAAATTAAAATGGCCTTTATACATAAAATATTGCATCTGCGTCCTTGATAGATGGGAGTGATTATGGGTTTCTTTTATAACGAGCATCGAGTGTTGCGACTATATTTTTTATCATGTTAACTATTGCCGCATCGATTGCTTTTCCTTCCAAGGTAGAATCAAATCCCGCTGTACCGCCAAAACCCAAAGTGCTTGATGCTGACAAAGACGCTTCTCCAGATCCTTCTTGGCTGTAAAATGCTTCACCGGTTTTAGGGTCAACAAGACGTATAACTACTCTTGCCCGTGCACGTTGCGTCTTTTCTTTTCCCAATAACCAGATGCCACCAGTAGTGTCTCTGCCTAATTCAGCGACTGAACCCAAAATAAGCGCATCGACACCTTTAATGTTTTGCTTGAACTGTTGCTCTGTCTCACCCATTAAGTTGGCTTCTTCTTTAAGCTTGCCTATATCTTGTCGCTCCATCACATTAAACCGTTGTGTTGCCATCAGATGTCGCGACAGTAAATCTGATGCTTGTTTACCTATCCTGTCTCCCGATTGATCGGTAAATAAACCACTGCCATAAACTGATTCATTGGTAAACCGTGAAATAGCTATGGTCATGCGCTGCGTGGTCGGTAACGGGGCTGCAACTATTTGTGGACCACGATCTTCTACGCCTTCATTTATGGTATGACTCACACAAGCCAACAGATTGATTGATGTTAGAACAAGCAGGGTAACAGTGATTTTTTTCATGAGTTTTTTACTGAAAGGATTTTTATAAAAACCTTTGCTCTATGCTTAAAATCATTTCGAATGAGGATATTCAAATAGCTTTTACAGTTAAGGCAAAGCGAGGGCAATCAAGAAAGGACAAGACAAGAGTCATTAATTCGTAATATTCCATTAATCAATGACTATAGATGAAACTTGCACATTATTTTAGGACATATATACAATATTTCTGTTTTTTTAACTTTACCTTCTGAGTATACCGGAAGGCTACTGAATAATGATATTAATATTTTAAGTACCCACTAGCATCTCATCCCATAATCAATGACTTTATGGCTTTAAAAAGATAATTGGGGACAGAGTAAAATTAAATTTGCCTAATGAATGCGTCAAGCGGTCGCGCGGTGCCTGATGGTGTTTGCCTGAAACACTTTTGACCTCGCCGATTACGCTGTTGTTGAACGACAACTCACTGACTTTCAGCGGTTATTGATTTGATATATATCTAAGCACGTATGAACCTATTTTGTTGGAGTTTACCATTAATTCCACACAAAGCTTCCGCTAATTTCATTTTTTTATTTTTAATATAAAAAAATAGCAAAGTTCTTCTGGTTCCCAAGCTGGAGCTTGGGAACCGTGAATCCGAAAATCCCGCTTCGCGAGACTGGAAGCTGGAGCTTCCAGGTCTGGGCTACCCACTAAGTAGGG
>JBAXTQ010000371.1:0-2656 GCA_037130115.1 Methylococcaceae bacterium
TGTCCTCAAATTCACAAC
Source organism: Methylococcaceae bacterium (assembly GCA_037130115.1). GTDB lineage: Bacteria > Pseudomonadota > Gammaproteobacteria > Methylococcales > Methylomonadaceae > Methylobacter_C. Next base: position 19 of record JBAXTQ010000371.1, read on the forward strand.
CTCAATCCAAAGAACAACTGGCAGGTTTAGCACTAGGGGCTATTGGCGTAGTCTTCGGTGACATCGGCACCAGTCCGCTTTATGCACTTAAAGAAGTTTTCCTCAGCGGACTGAAGATAGATGAACCGCATGTGCTTGGCGTGCTGTCTTTGATATTTTGGACACTGACCTTGGTGGTCACCACTAAATACGCAATTTTTATCATGCGTGCTGACAACAAAGGCGAAGGCGGCATCATGGCATTGATGGCGCTGGCGTTACAAGGTTCCAAGGCAAATCCTAAAAAAATGCGTTTTATCGTCACCGTCGGCTTAATCGGCACCGTGTTATTTTATGGCGACAGTATCATCACCCCTGCAATCTCTGTGCTTAGTGCGGTCGAGGGCTTGCAAATTATTGCACCGTCATTAGATCGCTACATATTACCCATTACCATCACCGTATTGGGTGGGCTATTTATTCTACAGGCCAAGGGTTCCGGTAAAATGGGCAAACTGTTTTCACCGATCATGTGCATCTGGTTTTGTTTGCTTGCCGTTTTAGGCATCATCAACATTATTCACGAACCCCACGTATTGATGGCGATCAATCCTTACTATGCGGGTCATTTACTGATGGAGTTAGGCTGGCATGGATTTTTGATTATGGGTGCCGTCGTTTTGGCGATCACCGGTGCTGAAGCACTGTATGCCGATATGGGACATTTCGGTTTAAAACCAATTCGTTACGCCTGGTTCGGCTTTGTATTCCCGGCTCTACTGCTCAACTATTTCGGACAAGGGGCCCTATTGATTGTCCACCCCGATGCCATAGAAAACCCCTTTTATTTGCTTGCCCCCACTTGGGCAATGTATCCTTTGCTGATTCTATCGACACTGGCGACTGTCATCGCCTCGCAAGCTGTAATATCCGGTGCATTTTCGATGACGAAACAAGCCATACAGCTAGGTTACTGTCCGCGCATGAACATTTTGCATACCTCGGGCGATGAAATGGGACAGGTTTATGTGCCTGCCATCAATTGGCTGCTGATGATATCGGTTTTTGTGCTGGTACTAACTTTCAAGTCCTCATCGGCATTGGCTTCCGCTTATGGTTTGGCGGTAACAGGAACCATGATGTCCACCACTCTGTTGGCATTTATTGTCATTCAAGAGCTTTGGCAATGGAACAAATTCACCAGCATAGCATTCTTGTCGGTTTTTTTGACAATAGACTTAACCTTTCTTTCTTCCAATAGCTTAAAGATTCCTACTGGCGGTTGGCTCCCGCTAGTTGTTGCTACCGTTTTGTTTTTGGTGTTAACGACATGGATTAAGGGGCGCAAGTTACTTTCACAGTACATGGATGCCAGACGCATGTTATTCGAGGACTTGGAAGAAACAATCAATGCAAAATTGGTGAGGGTTGAAGGCACTGCGATTTATTTAACCCGAAGCTTGCACGGTGTACCCCAGGTGCTGCTGCACAACCTTGAACACAATCATGTCTTGCACGAGAGAATTATTGTACTGACCATTGTTACCACCAACGAACCTTACGTTGACGAAGCGCACCTCGTCAAAATCAGATCCTTTGGTAAAAACCGTGATTTTTACCGGGTAAAACTTTATTACGGATTTAAACAAAATGCAGATGTACGTCGCGCATTGGAGTTGTGCGTGCAACAAGGTTTGGATTTTAACCCCAAAAATGCCTCTTTTTTCATCGGCAGCGAACAAATATCTTTTCGTAACAAAAGCCCCATGCCCAAGTGGCGTAGAGGCTTGTTCAGGTTTTTATTTCACAACTCTACCAGCGCCATTGAGTTTTTTAAAATACCGGTTGAGCGGGTTGTGGAGCTTGGAATCCGTATCGAACTGTAAGCAAAACTCTGGATAACTATTTGGGTGACAGAGCTTCCATTGTACTTTACCCAATTCACCCTCACGACAAACCGCCAAAATTTTTATTTCCTGTCGCCCCGTTCTCTGTTAATGTTTACGGGCTTTTGCAGAGCCAAGAAACACACTTGGCAATCATTCATTCATAGAGAAAAAAAATGCTACACGAAGTAATCAACTGGCTAATCACAACCATCGGCGCGATGGGCTATACCGGCATTTTTTTACTAATGGCACTGGAAAGTTCTATCGTGCCCATTCCTAGCGAAATCATCATGCCACCTGCCGGTTATCTGGTGCAGCAAGGGCAATTGAACATGGCTCTGGTCATACTCAGCGGCACACTGGGCAGTTTGTTTGGCGCTTATCTGAATTATTTTGCTGCCCACTATTTGGGTCGACCGTTCTTACTCAAGTACGGACGTTATGTATTGATAACGGAAGAGCATTTCCGTCGTGTTGAAGATTATTTTGCCAGCCATGGTGAAATCTCTACGTTTATTGGCCGTATGCTACCCGTCATCCGCCACTTGATTTCACTGCCCGCAGGATTAGCGGGTATGAACCACATCAAATTTACTGTTTACACATTGCTTGGCGCTTTCATCTGGGTCTCCATTCTGACCTGGATTGGCTATTTACTGGGTCATAACGAAGCATTAATCATGCAATATTCTCATCAGGCAATTATCGGTGTGATAGGGTTCAGCGTTATTTTGGTGACATCTTACATTTTCCTGCACCGCAGAAAACTT
>JBAXTQ010000372.1:0-2647 GCA_037130115.1 Methylococcaceae bacterium
TTTAGCCGTAACCGGTGAGGTTGCGCGAACGGGTTCTGCGATAACCGGTTGCACAGGCTGTGCTTTAACCGGAGGCTTGTTTTCAACGGGCTCGTTTAAATCAGGTTGCGCTGCCTTGGAAGGTTCCGGCGTAACGGGTGACGTTACCGCACTGGTTTTAACCGCCGGTTTTTGGTCACCGACACAAACCCATTCTTTGCTGTCTTTATTTTGCTCGCAATTCCACGATGCTTCATTGGCATAGCTGACAGATGCAGTTAATGAGGGTAAAAATACTATAAATAAACGGCGAAGCATAGGCGGTATAAGTTTAGTAGCGTTATGGATCGTAAATCGAATAGAATGCTTTATACGCATTTTACCTTAATTCATCCCAGCTTTATAACTAATCTAACCCAAACATCATGATGCTCGACAACTTAAGAAAAATATCCATGCTCGATTGGCTTGAGAATGATCTGTTACTGACCCTTGCTTCTTGCGAACCTGCCTCCAGCGATGCCAGTTTTCGACGTTACTTTAGAATCAAGGCCGCAGAGGGGCAATTTATTGTTATGGACGCGCCGCCGGAAAAAGAAAACATTGAACCGTTTATAAGAGTTGCCGCCTTAATGGCAGGCTCTCAGGTTAATGTTCCCGTTATTTTTCAAAAAAACCTCACTGACGGATTTTTACTACTGGAGGATTTTGGCACTGAGTGTTTTTTAGACCGGCTTAATCCACAGACTGCCACAGCACTCTATCAAAGCGCTTTTGATGCACTCTTTAAGCTACAGACCAATACGTCTTTACAAGATTGTACTTTGCCTGGCTATAACGAGTCGCTTTTGCAACGTGAACTGGGTATCTTTGAAGACTGGTTTTTAAATCAATGGCTGGATATTCAGATTCCTGCATCACTTTGGGAAGCCGTATGCACTATTTTGGTTGATTCAGCAGGGGAGCAACCCGTTACCTGCGTTCATCGGGATTACCATTCGCGCAATCTGATGGTTTTAAATGACGATTCTCCAGGTGTTATCGACTTTCAGGACGCCGTTATTGGCCCGATTACTTATGATCTGGTGTCGTTATTGCGGGATTGTTATATTGCTTGGCCAACAGAGCAGGTTGACTTGTGGAGGGAGCACTATTATCAGCGGCTTTTGCAGGCAAAAATCATCAGCTGTTCGTCTGTCTGTTTTAAACGCTGGTTTGATTTGATGGGCATGCAGCGCCACCTTAAAGCGATAGGCATTTTTTCAAGGTTACATTTAAGGGATGATAAATCCGGTTATTTAAATGACATTCCACGCACCCTGAATTATATTACGACCCTCTGCAAAGCCTATCCGAAACTGACCGAGTTTGGTGATTTTCTGCAAGCTCAGGTTTTACCGGCGCTGGATGAGTTAATCGCTGTAACCCGGAAAGAAGATCAGGGTTTGATAACGCCATGAAAGTGATGATTTTAGCCGCAGGGCGAGGCGAACGAATGCGCCCTTTAACCGATCACACCCCCAAGCCACTGTTGCCGGTGGCAGGAAAGCCACTCATTGAACATACCATTAAGCAACTGGTTGCTGCAGGTTTTAACGACATTGTCATTAATCACGCGCATTTGGGGCAACAGATAGAACAGTACTTGGGCAGTGGTCAGCAGTATGGCGCAACTATTCACTATTCACCCGAAGGCGAGCAGGGACTGGAGACGGCGGGCGGTATTATTAATGCCTTGCCTTTATTGGGGGATGCCGTTTTTTTGGTGGTTAATGGTGATGTGGCGACAGATTTTCCTTTTGCCGAACTCAAAAATCGGACGATTGATTTAGCCCATTTAGTGCTGGTTGATAATCCTGAACATCATCCTCAGGGAGATTTTGGCTTGGATGACGCCGGAAAAGTGACTGAAAAAGATGCAGAGAAATTTACTTTTAGCGGTATTGGCTTATACCGTCCCGAGCTGTTCAGCAACATTCCCGCTGGAAGCAGCAAGCTAGGGCCTTTGTTACGCCAGGCCATGTCAAGCCAGCGCGTTTCAGGGCAAAAATTTGCAGGATTCTGGATGGATATGGGTACGCCGGAACGCTTGCAGGAACTTAATCATTTATATTCATCGAGAACATCTTATGCCTGATCATATTTACAAAAAAATAGAATTAACCGGTTCATCAACAGTTGGCATCCAGGAAGCTATTGAAAACGCTATCAGCAAAGCAGCGGAAACTATCCGCGACATGCGCTGGTTTGAAGTGGTTGAAACCCGTGGACATATCAGTGATGGCAAGGTCGCGCATTGGCAAGTGACTATAAAAATCGGATTTTCTTTATCCGAATAAGGGGGCATTGTGGCTGTAAGTTTTGTCTTGGCATTTTTCTATAAAACTTAAAAACGGCATTAACAGCAGTATTTAGGTAAGCGTTAAGAAGTACTAAATGCAGAGATTATATAAATGGTCTATTATTTTCTGTATATAAAAACAAGAAATAGAATTTTATGAAGAAATGTTACCACTGCACTATAAAAGCATCGTTTTTAAAATGGTTTTATGGCTTACTATGAACGTGTCTCGTAGGTCGGGTTAGCGATAGCGTAACCCCATACGCATCAAATTAAAGATATTAATTCACCACGAAGACACGAAGTTCACGAAGAAAAACCAAAGAA
>JBAXTQ010000373.1:0-2641 GCA_037130115.1 Methylococcaceae bacterium
CTTAGGCATTACTGCCGAAATTTCGCGGGCGCGGCCCGCTCCTACAGCATCACTGCTCATGTACCACCGCTTAGACACGAGAAAAATGCCTTAGCTTGATGCGTATGGGTTAAAAACCCAGACCGGCATCAGAGGAGACTTTTTAAATATGCCTACACTCTTTTGGTTTAATTCCATTCTAACTACCCCACTATGAAACGACTTCAAGTTGCTGTCGGTGTTGTAAAAAACGCCGAAGGACAGGTTTTAATTTCCCTGCGTGACAAATCTTCACATCAAGGTGGCTTGTGGGAATTTCCCGGCGGCAAAATTGAACAGGGAGAATCTGCGAAGCAGGCCTTGGCGCGAGAACTTAAAGAAGAACTTGATATTACCGTGATAGCGGCAACGCCACTGATAACAGTTAATCATCAATATCCGGATTTCGCGGTACAATTACAGGTGTTTTTAGTGGAGCATTTCTCTGGCATCGCTAAAAGCTGTGAAGGCCAGCCTTTTAAGTGGGTTAAGCCAGCCGAATTGACAGACCATGCCTTTCCCGCTGCCAATCAACCCATTATCACCGCCGCCCAATTGCCACCCTATTATGCAATTTTGGACGATGCGGATGAATCGCTGCTATTGATAAACCTGCAAAAAATAGTCAGTCGCGGCATTAAATTAATCCAACTACGATTAAAAACTGTATCGCCCCAAGCCCTACACACGTTTCTTGAACAAGCAACCCCTTTATGCCGGCAACAAGGCGTCTTGTTATTAATTAATTCTGCCGTTAACAAGGCTGCCCATTTTGCCGTTGATGGCATTCATTTAACCAGTCGGGATTTAATGTCTGCCGATAAACGTCCGACATTCCTTCAGAACCCATCAAAGCGGGTAAACCGGGTTGCCGCTTCCTGTCATAATCTGCAAGAACTACTCCATGCACAAACGATAGGTGTCGACTTTGTCGTTTTAGCGCCTGTATTAGCCACAAAAACACATCCTGAAACCGAGCCTTTAGGTTGGGAAGCGTTTGAAAAACTGGTTACTCAAGTTAATCTGCCTGTTTATGCCTTGGGCGGAATGTCTGAATCCGCTTTGGATAAGGCACAACAAGCGGGTGCTCAGGGAATATCTGCCATCAGGGCTTTTTTGGATGTATAAAAATAGTAAAAAGTCCGGCACACTTAAAGAAGAAAGTCCGAACTGTAAAAATAAACCGCCAAGGATGCGTTATATGAGAAGGCACAACTAGCCCATGAGTCGCCGGTATTTTAAGAAAAATGTTGATCAGTTTGATTTGTTTGACCTGGCAGCGCAGCTAAGTGAAATAAAAGAATTTAGATCAGCAGAAGCCGAGTTAAGTATGGTGTACTGGCTCAGGCAGGCAGAGTTAGACCTGCTCGAAACTAAAAAAAAGAGCACGTCAAAGTGGACGCAAGTATCGATTGAATCAATTTTCGATGATGTGTTGTAAGTATTAGCGGTTTGAGATGACGATAATTTGTTCCAACCCTATTATGGTTGCCCTGCTATCATCGTGGCATTAAAGGGTAGGCGTAAAGCCTGCCCCTACAAAAAAATGTCCCGCCTTAAGTGGATAGTCAAATAACTTGAGCCATATATTTACTCATCCGTTTTCATAATCATTAAGTTTTCTTACAAAGTCTTTGAAACTCTTGTAAAATTAATGTGTCTGTTTTGTGGGTTTACAACATAAGGTGGAGCGTTTAAGGTTAAGCCTTTTTGAATCCCGACTTACACAAAACCTGTTATGCTAATCATTTACCAAGGAATCTGACTAAAATGAGATTAAATACTGCTATTTCACGTCCGGAAGCCGGTATTCTGGCGACTAATAAGGTACTGAAAAATACTTACCTGTTGTTATCAATGACATTAATTTTCAGTGCCATGACCGCAGGTGCGGCAATGTACCTGAATCTTCCGCCTTTTGGCATGATTGTCACGCTGGTGGGTTTTTACGGTTTGTTCTTCCTAACAGCAAAGTACAGCGACAGTGCATTAGGTCTGCTTTTTGTGTTCGCGTTAACCGGTTTTATGGGTTTAACACTGGGCCCGATTTTATCGATGTATGTTAACGCTTTTAGCAATGGTCATGAACTTATCATGATGGCCTTAGGCGGTACTGGCGTTATCTTTATGGGGCTTTCCGGCTATGCCTTAACCACGCGCAAAGACTTTAGCTACATGGGCGGCTTTTTGATGGTTGGCGTTCTGGTAGCGTTTCTGGCCGGTATCGGCGCAATCGTTTTCGCTATTCCTGCCTTATCACTGGCAGTATCTGCAATGTTTATCCTGTTGATGTCCGGCATGATCCTGTTTCAAACCAGTCAAATAGTCAACGGTGGCGAGTCCAACTATATTCTGGCGACCATTTCATTGTATGTGTCTATTTACAATTTGTTTCTGAGCTTGCTGCAACTGCTGGGCGCGTTTAACGGCAGAAATTAAACGTATTCAAGCGATAAAAAAGCTCGATTAAAGGGTGTCTTTTTAGACACCCTTTTTTTTACGAGAAAACTACTTTGTCATTAAGGAATGCGTATGAAACAACTTAGGCATCTTGCTCCCTCTCCCTCTGGGAGAGGGCTGGGGTGAGGGGGTATAAATGGTTAAGTTATTTCATGCACGATCC
>JBAXTQ010000374.1:0-2607 GCA_037130115.1 Methylococcaceae bacterium
ACGAAGAACACGAAGATTTTTCTTTGGTTTTTCTTCGTGTCTTCGTGTCTTCGTGGTGAATTAAATCTTTAAGTTGATGACATTGAGCTTAACCTTCCTGTCCGTCAATACGTGGACTGGTTAAAATGGGTGCATAGACAAACATAAACAAAGAAAAAGCAGTCAGCCAAGATAGCGTTGAGGCATAAATTATCAGGTTGTACCAGTTGGGTAACGCCAGTGGTAATAAGACTCTGAGCAAGGCCGCCAGATTAATTAATACAAACCCGACAGCCATGGCATTTGAGAGTCTGAGTGCCCGGCCGGTATGGCCTAAGGATACTCTTGCCATCATGCCTAAGGTTAATACGCCGATGCCGCCCAGCGTAAAAGCGTGTAGAGCCAACGAAGGTAATACCCAAGCGTAGGCGGATAATGCGGTTAATATAAAGCCCAGTATAATCCAGCCATAACCGGTGTAAAGTATCCATAATAACGGTACATACCAGATGCGTTGCACGTACCAGCCAGAAAGGCGTGCAGTATTAACAATTACGGCAAAAATGGCTGTCAGTGCTAAAAGCGTTCCCGAAACAGCCGACAGTTGTAAAGCAAAAACGGCAACAGCTGAGGCTATGGACAAGGCATCCAGTAACGGATTTTTTATGATCAGGATGCCATGTAAACCGCGTTCGGTAAAGAACGGAAATACCCGTCCGGCAAGGATTAGAATCAGGATAATAATGGTCGCGACAACCAGTTGAATGCCGATCCATGCGGTGTTTTGGCATAGCCCCAAAATTTCAGCATGTATCAAACCATTACCGAGTGTTAACAGTAACAACAGCCCTATAAAAATCAGGCTCTTAAAATGCTTTGCCTGGATAATGGGTTTGCTGGTTTGATAAGCCAAAACCGGCAGGAAAGCAAAATCAATGAGGGCAATAAAAGCATCGGGTAATAAACCGGCATAAAAAGGCAAAATGCGCCCATAAAGCCACAATAAAGCCAAGCCTGCCAGTTTATCACCGGTTAATGTGGGTTTGCCTGTCCAGTTTTTAACGGCCGTTAATAAAAATCCGGCAATAACGGCAACCGAATAACCCAACAGCATTTCATGGGCATGCCAATAATTATTGGCAAAATAATTATCTGCGCTTAAAGTGCCTTTAAAAATGGCATTCCAAAGCACGATTAAAACGAGTGCCGATAATCCTGCCAGAGCAAAGAAAACTCTAAAGCCCAAGCCCAAAAGAGGCGTATCAAAAATTTTGTGTGTGTTCATGGGGTTGTATTTTCCAGCCAGTCCAGCTCAGCATTCGAGAAGCCTGCAATTATACGCATTTCTCGGTTAAAAGGGCCTTTTGGCTTGCCCCCTTGATAATATTGTTTGATTAACTGACGATATTTAGCTTCAGGTTCATAGCCTTGTTGCTCACAAACCCATTTAAACCAGTACGAGCCACGCTCTACATGACCTACCTCATCCGTTAAAATGCGCTCCAACAAGATGACACTGGCATTATCGCCTACGTTCTTAAATTTGGCGATGATGGCCGGTGTTACATCCAGTCCACGCGCCTCCATACAGCGCGGCACCATGGCTAATCTGGCCAGTAAATCATCGGCAGTCTCTTTGGCGTGATCCCACAAACCGTTATGGGCGGGTAAATCGCCATAATTTACCTTGAGTGTCTTTAAATGTAGCCTGATTAATTCAAAGTGTTGTGCTTCTTCATCAGCAACCTTTAGCCAATCCTGATAAAATTGTTCGGGCAGTCCCCGAAAGCGATAAAGCAAGTCCCAAGCGAGATAAATAGCCACAAATTCGACATGGGAAATGGCATGAAAAAAAGCGGCAACCCCTTCAGGGGAGCCAATTTTTCGTTTGGGCATGTCCCTCGGAGGCAATAAAACCGGCTTCTCAGGAAACCCTACCTGAGTAATCGGCAGTACCGGCAGTTCTGACACAAAGCTTAGTTGATTATTTTCAAATAGATGCCATGCTTGATGGGTGAGTGCCAATTTTTCATCAATAGCGATACCCTGCAAACACGCTTCGGCAAATTTAAATACATTTTTCATTACTGGTAATTGATTTATACATGATTAAAATTCTGGATTTCACGTTATTGTTATTTTATTGCTTATTTATTTATTGGCTTTCTGATCAAGCATCGCTTAAACAACCTTTTGATTTTGGCTTTGACTATCAGGATAAGCTTTATCACGCGGGTGCCTATTCTATTATGGGATTACTGGCGTGGCGCAGCTTTAAACATTTAATGAGTTCGCCTATTATACCGGCTTTGCTCAGTATTGCCTTTTGCAGTTTGTACGGATTATCTGATGAATGGCATCAGTCGTTTATTGCGGGACGGGAGTCCGATGTCGCTGATTGGGTTGCCGACACCAGCGGTGCGGTGATGGCGGTTATGTTGCTACACAAACTGGGCAGTGTTAAATATTATAAGAGGTTAAAGGTGTAAGGTGTAAGGTGTAAGGTGTAAGGTGTAAGGTGTAAGGTTCAAGGGGAAAGGGGAAAGGTACACAGAAAATATCCCCCAGTATCCTCCTAGTTCCCACGCTCCGGCGTGGGAATTCATCCGGCAACGCTCCAGCGTTGCG
>JBAXTQ010000375.1:0-2605 GCA_037130115.1 Methylococcaceae bacterium
CTTGCCAATGAAAAATCCCTGCTTTTCTTCGTGTTCTTCGTGTCTTCGTGGTGAACAGTTTTTGCCATTGCAAGCTTCGTCACGCTTCAACTTTAAACTTGCCAATGAAAAATCCCTGCTTTTCTTCGTGTTCTTCGTGTCTTCGTGGTGAATAATTTTTGCCCTAATGTCGGGTCACCTTATCCAATGCATCCAGCAACCTATCAACTTGGTATTCTTCATGCAATGCTGAAAATGTCACCCGTAAACGGGCGCTACCTTTGGGGACTGTAGGAGGCCTGATTGCACTGACCAAAAATCCCGCCTTTAACAAATCATTACTGATAGCGACTGTCCGTTGACTATCGCCGATTATGATTGGTTGGATGGCAGACGTGATGTGGCTTTCACTTTGTTGGGTTACGCTATCGCTAACCCAACCTACGGACGGATTTACCAAGCTCAAACCTAACTGCCCTGCCCCCAGTCTAAAACGATCTGCCAACGTTTTAAGTTTATCTCGACGCCAATTTTCTGCGATGACAATTTTTAAACTGGCTCGCGTTGCTTCAGCGACTGCGGCAGGTAACGCCGTGGTATAAATATAGGTGCGGGCTTTCTGGATTAACGTTTCAATCAACGCATCAGAACCCGCTATAAACGCACCAAAAGTACCAAAACCTTTACCCAGCGTACCCATCAATATCGGCACATCTTCCTGGTTAAGCCCGTAATATTCCAAAAGCCCGCCACCGCGCTCACCGATGACACCCAGTCCATGCGCATCATCCACCATCAGCCATGCAGCACCGGCTTTTGCCGTAGCAGACAAGACTTGCAGCGGTGCAAAATCACCGTCCATACTGAATACGCCATCGGTTACGATGAGTTTATTACCGGTGGCTTTATTAAGATGAGCGGTTAGATTTTCAACATCAGCATGGGCATAACGTTTAAATTTTGCACCAGACATCAAGCCACCATCCAGCAACGAGGCGTGATTTAAACGATCTTCAAATACCGCATCACCGCGACCTAACAACGCTGACATGACGCCGATATTAGCCATATAACCGGTAGAAAATAATAACGCCCGGTCACGACCGGTAAAAGCGGCCAACTCCTCTTCCAGAGCATGATGCGCGGTACTGTGTCCGCAGATTAAATGCGCGGAACCGCTGCCAACACCGTAGCGATCAACCGCTGTTTTAAAAGCGCCAACCACCTCGGGATGATTTGCCAAACCCAGATAATCATTACTGCAAAAATTAACGCAATTTTTACCGTCGATTTGCAGATTGATCCCTTGAGGTGAATCGATAACCCGTCTGGAGCGGTACAAACCTGCCTCGGCAATAGCCTTCAGCTTATCAGGCAATTGTGAAAATGCAGCCGTCATCAGGCGTAACTTGAACCGCCGGAATACACGCCCAAGCGTTCAAATAACGCCAAATCATGGTTGGTCATGGGATTGTCGGTGGTTAATAATTTGTCACCGTAAAAAATGGAGTTTGCACCCGCCAGAAAACATAAAGCCTGCATTTCATCACTCATCTTGCTACGACCTGCCGACAAACGCACCCGCGATTGTGGCATCATAATTCTGGCAACGGCCAATGTTCGGATAAAAATAATCGGGTCCAGCGCCTCAGTCCCCATTAACGGCGTACCTTCAACCTGAACCAGCATATTAACCGGCACACTTTCAGGATGCTTGGGCATATTGGCTAACTGAATTAACAACTGGGCGCGGTCAACATCACTTTCACCCATGCCAACGATACCGCCACAGCACACATTAATACCGGCATCCCTAACGCGAGCCAAGGTATCCAAACGATCCTGATAGGTTCGTGTCGTAATCACTTCAGAATAATAGTCTTCAGAAGTATCCAGATTATGGTTGTAATAATCCAGACCGCCTTCCTTTAATCTCAGCGTTTGGGCGTCGGTCAACATGCCCAAGGTAACACAAGTTTCCATGCCCAGTGCTTTGACACCCTGAACCATTTCTATCACCCGTTCAACATCTTTGTCTTTGGGTTTACGCCAGGCAGCGCCCATACAAAACCGTGAGGCGCCTTGATCCTTGGCTTGCTTTGCAGCCTTTAAAACCGCATCAACCGGCATTAATGCCTCCGGTGTCAAACCTGAATCATAACGCGCACTTTGCGGACAGTAACCACAATCTTCCGAACACGAACCGGTTTTTATACTTAACAAGCTACTAATTTGAACTTCGTTAGGATCAAAATGCTCTCTATGCACAGTTTGAGCTTTAAAAACCAGATCATTAAAGGGTAAAGCATACAACGCTTGCACTTCATCCAGTTGCCAATCATGGCGGATAGCAGGTGAAACAGGTTGGTTAATGGCAGGGTTTGCAGGCATTCGGTTAATCTCCAGCGACAGTCAATAAATTATGAGTAACAAGCAATGACAGCATTCGTCAACCTGTTAAAATGAAAAGAGTACACAACTGGATTAATATTATACAGGATTACCTGCTTCCGCCTACCTGCATCTTGTGTGGCAATAAAGGCTTTGAGTCGCGAGATCTATGTGATCCGTGTTATCAACGCTTACCTAAGAATAATCAGTGCTGTTATCGCTGCGCTGAAATTTT
>JBAXTQ010000376.1:0-2601 GCA_037130115.1 Methylococcaceae bacterium
GGAGTAAAACCGCTTTAGCTGTTTTTACAGGCAATAGCTGAAGCGATTGCACTCCGGTTTTTTAAACAACTTGCGATTAACTTAACGACATTGGCCTTTAATCCGCTTTGCTATTTCTATAGCCGCTTAATTCCATAAAGCCTTGTCCGGTATGGGAACCGGTAACTTGTACGGCACCTTCCCAATAGACATTATAAGTGGTTAAGGTGGCATCAAACTCGCTATCGTTGCGTTGGCTTTGGGTGGTTATGTCTACCTTTTTTGCCGGTATTTTGATTTGCCATTCGACTGGGTAGCTGGTGCCTGTTTTACTGCTCAGCCATTTTTTGCCTTTGCTTAATGAAAAATCTTTACTGGCAAGTATTTCAGTTTTTCCATTTTCAGTAAAGCTGCCGGTGTAAAGGATCGGTTTATTGAATTTGTCCCGCAATTGATAAATCATGATGTCGCTGTGATTATCCAGTTGCAGGCTGAACCAATCCCAAGATAATTGCGTGCTTGAAAAGTCGCCCCACTGATGGTCAAACCAGGCAATACCGCTAACGGCTTCTGTTTTTCCCTTGATGGTTACGGTTCCGGAAATGGTCATGCGTGTTCTTGAATAGTAGTAACTACTGCCCGCAGAGCCCAAGTCAAGAACACCCTTTAAGCCATGAAAGACAGGTGGCTGTGTATTGTTTAAGCCCAGATTAAAGCTGAAGTCAGCCGTTGAGGCTTGCAAGGTATCCGTGTCATTGCTGCCGGACATGCGCCAGCCAGTACCGGTAAAATTAAAACCATTGGCGGTGCCCACGGACAAGTTGCCGGCAGAACTGAGTTGATCAATATAACGGCGTCCGCTTTGGTAATCTACAAATGACAGATGATTAACCATAAGGCTACTGCTATTGATCAGAAATACCGTATCGTGAAAACTGTATTTTTTGCCGCTTGCTGATACTAATTGTCCGCTGTAATACCACCCTTCCATTTTAGAGGGGTGAGGCGCGTCATCTTTTGGCAATGTGATTAAGGTGTTTGAGGTGGTCTTGGTTTCAGACCATACCGGTGCCGCTTTTGAATTATCAATTTCGTGATAGAGCCCTGCACCGATAATTATTAATAAGCTGATAACCAGTGCAATAACCCAGTGCTTCCGAAGTAAATGGCGTTTTTTATGCTTGCGTCGACGGGTTTTATTTTCTTTAATCATAAATCAGCTGTTGAAAATATAACCCGATATCTCCCCGGTTAGCCATTACCTAGACAGTAAAAAAACAGGATAAGGCTAACGGGGAGGTTTTAAAGTATTTAGACTGATTTTCTTCTAAAACCAATCAAACCAACCAATGCACTACCGAACAACCAAACAGCGCCAGGAACTGGAACGGCTGCGACGGGGGCGGGTGTATAATTAACACTCAGCGTAGCACTGTTGAGGAGATAACGCTGATCCAAGGTAACAGGTCCCAATGGATTACCGAAGGTATACACCCCTGATGTAAAATCATTGACCAATGCATAATCAGAGTTGGGGAAGATTTTTGGGTCGCTGTAAGGTATAGCAGGGTATAGTTGAGAATTAACACCTAATTTTAGGATTCCACTATTGGATGCGTTAAGCAACTGCGTGACATCCATAGTCCAAACGGTACTTGCTCCGGGGGTAATGCCTACAAAATTTTGAAAGCCTAACTGATTCAATCGCACTGCTTCACTGGGCGCTCTTGCTGCTTGGTCTGCTAATATTGCAGCTGTTGGAGGTGTATACGATTTACCGTTGGAAATAGCAGTATACTTTTTAATAAGCTCAGCAGTTTCGTGTCCGGCCATGACTGTAGCCGCAGTAATAGGTGATGATCCACCAACCTCTGCAAGAATAGGGCTTGATCCAGCAACCTCTGTTGTTGAGACCTCTTTGGAAGATCCTGGTGTTGTTATTAGGCCAAAACTATGTACTGGGGTAATTACTGGGATAGACGTAGGATTACTCCTAAAGGGAGCATCTTGTAGACTAATGGTTAAAGTCGCTGATGCAACACCGCCAAGATTCCAGAGCCCAGTTGCATAGTTGAAGGCGTAATTTGTGCCACTGTTAACCATAAACCCACCGGTCGGGAGGGAGGGGGTGGTCGTGTTATATGTTGACGCTGATACAGCAGCACTTCCAGCCAATAAGGCCAAGGTCGTTAAACTGGTTAATATTGCTTTTTGTTTCATAATGTTAGTCCCGATAAATAATTAAAATAAATTTGAATTTTGACAGCTTGTTTGCTCAATTCTTAATAATAAACATAACCTCAATATTTAATCTCCCTTTTTCAAAGAGGGGGATTTAATATTGACAACACAACAAGAGTAACTATTGTTGTGACAAATAAAGACTGCCATCTTAAGTCGGGATAGATAGCATTCCTTGAGTGAATGGTATCTGTAAAATCGCCCTGCTTAAAGTTGGCAGCCTTACTATGTAAGTAAACAAAAAAAGACAATTGTATTTTTTCGCTTACTACTCCCTTGCTTTTAAATCGTAGTGTTTTGAACTACGGAAGCCTTTTGCAAAAAAGGCTTCCAGCCTTTAAAAAAACATACGATATATTTCAATAAGTTGTTGTTATATTT
>JBAXTQ010000377.1:0-2583 GCA_037130115.1 Methylococcaceae bacterium
GGGTAAATCCACAGGGCATAAATTATAAGCTGAAGTTAAGGGAGAAAAAGCTGATGGATTTGCCGATGCTGATTAAAGACAGCTTGGCCAATGGCACTATTAAGCAATTACCGTTATTGGTAGAGCCTAAATTACAACAGTATCAAAAGCTAAAGTCAGCATTAACAACTTATCGCCTGCTTGCGCAAAAATCGCCGGTTTTTCAACTGCATCCTGAAAAGCCCATAAATCCGGGTGACAATCTTCGCCAAACTGAAGAGCTACAGCGATTTTTAGAGTCGGTAGGGGATATGCCGGTAGAGGCGGCTAGTAGCGCAAAGAAATCAATGCGTTATACCGCAAAGGTCGTGGCTGGCGTGAAAAAATTCCAGCTTCGGCATGGCATCAATGGAGATGGGGTGATTGGCAAGGGAACGGTTGCGGCCGTGAATATCCCCTTAAGTGAAAGAGTGACGCAAATTGAACTGGCTATGGAGCGGTTACGGTGGTTACCCGAGCTTAATCCCGGGCCTTATATTATTGTTAATATTCCGGCTTTTCAATTATGGGCATTTGATGACATAGATCAGTTTAGTTCCGAGCTTGCCAATATGAGAGTGGTGGTGGGTAAGGCGCTTAAAAACGAAACCCCCGTGCTGATGGCAGAAATGCGTTTTCTTGATTTTGCGCCCTATTGGAATGTGCCTTACAATATTGTAAAAAATGAAATACTGCCCAAGTTAATAAAAAATCCCAATTATTTGGCAGGGGAAAATATGGAGTTGGTTGCCACTTTTGGCAATGAGACCAAGGCGGTTGCTTTTACGGGTTCATCCATTGACGGCCTTAAGCAAGGCACGTTAAGAGTCAGGCAACGTCCGGGTAAAAAGAATGCACTGGGCAGGGTTAAATTTATTTTTCCTAACAAGGAAGATGTTTATTTGCATGATACCCCTTCTCAAACCCTGTTTAGTAAATCACGCAGAGATTTTAGTCATGGCTGTGTGCGGGTTGCAAATCCGGAAGGTTTGGCTGAATTTGCCCTTAAAAATCAATGGAGCAAAGACACTATACAGCAAGCACTGAATAATCCTAAAACACAACGTGTTGTTTTGAAAAAATCAATACCTGTGCTGTTTTTTTATATCACGTCTTTCTTCGATCAAAATAATAATCTGCTATTTTACCCGGATATTTACGGCCATGACGCTATTTTGCTGAATGTGCTCCGAAATCCGGAAGACCTGTCTGATCAGTTAATTTTTGTGAGTGAAAATTTAGAACCTGCTGCACCGCTTATAAAATGATGTTTTTTGTAGTTGTGTCGGGTTAGCGTCAGCGTAATCCGACAAATCGAAGTGTCTGAAAGTCTATAGAACACGGATGACACGGATCAGACGGATTTCAACGTTTTACTCGATGTTTAAGTTTTCTTGCCTTGATTTTGTAGGTCGTTGATAAGTATTCGTATTACCTTGTGTGTAAGTAATAAATGATAAGTGCCAGAAACGGCGTAGGCCGGAATAAGGCTTTTCGAGCGCAAGCGAGTTGAGCGTTTCCGGCATCCGGTACGAGTCTTGAGTAAAACCGCTTTAGCTGTTTTTATAGGCAATAGCTGAAGCGATTGCACTCCGGTACGCATGTGCCGGAAACGCCACCACGCGCTACGCTTGGGTCGTCTTATTCCGGCCTAACCCGCGACTATTTATATTCCCTCACCCCAGCCCTCTCCCGGAGGGCGAGGGAGCAAGATGCCTGATTTTTCTTTGGTTTTTCTTCGCGTTCTTCGTGTCTTCGTGGTGAATTAGGTTGCACTACGAAAATTGTTGTTGTGCATACGTTCCCAGCGTATTAATTAACGTGGCTGTCGTCTTACCCAGCGCATCAATCAGGCTTTGATAATCGGCCGCTTGACCACTGCGTGCCGAGTGTTCCAGACGCTGTGCGCACTCGACTACCGGCGCGGCATAAAAAAGCGCAGCGCCCCCTTTAAGGGCATGGGCGGCATCAGCCAGTGCCGGCAAATCGCCTGTCGCATATAAGTGCGCTAGCTCATTGAGTTGTGTGGCACTTTCCATTAAAAACAACGGAATCATTTCCAGCAGTAACTCTTTATCATCCTGTAGGTGCATCAATGTAGTCGTTTCATCCCACACACTTGAATCACCGGTTACCGGGACTTGGGTATCGTTGACCAAGACAGAAGAAGAGCTGTCCGCATCAAAGTATTTTGCCAACAGTGCAATTAATTGCGAGGATACCAAGGGCTTGGTTAAATAATCATCCATGCCGGCGGCCAAACATTTTTCGCGTTCATCGCTCAGGGCATTCGCGGTCAGTGCAATCACGGTTTGATGCGGCAAGCCCAGACCGGCTTCAAGCAAGCGCAGTTCGCGGGTAGCGCTATAGCCATCCATAACGGGCATGTGACAATCCATAAAAATTAAATCGTAGCCGTGTTGCGCCAACTTGGCCATCGCCTGTTGGCCATTTTCTGCCAGTTCGGGAACGATGTTAAATTTGCCCAATTTGGCCAAGATAACTTTTTGATCAGCCCCGACGCATGAAATAAAAAACATCTAAAAAGCAATCCACTGCATCGTC
>JBAXTQ010000378.1:0-2577 GCA_037130115.1 Methylococcaceae bacterium
GGAGAGGGCTGGGGTGAGGGCTTATAAATGGTTAAGTTATTTCATGCACGATCCTAAGAGCCGATTCTGGTCGGGATATTTTCTGCGTACTGCCTCACTCATTATTTATCTGAAGCGGCAGCGGTGGCTTTTTTATAACTATATTGATACCCATACCCATACCCATACCCATACCCATACCCATACCCATACGATCCTGAGGTTTTTTCCGGCAAGTCGTTAAATACAATGCCTTTGATATCAACGCCTGTTTGGGTTAGGCGTTTGGCGCATACTTCTAATTCGCGCATTGGATGTTGACCGGATTTAACAACCATTAGGGTTGCGCTGGCGATACGTCCAATGATGCCGGCATCGGTAACCGCCAAAATAGGGGGAGAGTCAATAATGATATGGTCATAATTTTTGCCAAGGGTTTCCAGTAACTCTATGAAACGCTCATGCATTAATAATTCTGAAGGATTGGGCGGTATTGATCCGGTTGGAATAAAGTCAATGTTGGCCGCAGCAATGTGGTGTACTGCTTTCTCTAACGTGATACTGTTGGAAATGAGATCCGACAAACCATTTTCCCTGTTGATGCCAAAGCTTTTGTTGCAAGAGCCTCTCCGCAAATCGCCATCGATCAGGAGAATCTTTTTACCAGCATCAGCCAAGACAATGGCCAGATTGATCGCTATAAACGATTTACCGATACCGGGACTGGGGCCGGTAATCATGATGATATTATTTTTTGCTTCCAGGAAAGCAAAGTGTAACGTGGTACGTAAACTTCTTAGGCTTTCTATCGCCAAGTCATCTTTATCTTCCAACGCTAAAATAAAAGTTTGGTCGATTTGTTGTTTGGCTGATTTTTTTCTCTTTTCGTCGAGTTCTTGTTGGATATTGCTATGCAAAATAGTGGCATAAACCGGAATATGGAGGTGCTTTTCAATTTGGTTTGGATTTTCAACACCCCGATGCAGGGCTTTGCGAATAAAGGTTAGGGCTATGCCAACCACCAGTCCTAATATCGGTGATATTGCAATGATTGAAGACTTTTTTGAGTCTACTGGTTGGGTTGGTAGCACAGCTTCGTCAATGATTCTTACATTACCCACAGTACCTGCCTTGGCGACTCTTAGGGTTTGTGCGCTATTAAGTAATGCCGTGTAAAGTTCGGTGCTGACTTGGACGTCGCGGGCTAATCTTAAGATAACTTGTTGGGTTTCCGGCAAACTTTCAATTTTTTTGTCGGATGCATTCATTTGTGCTTGCAGTCGGGCAATTTGTTTGTCAATGGATATGACTGCTGGATGCACTTCGGTAAGTCGTTCTCTTAACACATCTTTTTGCTGTTTCAGTACATTAATTTGTGTGGTGAGATCCACTACACTCGTCAGCACATTTTGTGTTTCAGTTGTCAGATCAATGGAGCCTTTGTCGATTCTATAATCGTTTAAGGCATTTGTTGCCGCTTCCAGTTGCTCTTTGGTGAGTGGTAATTGTTTGTTTAAAAATTCAAGCGTGTTTTCCGCCTCCTTGGATTTTTGTTCAACATTCTGTTTTACATAAATATTAGTCACTTCATTGAGAATGTTTACCGCTGCCGTCGGGATAGGCGCTGCTAGGGTAAAGCTTAACATTCCGGTTTTTTTGCCTTTTTCAGCGACGACAAGGCTTCCGCTCAATTCATTAATCCCGTTAACCAAGGATTTTTGCATGACGATGAATTGTGTGCCGGAGCGTGCTTTTAATGAGGATACAAATAAGGCAATTGTCTCCTCGCTGTTGTCCAATTTCTTGGTTGCGGGTTTGCCAACTTCGCCTTCAAGCAGTGCTTGATTGCCATTAAATAAGGTGTAGTGACCTTGTTCACCGGCAAGCAAAATTAATCCTTTACCGATCCAGCTTTCCGGGACGGATAATGAGTTTAGATGTATTTCTTCGCCGCCCCAAGCATATTTATTCAGTCCAAATAAGGGCGTGGAAACAACACCTGCCGCATTTTTTGTTTGAAAGCGCCTGGCAATGGCTTCGCCAATTATTGGATAATAGTTGGGCTTGGCAAAAATGTCCAGATGGAGTTGTTTAACGGCTGCGCCAAGAATTTTTCGGGATTTAATTATTTCTATTTCCGTCATCATCGACGGTTCCGCATCCATTAGCGATGATACCGGGGCTAGCGCATCAAGAGCATTTGTTTTTTCTTCAATCTGCAACATGGCATCGGCTTTATAGCTCGGTATAATTAAAAATGACTTAAATATCCCTAACGCTAAAAAAATTAATGTAAAAAATATAATAATATATTTACCATTTAAAATCGTTGCTATTAATGCTCCGACATCAAGTTTTTCATCATCATCTTGATTGTTGGGAGCTTGCTTAAGTGTATCTGATTGTGAGTTTGTCATTTTTAGATTTAAAAATAATTTTTTTAGCAGTTTATGGTTGATTTAAACGTTTTATTTTGTTGCCCACAACTTAGGAATGCGCATAAAATAACTTAGGCATCTTGCTCCCTCTCCCTCTGGGCATAAGTATCTACACAAGTACCAGCTCCTTCTCCCTTGAGGGAGAAGGTTGGGATGAGGG
>JBAXTQ010000379.1:0-2543 GCA_037130115.1 Methylococcaceae bacterium
GAGAGGGTTGGGGTGAGGGTGATCGAATGTCGCTTTACTTCTACATGGCTCTATAGTAATCCCTTGGGTGGATTTTTTCTGGAAACAATGCAGAACAAACACTTCACCGGCAATACGTACCGTGTAGACAGCACGATAGGCATCTCCCTGAAAATCCTCGACAACCTCTAGCACACCTGCACCACCAAAGCCCTTAAGGGGCTTAGCATCCGGGTGTTTTTGTCCCATCTGTGCCAAATGCAAAGCAAAGCCAAATACATCCCGCACCTCTTCCGGCATTGCCATCAAGTCTTTCTTGCTGGAAGCAACCCAGCGTAATGGTTTGATTAAGGTTTTTATGGCAACATTATGCCCATATAGGTATAAAATTGCAAATATCGACAATTGCCGCCAATAAAAAATCACTCCTGTTTGTATTTGTTTCCCACGAGGGACGGGGTTTGCCACTCCGACCGGCTTATAACCCGAGAGCGCCAAGCCCCAGCTTGGCATTTAACCGGACTACGCCGAGCCAGGGCTTGGCGTTCCCGGAATCTGCTTTTTAAATTATTTTTTCAAAATACTGCACAATAAACTGTACACTTCGATTGCCCCTAAATTCGTTAATATCGAGTTTGTAAGCTGTATGAGCTTAGGCAACTCGCAATAAATAACACCCGCCAAGTTTCGTAATACTACTGTAGGGTGCGCATCGCGCACCACAACCATGCCAGAGAAAGAACCCTAATACGCTACAGGTAGAAAAAAATAATAGATTGTGGTGCAAATAAAACCGCTTAGTGGATGCGGTTTTAGGTGCGCGATGCGCACCCTTCAACGTTATAGCCTTCAAACCAATTTGCCCGTAGTGTTTTTGATATTGCTGTCATGCCATTTATAAAAAGCCGGTTTGACGGTGGTTGATCGGTATTAACAGGCTTGATAACCCGTTTATGAATTATGACTTTGATGAATTGATGTTATTCTATTATTTTAACGGCCCTGTTTTTAAAAAATGGATATAAAGCAAATCAGTAGTATGGCGCAAGTTGATTGTGCGGAGTGGAACGGTCTTGCCGGTGACGCCTACCCTTTTATGCGCCATGAATTTTTATTGGCGCTGGAGCAAAGCGGTTCTATCGCCGAGCAAACCGGTTGGAGACCTGCACATTTACTGGTGTTGGATAAAGAGGAACTGGTTGCTTTTATGCCGCTGTATCTTAAACAACACTCTTGGGGCGAATATGTGTTCGATCATCAGTGGGCACAGGCGTATCAGCAACATGGACTTGACTATTATCCAAAGTGGCTGACCTCTATCCCGCTGACGCCTTGCCAAGGTTCGCGCATTGTTGTTAAAGCCGCCATCGATCCGCTTGAGATTACGCAACTCTTGTTGACCTTTATAAAACAGCTTTCAGAACAGCGGGGCATTTCTTCATGGCATTGTCTGTTCCCGGCCCTTCATCAAGTTGAATTATTTCGGTCATTGAATTTAAGTATTCGTGAGGGTGTGCAGTTTCAGTGGTTTAACCAAGGCTATCGGGATTTTAATGATTTTTTGCAAACCTTAAGTGCCAGTAAACGCAAAATGCTGAAACGTGAGCGCCGCCGGGTTAGCGAGCAAGGCGTTGGTTTATTGCGTATAGCAGGGCCGGATGTAAGTGACGGGCAATGGCAGGTATTCTTTGACTTTTATGCAATGACCTATTTAAAAAAGGGTTCGCAGCCGTATTTGAACCTGGCATTTTTTAAGCAAATAGCCGCCACTATGGGTGAGCAATTATTGCTGGTTCTGGCGGTTAAAGACGATAAACCGGTTGCAGCAGCATTGAGTTTTATCGGTGCCGATACGTTATATGGCCGCTATTGGGGCTGCTACGAAGAGTATAATGGCCTGCATTTTGAAGCCTGTTATTACCAAGGCATGGACTATTGCATTGAACAGGGCTTAAAGCAGTTTGATTCAGGCGCTCAAGGAGAGCATAAAATCTCGCGCGGCTTTGAGCCTGTCACTACGTATTCTGCACATTGGCTCAAAGATGTCCGGTTTGCAAAAGCAATCGATCAGTTTCTAACCGAAGAGCAAAAAGCGGTGCAACGTTATAAAAAGAATGCCGCCTCTTATTTGCCCTTTAAACAGGAAACATAACTTGCATTGAAAATTAACCTGAAACTGTTATAGTCAGGCTTGCTTTACGAAAGGTAGAATTGGTTTTTAATTATTAGCTAATGGAAAATAAAGATGTCTGATTATAAAAAATACGTGTGCGATGTTTGCGATCATATCTATGATGAAGAAGACGGTGATCCGGAATCAGGCATTGCACCGGGTACGCGCTGGGAAGATGTACCGGAAGATTGGCGCTGCCCTGAATGTGGCGTCGGTAAAAGTGATTTTCTATTTTTGGATTAAGGCGATTTCCTGCCAAGGCTATATCCGGCTTGTGGGATCTTTACTTTTTGCACGAAAATAGCCAACCGTTTGACACATAAAATGGCTACCAACTAAGCCGGGACAGATAACTTTCCGGGAACGCCGAGCCCCAGCTCGGCACGGGATA
>JBAXTQ010000038.1:0-22692 GCA_037130115.1 Methylococcaceae bacterium
GGATTCGGATTGACTATAAATTTTTGGATTAAATCGGGAATAATTTGAATCTTGGGCAAGCCTGTGACACAAAGAAAAATAGTCAACGTTATTAAAAATGGCGCTTTAATACGGTGTTTTTCTGAAAATATAAACAGGCCGGCCGTTATTGCTGTCGCTACGAAGGTAATGATTTGCAGCCAGATGAGCGGTAATTGATAACGGATTTCTACAAAACCGGGGCCATAAAACACAGGTTCATGGCTGTCGGTATAAAGCAGGGTAAAGCGATCCAACATAAATCCCCAAACCACAAAAGCAACGACAAAGCCGATTAAGACGGTTAGATGAACCTTGGAGCCTAAAGGGTATTCCTTGTTTTGATTGGGTATAAAAATATGCTCCAACCAATACAGGATGCCAACCATTGAGAATATTAAAATAGCCGTTTCCAGCAACTCTTTCTGAATCAGCATGTAGATGGGATAAGACAGCATATAAAAGCTGACATCATTCCCGTAAACGGTTTCTTTTATCCCGGAATCACTACCAAAAAAGAACAGTAACGAGGTTTCCCATTGGTTATAAAAGGGAATGGCGACCACTATCGCCAGTGCTAACGAAAGCGGTGTATAGACTTTTACGGAGCCACTCATGAAGACGTCGGCAAAGCGTTGAAACCGGTGGCGTTTATCCAGGTTATCAAGGATTTCATCGGGCGGATTTAAGCCCAGATAACGGGACGCAATCCAGAAATGAAAAAAGAAAATGGCAAAGAATACCAAGGTGACGCCACCGGAAAGAAAAAACTTATAAAGCAGTCTTAACCAAAAATAGGCTTCAAGTTTTAATGATTGATACCACCACAGGTCAACAAACAGATCAAGAAATATGAAATGGAAGGCGACATATAAAATGATGGCGATGACAATTGTCGCTCCAATTATCGCGGTTAAAAACTTCAGGTTCCGCATAGTGTCCTCAAATAGATAGTATTGTTAACGTGTTCCTAAACTGGATCTAAATCCATTAGATCTCTTAATGTCAGTATTCTAACACCCAATAACCGGTTAGGCGTAGGCCGGAATAAGACCACCCAAGCGTAGCGCGTGGTGGCGTTTCCGGCATATCGTACAGAGTGCCGGAAACGCTTATTCTCGCTTGCGCTCAAAAAGCCTTATTCCGGCCTACGCCTATTAATGTCTGTATTCTAACACCCAATAACCGGTTAGTAATGATTTAGAAGCGGGTGAATGAATTTGTTCAAGCAAATAAACACAAGCATGGCAATATTTAATTTAGGTGATTAATTGGCTTTTTGAATAGTTTCGTAGGCTTTGCTGATTTTTTGGGTTTTTTCTTTGGCCAGTCGCATCATTTCTTCGGGTAAGCCTTTGGCGACCAGTTTATCGGGGTGATTTTGGTTCATTAAACGTCGATAGGCTTTTTTGACTTCAGCCTTATTGGCGGAAGAGGTTAAGCCTAAAACACCATAAGCATCTTGCAGGCTGGTTTTGTGTGACGTTTTTGGAGTATACGAATGGCGTCCCTGGAAACGGTGTTGAGCCTGCAACTGTATTTTTAAGCGTTCATAGTCGAAGCGGGAAATCCTGAGTTGACCGCAAATATGTAACAGTAATCTTTCTTCGCTAGCTGCCAAGGTGCCATCAGCAAAAGCTGCCTGTAGCTGGATATGCAGAAACATGCGCAGTAAATCGGTACGTCGATGACATTCTTTATAGAATTGACTCAAGACTTCATCCAGTGGGAAATCGGCTTGTTTTCCTTGTTGAAAAAGATTGATCGCCGTTGCCCTCATCTCACTGGTCAGTGCCATTTCTTTCATGACACGGTTAGCCAGCGAAATTTCTTCAGGAGAAACATGGCCGTCAGCCTTGGCAATATGACCCATGACCGAAAAGGTGGCAGAAAAAAAGGCCATTTGAACCCGTTGCTGATCACCGGGACTGAGGGCTTCATCGGTTTCTATACCCGTCAAACCTTTACCGAATTGATGCCCGACTGACGCGCCTAAAATGGCACCTAAAGGTCCGCCCAGAAAAAATCCGAATGCTCCGCCTACCGCCGTGCTAAACCAACTCATTGTTATCAATCCTGTTCTGTAAAGAATAATGGTAAAATTATAACATTAGGCGATATTGAAGAATAAAAATACCCGAATGGCGAGGAAATAACCAAAAAGCCTTGCGAGTCGGGTAAGTTGCCTTAACCCTTATTTTAAAATTTAGCGAGGACTTATGAACGCTCCAGAAGCTCTATACCAATCAACGCTGTCGTCTCTAAAACTCCGCGCCAGCGGAAAAGTGCGTGATATTTACGATATTGACGATAAGCACATGTTAATTGTCACCACGGACAGGCTTTCTGCCTTTGATGTGATTTTACCGGATCCAATTCCTGGCAAAGGTCGTGTGTTAACCCGGATTTCCAATTTCTGGTTTAATAAGTTGCAGACTATCCTGCCTAATCATTTAACGGATATTCCGCTGGAGCAGGTTGTGCCTGATGCGGCTGAATGCGCCGAGATTGAAGGGCGTGCCATTGTAGTAAAAATATTAAAACCGCTGCCGGTTGAAGCTATCGTGCGTGGCTATCTTATCGGTTCCGGCTGGAAAGATTATCAAGCATCAGGGATTATCTGCGGCATCAAATTACCGGCGGGTTTGCAGCAAGCGCAGCAATTACCCGAGCCCATTTATACGCCATCGACAAAAGCGGCAGTTGATCAGCATGATGAAAACGTTTCTTTTGAGCAAACGGTTGCCTTGATGGGGCAAGACCTGGCTGAACAGGTGCGTGACGCCAGTTTGAAGTTGTACAAAATAGCCGCAGACTACGCCAAAGAGCGGGGCATTATTATTGCTGATACCAAATTTGAATTCGGGGTTGATGAGGCCGGGGTTTTACATTTGATTGATGAGGCGCTAACCCCTGATTCATCAAGGTTCTGGCCTGCTGACCAGTATCAGGTAGGCATCAGTCCACCCAGTTTCGATAAGCAGTATATTCGCGATTATCTGGAAACGCTGGACTGGAATAAAACCGCGCCCGGCCCTACCCTGCCCCCGGAAGTGGCTGCATTCTGTGCGGAAAAATACCGTGAAGCGGAAATCAGGCTAACTCAAGATTTATTAAAATGATCAAAAAAACAGCACCCGAACCGCCTTCGTCTGATAAAAAGAGTGTGCCCCCTGATTCGGTGCCGCTTTTTGTTGATCTGGACGGAACCCTTATCAAAACCGATTTATTAATTGAAAGTGCGGTCTTGTTATTAAAAAAACAACCGTGGATGTTGTTGGTTATGCTTTACTGGCTGGCCTTCGGTAGGGCTCGCTTTAAACAAGAAATAGCGTTACGCGCGGTAGTCGATTTTGATGCCTTACCCCTACAAAAAGAGTTTGTTGAGTTTTTAAAAAACGAGGCTCTACAGGGGCGAACTTTATATCTGGCGACTGCCTCGGATCGAAGTTTGGCTGAGCCAGTAGCCAAACGTCTGGGGATTTTTAAGCAGGTATTGGCCAGTGACGGGCATAATAATCTAAAAGGCTCCCGCAAGTTGGAAGCGATATTAAATTGCTGCAATGATTCGGCATTTGATTATGCCGGCAATGCGCGTGTTGATCTTGCTATTTGGGCCAAAGCGCGTCGCGCCATTATTGTCAATCCGGATATTGGCGTAATGACTGCCGTCAGAAAGCGTCGTTATGGCGTAGAAAAAGTATTTGATGATCGTCCCTCGCGGACAAAAACATGGCTGCATGCAATTCGACCGCATCAGTGGGCAAAGAATCTATTGCTGGGCGTACCTGTTTTGACAGCATACGCCTTTAATTTTTCTGCAATTGCTCAGATAGCTTTAGCGTTTCTGGCTTTTGGTCTGGTCGCCTCGGCGACTTATGTGCTGAATGATTTACTTGCCCTGGCCTTTGACAGGCATCATCCAGGCAAATGCAAACGCCCCTTTGCCTCGGGTAATATTGATTTGGCTTCAGGTATTTTAGGAATGTTGGTACTGTTCGGCGCAGGTTTTGGCCTGGCAGCCCAGTTGTCAGATTACTTTCTGTTTACCCTGCTTGCTTATCTGGTTTTAACGATCAGTTATTCATTTTACTTTAAGCACTTTGCGCTGATCGATGTGTTGTTACTGGCATCACTTTATACCATTCGCATTGTCGCGGGCGCTTATGCCATAGAGGTGCCGATGTCATCGTGGTTATTGGGATTTTCCATGTTTATTTTTCTCAGTATGGCATTGGTCAAGCGCTGCGCCGAATTAATAGCCCTTCAACACATGGCAACCAAAAACAGGAAATGTAGGGATTATCAGGTCTCCGATTACTCTATACTGAGTGCGATGGGTGTTGCCTCAGGTTATCTGTCAATAGGGGTGTTAGCCTTATTTATTGGCAGTCCGGCGTGTATTGGCACGTATACCTATCCGGATTTATTGTGGCTGTTATGTCCATTGATGGCTTATTGGGTATCCCGATTGTGGTTAAAAACAGCACGCGGCGAAATGCACGATGATCCACTGGTTTTTAGTTTAAAAGATCAGGCAAGCTGGATTGTGCTGATTAATATGTTGATGGTTACTTTGGTTGCAATATGAAAGAAACGGCTACCCACTTTAGATAACTCGCAATAAATAACTACCCTATCGTTCCCACGCTTCGGCGTCACTGCCTACAGTTAAGCGAAAGTTTTTTAAAAAACGGAGTGCAATCGCTTCAGCTATTGCCTTTAAAAACAGCTAAAGCGGTTTTACTCCAGCCGCAGCATTATATTATTACGATGCTTAACTGTGGGAACCAGGTTGATTCAGGCGGTTATTTTCTGCGTACTGCCTAAGGAATGCACATGAAACAACTTAGGCATCTTGCTCCCTCTCCCACCGGGTGAGGGGATATAAACAGTCAGGTTATTTCATGTACGTTCCTAAGTCACTAGCGAACGCTGTAATAAAGTTTTTTTGAAAGTTGATAAGTGGCCGAGTCTTCTGCAACCCAAGAGCGAAAGGTATTTTTTGATTTTTTTTCTATCTTTTGCTGAAAAATATCAACGATACCTTTTATGCCCATTCTTTTTTTATATTCTTTAAAATAAGCAGAAAGTTCATCTTTGGTTTTTGCTTTGCCATTATCGGCGTACTTGGCAACATAAGGCGAGAAATCCGGATATAGCGGAGTTTCGCTCCAAGTACCATGTAATGTCGTTTTCATAAAGTTACCAATGAGGATATCATCAAATACCTGGTAATTTATAGAGGTCATTAATGACGCTCTGGGTGCTTCAAAGGTAAGACCCCGGTTAAAGCCTTGTTTGCTAAATTCAATAATGTTGTCTTTTCCTCCGACTTTTAGATTGATAAAATCTAAAAAGCCATGAAGATGCTCAATCGATTTAAAATACTGATTAGCCGTTTCAACATCTGATAGTTCCAGTTGTTCGCTCCAATCGTCACCAAATTCTTTTGGTTGTTTAAGATTAGGCGCTATTTTATTAGGCTCCAAAGCTAGCCAAGTGTCTTTGAAACAATCATATTGAATAAATGCGGGTAAAAGTTCGCATTTATCCGATTTAAAACCATCGGCATAATCCGCAGGTGATATTAAATAATCACTTAGCCAGGCGCTATCGGTTCTGGCCATTTGATGAAATGAACTAAAAGGGACAAAATACTTTGCACCCAAATATTCTGTTTCCCGGCATATCGATTGTCCCCATGAGAAAGGTGATGCTTCTTTTGCCAGTGGCCTAAGATGATTGCCGTCTTCATCATAAAAATTGCACATATCTGCGTAACCGGCATACAGTTTGAGATGAAATGATACCGGATAACGTTTGACGGTTTCCCGTACAAAACTTCCCCAACCCAAACCGGGTGCATCGTTCATGTTGATAATCAGGCGACCGTTAATATCAATTAGTAAAATGGCATCCTGATTGTAATCGCTAAGGCAGAGAATCCGGATATTCTCTGAAAGTTGCACCCATTCCTTATCTTTTAAGACATGGACATCAAAGCCATGTTCGGCCAGGTCGTTTTTTATGCGACTGCCGTAATGATCGGGTAACAGGATTTTTTTCTTTTTTAATGCGCCTATCGAGTCAGGCATTAAGTGATCTTGATGACCATGTGATATCCAAACGTATTCGCAACTTTTAATGGCTTCCAGTTGCTCGGGAGGAATTTCATGAGATAAGCCCCAGCTCCCAAAATAAGGCGTTCCTTTAAACCAGGGGTCGGTAACAAGAATTGGTTTTTGGTCGTAGCAAATAATGGTGGCATTACCTATTGTTTCAAATTTGATATGACTCATCGTTTCCTCGATTAAATGTATTGTTTATTTTCCAAGTATAGATGTTCAGAAAAATCTGTCCGGCAGATGTTTAATTAAAATGAATCTGGATTTTTAAGTCGTGCGTATATTAAAAATCCGAAAGTTTACTATGATTAAAAAACAAGTTTCTACTATAACGGGATTGGAAAGTGCACTGATAGCGTCTGTTAACTTGAGTGTAATGATTTTGCTATTAATAGATTAAAAAAATAGTGGCTAATGCTTTTAAAAAGAACCTGGAAATAAGGGCTACCAACTTTAGACGGGACAGGAAAAAAGGCTTAACCTTAAACTGTCCCGCCTTAGGCAGCCGAAATAAGGCAGATAAGGTGCTTTTCTTTATTTTTAAAGCAAAAAAATCAGGACCAGTGTCGGCTGCTATTGAGATATTTATTACGAGGTAATTCTAATCATTGTCAGATTGCCGGTTTTTGGAAGAAAAAATTATTGTTCAGGGAAAAATAATTTAAACAAGCTAACAAGAAGGTAATAAATTGGACGATAGGAAGATTTTGCTCGTTGTTGAGGATGATCCTGGATTGCAAAAACAATTAAAATGGACATTTGCATGTTATCAGACCGTCATCGCGGGCAATAGAAGCGAAGCAATTACTGCTTTAAGGCGTTATATGCCTAGCGTTGTAACGCTGGATTTGGGATTGCCTCCCGATGCGGCTAATGCCAGCGAGGGACTTAATACTCTTCAGGAAATTCTGGAGCTTGCGCCTGCCACCAAGATCATTGTGGTTACGGGAAATGATGACCGGGAGCATGCCATTCAATCTGTGGCATTGGGTGCTTATGATTTTTATCAAAAACCCATTGATACCGATGTTTTAAATTTAATCATCGAACGCGCTTTTCAATTGAGTTATCTGGAAAAAGAACATATAAAGCTCCAACAACAAACCGTCCAACCTTTAGCTGGAATCATCGCTTCTTGTAAAAAAATGCAGGAGCTTTCCCGTAAGATAGAAAAAATTGCACCAACGAATGTGACGGCTTTGTTATTGGGAGAAAGTGGTACAGGCAAAGAGGTACTCGCTAAAGCTATTCATGGCTTAAGTGACAGGAAAGACAAGCCTTTTATTGCCGTAAACTGCGCGGCCATTCCTGAAAATCTACTTGAAAGCGAATTGTTTGGTTATGAAAAAGGCGCTTTTACCGGTGCTTCTCAACAAACAAAAGGAAAAATTGAATATGCCCACAAAGGCACCTTTTTTTTGGATGAAATCGGTGACCTGCCTTTTTCCCTGCAATCGAAGTTATTGCGTTTTCTTCAAGAAAGAATCATAGAACGAATCGGCGGACGGCGTGAGATACCGATAGATGTGCGTATTATTTGTGCTACCCATCAAAACTTGCAAGCACTTATCAATGAGGGTAGGTTCAGGCTTGATTTATATTATCGAATTAGTGAAATTACCATTAATATTCCTCCCTTAAGAGAAAGGGATGGCGATGCAATTACGATTGCCACTGCGTTTCTAAGGCGTTTTTCTGAAGCCAATAACAAGAAAATAAAAAACTTTACCAAAGAAGCCGCAAAAGCTATTGAAACCTATCCCTGGCCGGGTAATATTCGGGAATTAGAAAATAAAATAAAACGCGCAGTGATTATGACTGACGATACCAGTATCACTTTTGACGATCTGGAACTTGAGGACAGCATTGATGTTTCAATGCCGTTCAATTTAAAAGAAGTTAGGGAGGGAGCTGAGACCATCGCCATTAAAAGAGCGCTGACACATTCCAATAACAATATTTCAAATACAGCAAGACTGCTTGGAATTACACGACCGACACTTTATACATTGTTTGAAAAATACAGGATTCATGTTAATGAATAGTCACGCCTTAAAAAATTCGTGCCCCGGTTTTGAGAGCGACCCGGAAACGAAAAATCGCTGGCTGTTATGGCTGGTTGCTTTGCAATTGGCCTGCTTATATGCGCCAACCTGTTTATGGCTCTGGGATCGCTGGACCATGAGCGTGTGGCAAAATGGTCATGGACTTCTCGTTACGGTACTCGTTTTTTATCTGGCAAGGGTAGAGTTGCAGAAGCTAAAATATTTGCCGCTTGATTCAAATCCCTGGGGCTTTGCCATCCTGATTCCGGCCTTGCTTATGTTGCTGTTGGATACCGGTGTTCATTCCCAGCTGCTTTCCGGAATAGCCTTGTTTTTATCGCTGCCGGGGCTTGCTTTGTTATTTCTGGGGACTGGGCGAACAAAAGCCATTCTTTTCCCGCTTTCCACATTGCTTCTTACCCTGCCTATCCCTCTGGTTTTTACCGAATCGATACATCTGGTTCTTAGGCATATCGCTACAAAAAGTGTCGCCTGGATACTTGATTTATTGGGTGTGCCTGTATTTTCAACCGGCACCTTGCTTGAGGTTGAAGGCGGTTCATTGATGGTTGCCGATGCCTGCAGCGGCTTCGCGACACTTTATGCCGCTATTACCATCGCCATACTCACGGCTTATTTTTGCGATTCGCCGCATCGGCGAATACTGTTGCTGTTTATTGCCGCACCGCTGGCCATTGCTGTAAACATAATGAGAGTGTTGCTCCTCACTTTACTGGTGAACTGGTTTGGGCTTGATGTATTGGCAACCGCTGCGCACGAAATATCGGGTTTACTGACTTTTGTGATTGCCTTGCCTATCATCTTTTTTCTGGGGCAAAATCCGGTTACTGAAACAGCCGTTTGTGAGCATCAAAAATGATATCTTCCCGCTATACACTTCCTGTCGCGCTCGTTTTAATAGTGGCACTCATACCGACTGTTATCCATAGTTATCTGAACCTGAAAACAGACGATGGGTTGTCGGTAAAAAACATTAAGCCGGTACTGGATAATTTTGAGTCGATGCCCACAGCCCGACAGCCGGGATGGGGTGAAGAAACATTTGGCAGTGAGGATTGGATTGAGCGGGTTTATACCGATGAACAAGGTAAATCACTGCGTTTGTTTGTAGGGCGTTCTTATGATCATAAACGCCTTTATCATCATCCGGAACTGGCTTTGTCTTATGCTAAAGACCTTATCAGTGCAGGCCAGCTTCGCTTGCCTGGACAGCCCGAAATACCTGTTAATTTGTTGCGTAACGAAAGACGACCTAATATGGCTGCCTTTGTCCTGCTATATGATGGAAAATTTATAGACAGCCCAATCTCGCATCAGCTTAGGGACTCGCTCAAGCAGCTTGTTAGTGCCAGAAAACCAATGACACTCTTTTACATAGTCGATGATAATGAACCGAAAAATAGTCTGTTTATTCAAAGCGCTGCCGCATCGCTACTTGATAAAGCCATTAAGGATTTCATGGTGCAACAGCATTAGCTTGTTGCCAGGAACAATTATTCCCCTGTAAGCGCCGACTTCTTGGCACTTACAGGGAAAATAATTAAATTATCGATCTATTTTTACCGGGAATAAACCAGCCAATAATTGCCTGGATTACCTATATTGACTAATAGGGGGACTGTACTTTGGACGTCTATCTGTTTTTGAAAATCTGTCTTGTTTGCTATTTGTAAAGAAATACAGCAACAGCGATAATAATAAGTAACCCGATTGCCATGACTACCGCCATTTTTTTACGGCTACCGGTTTTTAGCAAGTCTTCTGCTTTATCATCTGTCAGGCTTACTCCTTCAATTTGGGCATTAATGGCTTTGTATTTGCCTCGATTATCTTTGGCGACTTGGTAATAAATCACATCACCTGTTGTGGGTCTTCGACTTACGGCGTTTAGTGCAGAAATATGTATAAAAATATCCTTACCGCCATCATCCGGTTTGATAAAGCCAAACCCCCGATCTTCTTTCCACGTTTTTAAAACTCCCTTAACCATTCTTTTTGTCATAAAAATTATTTATTTGTTGTTTTAGCATGTTATTTTCTGATCTTACCTTTTTTGAATTGGATGATTGATGCCTGCTCGTATTGCCAGTCGAATTTGCGTAACCGCAGCCGCGTGTTACTCCATGCGCCTAATCAGTCGGCCGGCAAAATACCTTAAAAAGCTCCTGATTAACATCATGCAGGACTTACATGGTAATTATTCACCTCCCCCTTTGAAAAAGGGGGATTGAGGGGGATTTATCTAATAAAATCTCCCCTAACCCCTCTTTATCAAAGAGGGGGACTGAATAGTTACCTTACATGACTTAATCAGAAAGCCAAGTAAAATCTAGTTCTTTTTCTGTATGATGACTTTATCATCGATAATTAACTCAGAGATTCCACCCAAAGAGCCCAGTAAAGTGCAACTGGCTTTTTTGAAACCACCGGTTTTAGCGTTTTCACCTTCCCAAATTAAAGTGACATAAGTTTCTTTATCGCTTTTTGTTTCGCTAGGAAAATAGACTTGCTCTCCTGTTTTTTCTTTAATCACTTGGGGACATTTTTCACCCGCCATGGTCTGTATTGCAACCAGGTTTCTGATCGATGATGCCGCTTCCTTTTGTACATCAGATGGCTCATCTTTACTGAGACCCACCATAATAAAACCGATTACAAAAACCCCAATAACAGCCAGTACAACTTTCATTGTTTCAGTCATTTTCATTCTCCTCTTGTTATAAAACACATAGCCGATTTATCGACTGCCTAAAATTTTTTAATTATATGCTTTATGAAATAAGCATACTTTATTTTTGTAATTTCGCAACACCGGTTGTGATGCCGGTCACTTTTGAGGCAAATTACCTCGTCGTTCTGTTTCTGGTTGAATGCCCAAAATTCCATTCAACGGCCACCATTGTATACCTCCCGGACAGATACGCTAGGGAATAGGGCTTCCTTTCAATGTTACCGAACCATGCGTTAACAAATTACGACTCTGGATGCCAACGCACCTTGTTGCAAGTCGAAACCTTCGATAAAAGCCACAGAGGGTTTGGCGAGATGATAGCGGTTAATAATAAAATGTCCCGATCCGGGTCAGGTAGTATTTTTTGGTTTTTAATTGGGTTACCTTTTTCCGTTTTTTTTGAGTCTTTCGGCGATATAAAGGATAGTATTGCCTAAAGATTAATTACCGGAAATTAAAGCTTGAAGCCCGGTAATTAAAAATTTTTATTCCAGGCTTGCCCGTACATCTGCAAGGGTAATAAACAATTTATCTGGAGTGTCCAGAAAGGCGGTGAAACCAAATTTCTTATAAAATTGAATCACACCTTCTTTTGCATCAACGATGATAATTGGAAAGGCGACGATTTGACTGGCCAAGAGCAGTTTTTTTAATGCATCAATCAATAACCATTCGCCAAAACCCTGTTTAATATAACGCTTGTCGACTGCTAAACGGGCAATCAAACCGCCAGCTTTTACATTGTTGTGTTTTTTTTGTAGCTTCTCTGGTAAAGCGTTGAGATTAAAAGATGTCATCGTGAGGGTATAGAATCCAATGATAGATTCAGAAACGTTGGCATCTTCCAAAACAAAGGTTCTGGTATTGTCTCTACTTGACTGTTGCCCCGCTATTACACGTAAATAATTATTCAGGGCATCAACTCCACAATCAAAAACCTCCCTGTTATGTTTTTTCTTATCCAGTTGCACCGTTATCACGATTGGATTTTACTGTCGTAGCGTTTAGCCGCTTGCTGTAATCGTAAATGGCTCTGGGTGGGCTTATTCAAGGCATTAATAAGCGCCATAGCGTCACGTTGACTGAGTTTTAACAAACACTCACGCTCCATAATTTGTTTTGCTTTTTCTACGGCAGCACTTAATACAAAAGCATTAATACTGGACATGCCAGAAATTATAGCCGCTTGAGATAATAACTCTTGGGTATGGGTATCGACTCTTGCGGTAATACGGGGTAAGGTGCTTGCCATGTTTGTCTCCTTGTTAAAGTGCCATTTTGGCACATTGATAACGATATGACATCTTTTGTTTTTGTCTTAACAGCGACGATTTAAAGCTCATCGTTATTTCATGCCCGTTACCAGTGCGGTAACGGCTGGGTAATTCACTTTGCCCGTTGCCATGACCGGAATTTCATCAACGATTAAAATTTTCTTGGGTAGACAGAGATTGGCAACTCCTGGCGAAGCCGCAACCAAATTACCAAGGGTTGCCTGTTTTTGAGTGGTCACCAAAATAATCTGCTCGCCTTTTTTTGCATCGGGCAGGCTGATGGCTGCATGATGTGCCGCCGGCCAGGCATTAATCGCCAGTTGTTCTACTACGGTTAAGGAGACCATTTCGCCGCCGATTTTAGCGAAACGTTTACTACGACCGCGAATGCTGATAAAACCATCATCATCGACATGAACAATATCACCGGTGTCATACCAGTTCTTGCCATAAACGGATTCAGGCGGAACCAGTTTGCCGGGGTTGTCGGCCAACAGATAACCCAACATAATATTGGGGCCTTTGACATGCAGTTGTCCGGCATCATCAATACCAGGAACGGGTTCCAGTTTATGTTCTATAAAAGGCATAAAGCGACCCACAGTACCCGATTTATAATATACCGGTGTGTTAACAGATATTATAGGTGAGGTTTCGCTGGCACCATAACCTTCCAAAATACGAATTCCAAATTTTTCTGCCCAGATTTGGCGGGTGTTTTCCTGTAGCTTTTCGGCTCCGGCAACCACATAGCGCATATTATAAAAGTCATAAGGGTGAGCTTGTTTGGCATAAGCGGCAAAAAAAGTATTGGTGCCAAACATAATAGTGGCATGGATTTCATAAGCAATTTCAGGGATAACGCTAAAATGCAGGGGCGTTGGATAAAAGAAAGTTTTCATACCGCTAATTATCGGTAGTACCGTACCTACCGTAAAGCCAAAAGAATGGAACATCGGCAAAAAATTGAGCACTATATCCTTGGCATTAAAGCTGATGCAGGCTTCCAATTGTTTTAGATTGCCCAAGATATTGGCATGGGAAAGCACGACGCCTTTGGGGGTTCCTTCCGATCCTGAGGTAAATAAAACCACAGCCGGACTATCCGGGTTGAATTGTTTGTCGTTATACCAAAAAGCCGTTGTTCTGCTTTTTATCAGTGCAGCCAACTTATCCAGCGCAGAAATATTGTTGGCCAAATCTTCCAGATAGACCAATTTACATTGCTTGCTTAACTGGTTCGCTTCGTCACTAAAATGACCCAACTCTATAAAACGGCGAGACGTTAATACGGTGTTAACTTGAGCGATTTTACAGGCAGACGGCATACCTTCCGAACCCATTGAATAATTTAACATGGCGGGTACGCGACCGT
This sequence comes from Methylococcaceae bacterium, assembly GCA_037130115.1. GTDB lineage: Bacteria > Pseudomonadota > Gammaproteobacteria > Methylococcales > Methylomonadaceae > Methylobacter_C. The sequence goes on from JBAXTQ010000038.1 coordinate 13,593, forward strand.
GCAACTGCAAGCCCAGGACAGTCATGAGGGTTTTGCTGGAATTGGGCAGAAAAACGCCCACATTTTCACCGATTGCCGTGATGTTTTTTAAGGCATGACCGATGGCAATGCTACGCGTGATTAAATCATTATAAGACAGCAGGGTACGATCCAGGTCTTCAGCTATTTTATGCGGGCCTCCATGCACCTTGCGTGCCTCAAGTAAACTGGCAAAAATGGTTTGCCGGTAAGTAGCAGTGGCAAACATCATGTTAGTCATAATATCCGCCAACAAGTGACCACAGTAAGTACGACGCACCTTACCCCTGAGGTTTTTGGGCGCAGAAATATGCGTAGGCGGTAAAATTTGAATGGTTATTTTAGGAAATAAACGTAAGCGAACGATTCGGTGCAGTTTTGAAAAATGCGTATATTGGGCACCCGATATGCGGATTGGTAAAATGGTAGCGCCGGATTTGTCGGCGACCATGCCCGTGCCGTCATAAATTTTCATTAATGAACCGGTCACCGTAATTCGACCTTCCGGAAAAATAACGGTTTTGGTGTCATTTTCAAGATAATGAATCAAATCTTTTAAGGATAATGGATGCGTGGGATCCATCGGGAATACTTTCGACAACCTCAAAAAAGGTTTTAACCACCAACGTTGAGAAACCTGCGTATTGATGGCAAACGTTATGTCATCGGGTAAAAACACCCCCAGTAGCAAGGGGTCTAAAAAAGAGGTGTGATTCGTTATAATCAGCACCCGTTTTCCGGCTTTAGTGTAATTATCCAGGCCGGTAACCTCAACCTTGTACAACAAAATCAGTAGCCAGCGTAAAAATATTTTTAGCATAGGTTTCTCTTCACATTATCTCTGGCGCAATTTAAGAGATTCCTTATCAGGGGCTTAAACAGGTTATTGACGGGCGTATAAAAGTTTTCGCATAATACAACATAAGGGCTTGATTGTTGTAACTATTCAGTCCCCCTCTTTGAAAAAGAGGGGTTAGGGGAGATTTTATTAGATAAATCCCCCTCGATCCCCCTTTTTCAAAGGGGAGAGGTGAATACTTGCCGATTGTTAATGCCCCGCTTTACTGGCACATTTAACACACATAACAGAATGGGGCATGGCTTTTAAACGCTCTTTATTAATCGGCTCATCGCAAACCTGACAAATACCGTAGTGGCCGCTGTCTATTTTGGCAATCGCCTGATTGATCAAGTCTATTTCTGTTCGGGCGGAATTACCCAAGTAATCCATCACCTCATTGTTCTCGTTTTGTGTCGCCTGCTCCGCAAAGTCTTTTTCCAAAGGCGTGTCAGAATGCCTGAGATTATCAGTAATTCTGGACAATCTAAGATTCAAATCTTCCAGCATGGCGACTAAATGGTTGCGGACTTCTTCATATTCATTCATTAGGCTATTGCTCTTTTTGTAAAATGGAGTCATTCTTAAATTTTGTATCCGGCTTTTAAACCAAGCTGAAGCACTATAACTTTCGGTATCCTATCATTCCTTATGCAAAATGACACACATCATCTGTTGGATGCCGCCAATCAAATCATTCTGGGTAAAGCGCATAAAATTCGTCTTGCCCTGTGCTGCCTGATTGCGCGGGGTCATTTACTGATAGAAGATATTCCCGGCGTAGGCAAAACAACGTTAGCGTATACGTTGGCAAAATTACTGGGATTAAAGTATCAGCGGATTCAATTTACCAGTGATATTTTACCGGCAGACATTATAGGCGCGTCTATTTTTGATGCTAAAAACCTCACTTTTAAATTTCATCCCGGCCCCATCTTTAATCAAATGGTATTGGCGGATGAAATTAATCGCGCGTCTCCCAAAGCACAAAGTGCGTTGTTGGAGGCCATGGAAGAGCACACTATTTCCGTTGAAGGAAAAACCTATCCGTTGCCCAAGCCTTTTTTTGTTATTGCTACCCAAAACCCGTCCCATCAAATAGGCACATTTCCTTTGCCGGAGTCGCAATTAGACCGGTTTTTAATGCGCCTTGAACTGGGTTATCCTGATTATGAGGCCGAAAGATTATTGCTTAAGGGGCAAAACCGACATACGTTGATTGAATCGCTGCCGGTAAAATTGCCGCCAGAACAACTGCTAAAGATGCAGGAGGCGGCGACCGGCATTTATGTATCCAACGCCGTGTTGGATTATTGCCAGGCCATCATTAACTTTACGCGGACGTCATCAGACTATCATTGCGGACTTTCACCCCGAGCCGGCTTGGCTTTGCTTAACGCCGCCAAAGCCTGGGCCTTTATGGATCAGCGTGACGCCGTTATTCCCGAGGACTTGCAAGCCGTGTTGGCGGCTGTCGCCGGACATAGGTTAAGGTCAGGCAACAATGATTCAGCGGCCATCGTCGCGCCCATTCTAGCCAAAGTGCCCGTCCATTGAATACCTTGCCGTTAAAAGAACGCTTCCGAATTAGCCGTTTTATTAGCGGCGAGCAAGCGACAGATGAACCGATAACATTAACGCATCGGCGAATCTTTATTTTACCCACTTATCGTGGCGTTAACTTTGCCATACTAACGGCTTTATTATTATTGATTGCCTTTGTTTATAACAATAACCTGGTCTATTTACTGGCTTTTCTATTAGCCGGCATTTTTTTTATTACCATTTTACATAGCTATAAAGCGTTGGCGGGTCTGGTATTACAAAAAGGCCAGACTAAGGCGGTTTTTGCCGGAGAAGCGGCCGGTTTTACTGTTTATATCAATAATCCGGTCAATGTTGAGCGCTTTAATTTACAAATTAAATTGGAACAACCCGAAAGCCTGACGATAAAGCCGCAAAGCAAAACCTGCGTAACCCTGTATTCGCTCACCCAAAAAAGAGGCTGGCACACGGCAGGTACAATCACCTTGTCCAGTACGTATCCGTTGGGTTTATTTCGGGTCTGGTCACCGATCCGGTTTACGCTTAAAGCGCTGGTTTATCCAAAACCGTCTTTGCAGGAACTGCCCTTTCCGGAAACGCCTTCAGCCCAAGCCAAGCAAGGCGTTAGCCAGAAGGGCGTTGATGATTTCTACGGCTTAAAGGAATATCTGCCAGGTGATTCCATCAAACAAATACACTGGAAGTCCTTTGCCAAAGGACTGGGGTTATTTAGCAAACACTATGGCGGCGACAGTTCAGCAGAAATTTGGCTGGATTACGATAAAGCCCCCGGACATAATACCGAAGAGCGTTTAAGCCAGTTATGCCGCTGGGTGATTGATGCCGAACGTATCGGCGTCGCTTATGGTTTTTCTTTGCCCGGATTAAAGCTGTTGCCCGATACGGGGATAAGTCACGGCAGAAAGTGCCTGGAAGCACTGGCTCTGTTTTAAAAATATGAACAGTGACCCAAACAAAAGTATTTTAATTTTTTTGCTGGCGTCTATCGGACTGATTGCCTTTCCGCATATCAAAAATATTCCGATACCCTTGTTCGCCTTTTTTTATCTGCTGTTAAGCTGGCGTTTTATCGGTATCTGGAAACAAAACTGGCTACCCAATAAATTGACGCTTTTTTTTCTGACCGTCTGCGGACTGGTCTTGATTTATAGCCAGCATCACGGATTTTTGGGACGCGATGCCGGAACCCGCCTGTTTGTCACCGCCTTGGGCCTTAAGTTATTGGAGATTAAATCAGAGCGTGAGCTTTATCTGATTACCTATCTGGCTTTTATCGTTGCGGCTTCACAGTTTTTATATGAGCAAAGTCTACTGATGGCCGCTTATATTTTGTTTGTTTGTTGCGTGCTGTTGGCGACCCTGGTTTGTATCAACAGCAGCAAGCCGCAGCCCTTCGCCGCCTTAAAAACGGCCGGTATTATTCTGCTTCAGGCCATCCCCATGGCGGTGGTTTTATTTATATTGTTCCCCCGGATTGATCCGCCCAAATGGATGTTCTTTAACGAGCAACATCAAGCGAAAGCGGGCTTGAGCGATAGCATGGAACCCGGCTCTATCAGTGACTTGGGGATGTCGGATGAACTGGTTTTCAGGGTTAAATTTACGGCAGCCTTGCCGCCGCCCAGTCAACGTTATTGGCGCGGGCCGGTTTTGTCGTATACCGATGGCAAAAAGTGGACGCAGATAAAGGATTTGCGGTTCAAGCCGTTTTTAGACAAACCTGTTTTTACCGGATCGCCCTATCAATACACTCTTTTAATGGAGCCGCAGAATAAAAACTGGGTTTTTGCACTGGAGATGCCGGCAGACTATGCCTTACCGTTAAGCCAAAATGCCAGCTATCAACTGCTTACCTCAGAAAGTCCGGATAAACGAACCGAGTACAAAATCACCTCTTATCTCAACTACAACACCGGCTTTATTACCCCTACCGAATATAAGGACTCAACGCAATTACCCAGCCCGCCATCCGCTAAAATCAAACAACTGGTCAAACAATTGCACGGCTTTGACAGCACACCCGATGATTTTATTAAGCAGTTGTTAACTCATTTTAGACAGGAAGATTTTCATTACACCTTAACGCCACCCTTGATGGAAGAAAACCCGATTGAAACCTTCTTGTTTGCAACCCGTTACGGCTTTTGCAGCCATTACGCCGCCGCCTTTGTGTATTTGATGCGGGTTGCCAACATTCCGGCCCGTGTGGTCACCGGTTATCAGGGGGGAGAGTGGAACAAAGTCGGCAATTTTTTGGAAATACGCCAAGCGGATGCCCATGCTTGGGCAGAAGTCTGGCTGGAAAATAAAGGCTGGGTTCGCTTTGACCCCACGGCCGCTATTGCACCGGAAAGAATCGAGCGAAATATCAATATAGACCAGCTGATGCCCGGCGGTATTATTAGTTTTGCACCCACCGGTGCCGCTGCACAAACGGCTTTTAATTGGCTAAAACAGACCCGTCAATTGTGGAGCAATATTGATTATAACTGGCAACGCTGGGTGATCAACTACGATAACAAAAACCAATCCAGCTTCTTGTCATCCTTAGGCATCACTGACATCAAAGCGATGATGTACTGGATGATTGGCAGCATTGGCTTGATAACCGCCCTGTTAAGTTGGCTATTGTTATATCAAAAACAACCCGCCATCGATCCGGTCTTGCGTATTTATAACCGGTTTTGTAAAAAACTGGCCAAATACGGACTACCAAAAGGGCAAGGTGAAGGCGCAAAAGATTTTGCCGAGAGAATCAAAATAACATTACCCGAACAAGCCGCGTCCATAGACCAAATTACCCATTTATTTATCAAGTTACATTACGGCAAAAATGCCGGTTTGGATGATTTTAAACGCTTCAAACAATCGGTTGAGAAATTTAAAATCTCGTCAATTAAAAAATAGAACACAGATGACACGGATTAAACGGATAAGCACGGATAAGAACAAGCTTTTTAAAGTGTGTTGATAGGTGAAGGCAGAATGGAATTGTTATATCCGAACAGATATAATTTGAACCATGAAAAAATGGCTCTATAGGAATCCTAGTGGGTAAATAATAAAAAATACTGATAAATACAAATCTTATAAGCGGCTAAAAACGCTCAAGCCGTCATCCCGGCAGGGATTGCCGGGATCCAGTTGCCATGGATGGCATTCGTAACGCATCCATTCACTGATTTTTTATACTCAATTTTATTGGATGCAATGGGCTGCTCGATGAGTACATCCTTGTACTCTGGATTCCGGCAGTCCATGCCGGAATGACGGCTCTACGATTTGTGTTAATATCAACTTATCGTGTAACAAGCTTGGATTTTTAATCATGTGTTTGAGTTACTCACTGTAAATCACATAGAGTCAAAAAAACACAAGCCACGTCCAAACGCGATATTGAGCTTGTCAGTAAAAGATACGCCGAACTAATGAGAGGTTCTTAATATGATCGAAACAAACACTTTTAATAGCGTATGGGATGCGATTGCCGACACCCCTGAACAGGCAGCTAATCTTCAAGCACGAGCCGAATTAATTCAGCAAATCACCATTATCATCAAAGCCAACGATTGGAAGCAAGCCGATGCAGCCGTTCATTGTGGTGTTACCCAACCGCGAATTAATGATCTGTTGCGTGGACGTGTATCACGGTTTTCACTGGATGCTTTGGTGAACATAGCGGCGGCTTTAGGCCAACGCGTATATATCGAGTTGAAAGCAGCGCAATTAAATACCCGGTTATTTATGTGCTTATTGGGATGAAGCAAGGAGCCTCGATGCAGCAAAGCGGAATCGAGGATTTGTTAACTCGGAATACCTCGATTTCACTCCATTACATCGAGGCTACTTGTTATAGCCAATTTTAGGCACGTAAAAAACCTAACTCAAAGACTTGCGGTTGCAGTTTTTCGCTCAAGGCTTTATAGGCTGTTTCAAACAAGCTGAAATCTACGGGCGCAGAATCGTTGTTGGTGTTGCGGGCTTTTAGGGCGTTGCGTATTTGATACCAACCGACATCCGGGCGATTCAACTTTAAATCATCACGAACATTGCGCACATCGGTTTCGGCAAAATAAGCTTGCCACAATGTCCGGCCTGCATCCAATACCGCTTTGGCTTCTGTGCAAAGTTTCTTTTCGGCTAAATACTGCACCATAAAATCGGATTCAAAACGGTCGGGAGCGTTAACTTCGGTTTCGGTGAAAGGGATGAAGTGATTGACGATGCTCCACTTTTTGCCGTTCCATTCGAGGTTGTTGGCACTGGCAGTGAGGTTACCTCGATTAAACAACATCCAAATCAGACAGTCGATTTTGAACTCGTCAGAGATAAGTGCGGTGGGTTGTAAGAATTGATCGCGATCATTTAGCCAGGTGGGTCTTATCAATTTTCTCACTGAAAAAACGATGACAGCTTGCCAAAGATTTGCGGGCGTGACAAAAAAACCTCCCGCATGCCCGATACTATGAACAGAAGAAAATACGGCGGTTTGTTGCTCCGCATGCTGCAAATCATTACCGCCATTCAAGATATGAGCAATTGCATCATCAGCCCATTTTGTGCGGCGCACACCATTGGTTTTTGTTGTTGGCGTGATGGCGTTGATTAATGGTAATGCATCTATTTTATTGGATTTTTGCCGACCAATCCAACCAGAAAGTAATTGAGAGTTTGGTAAGTTGTAAAAAGTTTTTTCACCTATCGCTTGCGCATTTTTATCTAATACCTCCACCGCTATTTCTGTAATCGGTGTTTTAATCGTGGCATTTTGATCAGTTTTCCATATCAAGAAGCCAATAGGAAATTTTCCACTCAAACCATCAAAGGCTTGGTTATGAACTACAAAACCACCTAAAAATTGAGCATTCCATGCTTGTCTAAATTTTTCAAAGTTTGGCGCATTGATGTATTTCATCGTGCTAAATATAGCTACGGTGGCTGTCGGTATTTCCAAGGCAATTCTTGCTAGAAACTGGGAAAATAATTCGCGGGAAGCATGCCCATAATCCATCATCCCCTTACCGGTTCGCGTGGTAGCCACTCCCGTTTTATTTTCTGTACCTAATTTAATTTCTGTATTGCCGCGATTTGTTGCCTCCGCATACGGCGGATTAATCAACACCAAAATCTTCTTGCCTTCGGCAATGGCTTTGCGTAGACCTTCGGGCACTTTGTTGGTCAGGCTATAGTCAATCTGCCCTGCCTGTCCTGAGCCTGTCGAAGGATCGGTAATATCATCGTTCAAATAATCATATTGAAAACGTTGTGCCGCCACACAGGTTTTGGTGGCTTTCATCACATCGACATCCGCTTGATCCAAAGTGCTCATATAAATATTACGCGGATTGCTGTGTTTGACTTCCAGATTACCCACACCACAACACATATCCCAGACGATGTAATCTTTTTGCCAGTTCTTGCCCAAGGTTTCTGTTAGTTTGTCGTAGGCTTTATCAACGACGGCCAGTGGCGTGTAATACGCGCCTTTAAAGCTGCGTTCGTCCAGAGGAATTAAACTGTCGCGGCGTTCCAGCAAGTAATCGCGGTATTCGGCTTTGGGCGGCTTGTGATAAATCGCCCAAAACTGGCGGTAGCCTTCTTTATTACCCAGATCATAGAGCTTGCCGCCCAAACTAAATACCGGCGCGTTGTTTTTATGCAGTAATTCGGCAGGCAGATTGGCATGGGTGGACACCGTGCCATCGTGCATAATGTCGGCAAAAAACAGCAGCGCGTAATCATCTTCAGTGACGCCGTTAATTTCGCGCCCGATCATAATCACCCATTTATCGAATACTTGTTTAAGATTATCCGGCGTAATCGGGGTGCGGATAATGTCGCCGGATTTTATCGCGGCTTTAACGGTACTGATAAATTCGTCTTCGTGCGTAGACATCTTAAACGAAACAAAATGGGTACCGATGTGGGCAGACACTTCGTCTAACGCTTCTTTGGGATATTGGCTGGCCGATTTCCCCCACTTGACCGTCTTCTTTTTTAAGAACGGCAGCACGTCAGCCGTTTTCATAAAGGCGGCTTTTTCGGTGTCGATCACCGCTAAAAACGGCGGGATAATTTCACCTTTGTTAAGTCCGTCTTGGACGTAATGCAAGAGCTGGGTAAACATGGCATAGCTGGAATGCTTGCCGGTGTCTTTCGCTTCAAACCAGATTTCATCGGTGCGAATGTCAATCAAACCTTTGGTGTAACTTTTTAGCCCCAAGGCTTTGATGTAAATATCTTTAACATCTTCTTCGCTGTGGGCTTGTTTGAGCTGGTTATAAAGCGTGGTGGTTACCGTCATTGGATTTATTTTTCAAAGGGATGGCGACGTCGCAGATTTGCAGTATTCTACTTGATAAAGAGGAGGTAACAATGGATATCGGCAACATTTCATCCGATATTCATCTTGGATTATTTCTTGCAAACGTTATTTAACGACCCTGACAAGCAAGTTAATAGTCAGGAAAAGCCTGATCTCCTTCACTTGGCGTGTGTTTCACTATAGCTTAAGCACTCCTGTTTAAGGTGCATTGTTTTGTATTTATAGCTTAAAAAATCGGGCTGATTGCTTGAGGTAGCTTGTTAATTCCTTAAACAATTAGCACAATTACTTAAGGAATCTTGTTAATTCCTTAAACAATTAGCACAATTACTTAAGGAATCTTGTTAATTCCT
>JBAXTQ010000380.1:0-2534 GCA_037130115.1 Methylococcaceae bacterium
GGACATCTTGATTCGACCCATCTAATGGGTAAATTAATTTCCGGAAATCACCTTACCACCTGCATAAAATCAGATTGTATTGTATAGTGAATAATCAACATGCACAAAAAAGGCCGGTATTATTCAGCCTCAAATTAAGTATTGCATGATCATATTGGCGCTTTTAGTATCGAATCAATATCTTATTAAGCCGCGTTTAGTTGTCATAAAAGCACTATTCAAGGGTTGTTTTACCGCTTTACTTTCCAATGCAAAAGCTGGAAAAGATTTTTCCCAGCAAGTCATCAGAAGTTACCGTTCCGGTAATTTCGGCAAGACTCATTTGTGCCTGTCTTAAATCTTCGGCGACCAATTCGCCTGCCTGGCTGACTTGTAACTGGTTTAAAGCACTTTCTACAAATTGATAGCCTGCTCTTATGGCTTCTATGTGGCGTCTTCTGGCAATAAAAACGTTGTCGGTGGCTTCATTAAAACCGACACTTTGTTTAAGGTGTTGTTTTAACAAGTCCATGCCTGCTCCGGTTTTAATGGAGAGGTAACAACTGTAGCCGTTTTCTGTTTGTTTTATTTCCGGCGCTCTGCCTAGCAGGTCTATTTTATTGTAAACCTTGGTGATGTCGATATTGGCGGGCAGCGTTTTTAATAACTCTTCTGTTTCCGGCTCCCTGGCATCAATAAGCAGTAAAATTTTATCGGCTTTTAAAATTTCTTCGTGCGCCCTGCGTATGCCTTCTTTTTCTATTGAGTTGTCGCTTTCCCTTAAACCGGCGGTATCTATGATGTGCAACGGCATACCATCCAGTTGGATACGCTCTCTGAGTACGTCTCGGGTGGTGCCGGCAATGTCGGTTACTATCGCAGCCTCATGTCCGGCGAGAGCATTAAGCAAGCTGGATTTTCCGGCGTTTGGTTTTCCGGCCAAAACAACGGTCATGCCATCACGTAACAAGCGACCTTGTTGGGCTGTTTTTTGTATTTGTTGGATGCTTTGTAATAACCGGATAATGCGCTTTTCGACGACGCCATCGGTTAAAAAATCAATTTCTTCATCAACAAAATCGATAGCGGCTTCAACGTAGATGCGAAGTTCTGTTAGCTCTGTAACCAGTTCATTGATTTGTGCTGAAAAAACACCTTGCATGGATTTTTGTGCCGAGCGTGCCGATTGTTCGGTACTGCTTTCAATTAAATCAGCAACGGCCTCGGCTTGTGCCAAGTCGAGTTTATTATTTAGAAAGGCGCGTTCGGTAAATTCACCAGGATTGGCTAATCGGGCGCCGAGTGAAAGCACTCGCCGTAACAACATGTCCAGTACGACTGAACCGCCGTGTCCCTGTAATTCAAGTATATCTTCGCCGGTGTAAGAGGCGGGTGCGGGAAAATAAAGACTGATGCCAGAATCAATGACGCTATCGTCGTTATTTATAAACGAGGTAAACAGCGCATGTCTGGGAATTAATGATTTATTAAGAAGATGTTTGGCGATTTCAGTGACCAAAGTTCCTGAAATGCGAATAATACCAACACCGCCATTCCCTGGCGGTGTTGCAATTGCTGCAATGGTATCTTGATTTAAAAGCAAGTTATCCCGCTTTTTCTATTTGCTTGGTGATGTAGGTTTGTTGAATGATAGACAGGGTATTATTAATAACCCAGTATAAAACCAAACCTGCCGGAAAAAATAGAAAGAAAATGGTAAAGACGATAGGGAACATCTTCATCACTTTAGCTTGAATAGGATCAATCGGCGCCGGATTTAAACCTTGCTGAATTTTCATGGTAATACCCATGATTAACGGCAAGATGTAAAAAGGATCTTGGATTGATAAATCCTGTATCCATAGCATAAACGGTGCCTGACGAAACTCAACCGTTTCACTTAATACCCAATACAAAGCCATAAAAACGGGGATTTGTATCAAGATAGGCAAACAGCCACCCAACGGATTAACTTTTTCTTTTTTATACAGCCCCATCATTTCGGTATTAAAACGCGGTCTGTCATCAGCAAAACGTTCTTGTAATTCTTTAAGACGTGGCTGAATTTTACGCATTTTAGCCATTGATTTGAAACTGGCTTGTGATAATGGAAAGAACAATAGTTTAATACAGAATGTGACTCCCATAATAGCCAAGCCCCAGTTGCCAATAACACTGTGTATTTTATTCAGTAACCAGTAAATAGGTTTGCCAATAAAAGTTAACACACTGTAATCAACCGTAAGCTCAAGACCGGGTGCAACTTGTTCCATCATGGGCTGGATCTTGGGGCCGGCAAATAATTTTGAAACGAATTGAGCATCGGTATTGGCTTCAACCGTTACCGATGGAGAATACGTACCAATGACGTAACGTCCATCTTTTAGTTCTTTGGTATAAAAATGGTTTTCTTGATCAGCAGGTGGAACCCAAGCCGAGGCAAAATAATGTTGAATCATTGCCGTCCAGCCACCTTTACTGGTGACATCAAGCGTCTCATCTGCCATATCATCAAAACTTATTTTTTGGTATTTGCTTTTTTCGGTGTAAATAAC
>JBAXTQ010000381.1:0-2509 GCA_037130115.1 Methylococcaceae bacterium
GTAACCTTATTTATACGGGATTAACGAGAGCCAAAACGTTAGCGGTCTTTGTAGGCACCCGAAAAGCCTTGGCCATGGCGATACGACAACAGGATGTTAGCCAGAGACAGACGGCTTTAGAGGTCTTGATTAAGGGGTAAGTGATAAGGTTCAAACATGAAATCAGCAATCTGTCTCACCGTAGGGTATCAGTCGATTGCTGATGACTGCCGCTGTCCGGTAACGATCCAAACCAGTCGTCCATATATGGATTTAATCTTCCTCAAACCTGCCATTCACCAAGTAGAATTATCGACCTACAAGAGTCACTCGTTCCTCGTTTTCAAATGGCAACATACTTAGAGAAAGCGGCCAGTCAATTTTAGTGAATCAACTGATACTACTAAACAAGAATGACAATAGAAGGGTTGGTAATCTTGATGTGTATTTTTTAACGTATTTAAAATTGTCAGTACACTTTTGAATACTAAAGCCGCTTATTTTTAAAGTTAGTTATTATAGGTATTTATACGGATTGATTTTTCTATTTTAGAAAATATAATTGTCCAAAAGTTTAGTTGGTGCTTGGGACAATCCTTAACTGGAGAAAGTATGACTTGTTGCAATAAGACCCTGGCGTTGACCGCTATTTTCAGTATCGCCCTTGCAATCACAGGCTGTGCTAATAATCCACCTGTTCAAAATCAGGCTGTTAGTAACACCAACAGCTTTAACAATCAAAGCTCAATGCCTGTTGACGTATCAGACCTTAATAGCAGCACCGCAAGCTATGCTGAACTGCAATTACAGACACGAGGTTTTAATCAAACACGTTCAATACCACCGTCTAACGGATTTAGTAATAGTTGGTGGCTCAATTCAAGAACCAATCAATGCTTTCAACTTGAAACTGCTAACGGTAAAGTGATGACACTGAATCCAAGAACCTCACAAGACCTGCCACAGTTTCGTTGTAACTAATCCCATCCCACAACACACCTTAAATAAGGAGAAGACATGAACCGTTCCAACAAGTACCTCTCATTAATTGTTGTTTTCAGCACTGCGATTTCAATCACTGGCTGTATTGTTACTCCACCAAGTAATACCAATGGTTCGTATCAACCTGCTAACAATAGCAATCAAAACAACTCTAATAAAGTTAATCTCTCTCTTCTGCATAACATTGATGAAAGTGAGGCTAATCAACGGCTCAGTGCGAAAGATTTTCATCAAGTCAAAATGAATGAGCCTGGCAATACTAAATGGCTTAATTCAAGAAGCAATCAGTGCGTTGAAGTGTTGGCCAATGCGGGTAGGGTATCGTCTGTTGTTGAAAGAGATTTACAGTTTTGTAACGAAAACTCAGGCTATAACAACAATGCCGCGCAACCTGTTCTTGGTCAAACACCCGCCGCATTAAACGATTTTGTTGGCTCCAGAGCAGGACAGGCAGAAGGTGATTTGGTCAGACGCGGTTATGTGCTTCGTAAAACCAAAGGCTTAAATTCTTACTGGGAAGAAACGGCTACAGGAGGCTGTGTTTCTATCGTAACAAATGATGGCCGTTATCAGTCACTAGTGTACGTCATACCGGGTGCGTGTAAATAATATCCAGTCTTTACTTAGGCTAAATTCTCATTCAATTTGGAGTTATTCATGAAAAAATTATTAGTTTTTTTACTGGCAGGTGCTTTATTAACCGGCACGACACTCACCGCAGAAGCGGCTAATCAAATCGCGTTTGGTAAAGGCAAAAGTTCTGCCTCTGTCAGTGGCAAAGTGCAAGGCAGCAATAACGTGGACTATGTTTTACGCGCCAGTGCAGGTCAAACCCTGACCGTTGATTTTAAAGCCAGTAAAGCTGCGGCTTATTTCAACGTGTTACCCCCAGGCAGTACAGGTGACGCGATTTTTGTCGGTTCAAGTGAAGGCAATCATTTTAAAGCCGCGTTACCCAGTGATGGCGATTACACGCTTCGTGTGTATTTAATGGGCGGCGCGAAAGATAGCGACAAGCCTGTGACTTTCACACTGAAAGTCAGCATTCCAGGTACTGCTAAACCAGCAACTAGTACGGGCAAAGCAGATAGCGGAGTCGAAGCCGCAAAAAAAGCCTGCCTTAGACACGTTGCTGAACAGGTTGGTGTTAAAGTCAGTCAGGTTTCAGTGATTGATACCCAAGGTTCACAAGCTGGCATTAATGTGAATATTAAAGTACCTGATGCGACTGCGCCGTGGTCTTGCCTGTCTGACAAGAAAGGCAATGTGCAAGGTGCCAGATTTACTGGTTCAGAAGGGGCGATGTAAAACCCAACTCAAGGCACTCTTCGGAGTGCCTTGTCAGGCGCATTGCTTACAGAGTAGTTGATGATTGTAAATAAACGATAACAAAATAGTAACCTAGATGTGCTACTAAGTAGCTTTTAATATATTTAAATATATTCTATAATTGAATATATGAATACATACAGGCCATACGAATTTGGAAAGCTAATAGCAAGATCCACCCATACCTTACAAGTATGGG
>JBAXTQ010000382.1:0-2463 GCA_037130115.1 Methylococcaceae bacterium
ACCGATTCCCGGCTAATAAGGTCTTTAAGAAGTTCCAGGGTTTCACTCATAGTAATTCAGTTTGGTAATGGTCGGCTTTAAAGCCAATAATCAGTCTGTCGCCCGTATCTAAAATCGGGCGTTTAATAAGCGTTGGGGTGTGCAACATTAATGCGATTACTTTTTCTGCGGTCAGATCGCTTTGTTGATCGGCACTGAGTTGCCGCCAACTGGTACTGCTACGATTAAGCAACGTGTTCCAGTCGATACGGGCGGCAAAGTTATGCAGTTGCTCCAGCGTTAGCCCATCAGTTCTAAAATCATGGAACTGATAAGCTATGCCGTTTTTATCCAGCCACTGCCGCGCCTTTTTAACGGTATCACAGTTTTTTATACCGTAAAGCGTGTGCATGGCGGTGCTTATAATTGACTGTTTAATAATTCGTCAATGCTGGGTAATTCTTTGTCAGCTTTACAGCGGCTTTTATACAGATCAACAAATTCCATAAAGGCTTGTTCCAGATCTGCCAGAATATCATCTTCATTTTCGCGCTCATCTTCAGGCACATCTTCTGATTCCAGATATTCGCGTTGTAAATCCACTTCGCTGTTAAGGGCAAGTGTGGCGTAAATAATGGCATTATTTGAAATTTTTTCGCTCATGATAGTCAGTGTGGTCTAGGTTAAGGAAAGTTTTAAAGTCGGTAATTTATTGGGGCCGGTAACGAATGGTTGCCATCCCCTGCAAGGCTAATCGTAGTCGGAGTAGTCTGTTTCTGTTTTAGCGTCAGTGTGTTCGGCCGGGTTTCTAAAATGAATAGTCAGACCTTGTAAAAAGTTTCTAACAATTTGGTCGCCGCATTCCCGGTAATTTTTATGGCCTTTTTGTCTAAAAAAAGCGCTAAGCTCACCTTTTGATATTTCAAAATCAGCCAGCTTTAAAGTGTTAAGCATATCTTCTTCTTTAAAGTTTAAAGCAATTCTTAGCTTTTTGAGAACACTATTATTGGTTACCGGCAATTCCGGTTTTTTTGTTTGCCCAGGCTTGTCTTCCAACTTGCCACGGCGATAAATAATTAAACCGTTTAAAAAAGCATCCAACAGTTGATTGTCAAGTGCGACATAACCTTCCTGGTTGTCTTTTTTAAGAAGATGAAGTAATTCATCCCGACTTATCTCTACATCGCTTAAGGCAAAGATGTCCATCATGGTGTAGTCGTTAAGCTCCAAGGCGTAGCGCACTCGGCGTAATACATCGTTATTAATCATAAATTTGTTCCGGATTATAGTGTATTTTTAGGCACGTTTGTCTGTGCGATGGTGTGTTTATCGCATCGCGTAGACGACCAACGTGTAACTCGGCAGCTGGTCGGGTTATGCAAAAACCAACCCGACCAGCTGCATCATTAGTCCCTTAATAACTCATTAATCCCTGTTTTGCTGCGTGTTCTTTCATCAACCTGTTTGATAATAACCGCACAATACAGGCTATAACTGCCGTCTGCCGAGGGCAAGTTGCCAGATACGACTACCGATCCCGCTGGAATACGTCCAAAACTGACTTCACCGGTCATGCGGTTGAAAATTTTGGTGCTTTGGCCAATGTAGACGCCCATTGAAATAACGCAACCATCTTCAACGATAACGCCTTCAACAATTTCAGAACGCGCTCCGATAAAACAGTTGTCGCCGATAATGGTAGGGCCAGCCTGTAACGGTTCCAATACGCCACCGATACCTACGCCGCCGGAAAGATGCACGTTTTTACCAATTTGTGCACAAGAACCAACCGTTACCCAAGTATCAACCATAGTGCCGCTGTCTACATAAGCGCCTATATTAACGTAAGACGGCATTAATATGGCACCGGGAGCGATATAAGAGCCATGACGGGCAACCGCATTAGGTACAACGCGAACGCCGGCTTTGGCGAAGTCGGCTTCGGTATAATTTGAATATTTGCATTCAACTTTATCGTAATAACGGGTGTTGCCGCCATCCATCATTCGGTTTTCGTTAATTCTGAAGGATAATAATACGGCTTTTTTTAACCATTGATGCGTTACCCACTCACCGTCAATTTTCTCGGCAACTCTTAAGGTGCCTTGATCCAGTTGGTTAAGGGTTTCAGTAACCGCATTGCGGATTTCTGCTGATACGTTAGCCGGGGTGATGTCGTTACGTTGTTCAAAAGCGGTTTCTATAATATTTTTCGTGTTGTTCATGGTCTTTATTCTATAAGGTGTTAAGAAAGTTTTTAATTCGATGGGCTGCTGCTATGCAGTCATCCAGTGGTGCAACCAATGCAATTCTAACATGGTTGACACCCGGGTTTAGCCCTGCAAATTCGCGGGATAAAAAGCTGCCAGGCAGAACGGTGACGTTTTCCTTGGCAAAAAGCTGTTGGGCAAAATCGGTATCTGAGATCGGCGTTGTTAACCAAACATAGAAACCGGCAGGCGGTTTTTGAATGGTGCAGACATC
>JBAXTQ010000383.1:0-2426 GCA_037130115.1 Methylococcaceae bacterium
CAATACGGTGCCAATACCTTAACGGTGTCGAAGCAGGTTGAGCAGGTGTTGAAAGAATTTGAGCCGGTTTTTAAAAATGAGGCCATTACTTTTTATGAGCATTTATTTCGTCCTGCTGACTATATAGAACGGTCGATTGCCAATTTATCCGGGCATTTACTGATTGGCGGTTTGTTTGTGCTGATTATTTTGTACCTGTTTTTGTTTAATGTTCGCACGGCTTTTATTTCGGCGTTGGCTATTCCCGTTTCGTTAATCGGTGCGGTTATTGTTTTGCTGGAAACGGGGGTTAATCTTAATATTATGGTGCTGGGCGGCTTGGCTATTGCCTTGGGTGAGGTGGTTGATGATGCCATTATTGATACTGAAAATATATTCCGGCGCTTGCGTGAAAACCGACTACAGGAGCAACCGTTACCTGTTGCAACCGTTGTTTACACCGCTTCGCTGGAAGTGCGACGCTCGGTGGTTTACGCCAGTTTTATTGTCGCCCTGGTTTTTGTGCCGCTGTTAACCTTAAACGGCGTGGCCGGACGCTTGTTTGCACCGCTGGGTTATTCGTATATTCTGGCAATTTTAGTGTCTTTGCTGGTTGCGTTGACGTTAACTCCTGCGCTATGTTTTGCTTTGCTGGGTAGCGCGTTGAGTGATAACCAAGAGCCACCGCTGATCAAACGCATCAAACCACTTTATAAAAGTGTGTTGGGTTTTGTTTTTAAGCATTTTAACGGGCTAATAATGGTGAGTGTTATTGTCTGTTTGGCCGGTATGTTGGCTTTTTTTAATCTTGGCAGCAAATTTTTGCCCGAACTGCGTGAAGGTCATTATATTGTTCACACCACCAGTATTCCCGGTACATCTCTACAAGAATCGGTAAGGATCGGCAGTAAACTGACCGAACAGTTTATGACTATTCCGGGCGTGCAATCCGTATCACAATGGGCGGGACGTGCAGAACGAGGCGCTGACACATACGGCAGTCATTACAGTGAATATGAGGTTCGTCTTGAGCCTTTGTCAGGTGACGGGCAGCAAAAAATCCTGAATAAGTTGCGTGAAATTCTGGCACATTTTCCGGGTATTGGTTTTGAAGCCAATACTTTTTTAACAGAACGGATCGATGAAACGATTTCCGGCTACACGGCACCCGTGGTGGTTAATCTTTATGGCAATGACTTAAATGTACTTGATAGCCAAGCCCAAACACTCGCCCAAATTATGCGCGATATTCCGGGTGCGACGGATGTGCAGTTACGGTCACCGCCCGCCACGCCGTTATTGCAAGTGGACTTGAATTTGGAGCAGCTTAATTTTTGGGGCATCCTGCCCGCCGAGATTGTTAATACTTTGCAAACCGCTTACGAAACCCGAATAGTAGGCAAGCAGGTTCAAGGTAACAAAATCGTCAATATTGCAGTGGCCTTGGCACCAGAGCTAAGGCAAGAACCGGAATCGATTGCTCATCTGCCTATCAGAACCCAGGATGGTACGTTAATCAGGTTGGAACAAGTCGCCGAAATTCGGCATACGGCCAGTCGCTATAACATTCTGCATCAGGGGTCACAACGACGACAAGCGGTTACCTGCAATGTCATCGATAGAGATATGGATGCGTTTATGCGGGAACTTAAAACCCGCGTACTCAAAGAAATTCCGGTGTCTGCTGCCAGTTATCCAGAGTTTACCGGTGCGGCTGTTGAACAAGCCGAGGCTCGCAATGAATTGATTTTGCATTCATTATTGGCCGGGGCAGGGGTGATCATGTTTATTTATATCGCCATTGGCAGCGTCCGTAACGCGGTTCTGGCACTTGCTAACCTGCCTTTTGCCTTAATCGGTGGCGTTGCAGCAGTAGTCATCACCGAAGCCACGTTGTCGGTTGGTTCTATCGTCGGTTTTGTGACTTTATTTGGTATTACCGTGCGTAACAGTATTATGCTGTTGTCGCACTATCGGCATTTAGTTGAAGTGGAAGGCAAAAGCTGGAACGTGGAAACCGCCATACAAGGCGCTCAAGAACGTTTGCCTTCCATTTTAATGACGGCACTGGTCACCCCTTTGGCGATGTTTCCCATTGCTTTTAACAGCGATAATCCGGGGCGTGAAATAATGGGCCCAATGGCGGCGATTATCATCGGTGGTCTGGCTTCTTCTACGTTATTAAATTTATTATTGTTACCGGGGATGTTATTGCGGTTTGGACGGTTTACTAACGATAAAGAATAACTCCGGGAAATCAGCATATTCCGACTTTGATCATAGAACACGTATGGACACGGATTCGACGGGTTTTAACGGATTTTTTCTTTTTAGTCCTTCACGCGGGACGGGTTTGCAACCCATACGCATCAAGCTAAGGAATGTAGGAGCAGGCCGCGCCCGCGATGAATACGCTACAACTTAGGCATTACTGCCGAAATTTCGCG
>JBAXTQ010000384.1:0-2342 GCA_037130115.1 Methylococcaceae bacterium
TGATTGGCAAAAATAGCTATCCACACCGGCATGGATGCTTATATGCAACGGGTAGGGTGCGCATCGCGCACCACTTTCAACTCCAGTAAAGTGAGATTTTAGGTGCGCGATGCGCATGAAAGGCAAAAGAAAAAATTTCACCACGAAGAGCATGAAGAAAAGCATTTTTTGATACTAAAAATGTAGCTTGAATGAAATAAAAACACTATTCTTTTTGGGCCAGCAGGGCTTTTAAGTGCTCAATTTCAGCTATTGCAAGCTCTTCCCGTTGTTGAACTGCTTGCTTTTCTTGAAGAGCCAATTCTTCGCGGTTTTGCGCCGCTTGCTTTTCTTGCAGAGCCAATTCTTCGCGGTTTTGCGCTGCTTGCTTTTCTTGCAAGGCCAATTCTTCACGCTTTTGCGCCGCTTGCTTTTCTTGCAAGGCCGCTTCTTCACGCTTCTTCGCAGCTTCTTCACGCTGGTTCGCTTGTAATAGCGCTCTCCTCGCCTGCTCCAATTCATGCTGAATCGTGCGTTGCTCACGCAAGTATTCTTGTCGGGCTTGGTATTGATAATAGTGCTGATCTTTTTCTGAAAAGGTACTTAAAGTGCTCATGGCTTGTTTCATCTCCCGGGTAATCATCCAGTCAGGCAAGGCTTCATCGTTGAGTTGCTCGCCTTCTCTAAAGAATTTTAACCAACGTTGATCTTCCGTTTCAATGTGGTTTGCCTTAAACTTTTTTAATTCCAGCAGCCATATACCGCCATGTTGCGTCAAGGTATTGCCTTGCTCATCGCGCATTTTATAATGATGCACGGTCTCGTTATCATCGCTAATCAGGTTTTCTGCCAACAGCCAAATCGAGTAAGTCGGCCTGAGTTGAAGATAATCTTGACCACTTTTAAGTTGTTGACTGTAGATGTCTGCCCAGTTGTAAATAATACGGGCGGGCAAATGACCGTAACTGGTCAGTTGGATTTCGATTTGATAGAGCCGGTCATGGCTATCACGGGCTTTAACATCAACAATGCTGAGCTTGTCACTGAGAAATTCTCTATCATTGTACGGATTCAAGATTTCAACCCACACCAACGGTTCGATAAGGTCTTGCGCCAAAAATGCATTCAAAAAGTGAATTAACAGATTACGGTTTTCTTCTGAACCCAGCAGGGCTTTAAAGACACAATCTATTTTTGGATCAATGGCGTGGCGCATGGGAATTAATTAATCAAGAAGTATTTAATCGTTTGATTGTAGAGTGTCCCCGCTTTACTGACAATAAAAAAATCAACTGCAAAACAAAGAGATCTGGTCTTTAATTATTATATTTTAATGCGAGAATGAAAGTCCCCATAGCCACCCTATCATTCATTATCCTCCTGGAAGCGGCAATGTTATCCGCCGGAAACTAAGTTGTAAGGTGCGCGATGCGCACCCGCTTTTTATCGCAGTCGAACAAGATAACTTTCCGGGAACGCCGAGCCCTAGCTCGGCACGGGATAGTCAGGCCGATTACGGACTATTGGTGACTACGCCGAGCTGGGGCTCAGCGTTCCCGGGATTAATCGGCCGTTTTTATTTATCTGTCCCGGTTTAAATTGATAACCGACTTCCCTACCGGAATGACGAAAATTTTGGCATTTTGCTAATCTGGAGTTTTATATAGATTTCTGTAATTTTTTAAGTACGCTTTTGCTAAGCGTACTGACAAATTCTTCACTGTTCTCATAATCTTGGCTTTGTATAAAATCGACAATCGACATTACCAATTTTTTGGTGCCGGCTATTTCTTCAAATGAACGACCACAACCTTGGCAATGAGTGCCTTCAGAAGTGCATTTATCAATACAGGGGTTAAATTTCATAAGGCGTCCTCTTAAGTTGGTTATGGTTATATTATCGCATTACCTGCCATGATTTACATAGCTGCGCTTTTAAGTGAATAACGCCTTCTATGGTTTTTCAGATAAATAATTTCCTTTAAGGATTGTAACTGAATGTATTTCAATGGAATGCATTATTGTGTCTTATCAAACCGGATGTGTATTGAAAATATAACGAGCGAATGGTCTCATTGATCATTACAGTCAACCAGAAAAATTTATCAACCTGCCATCATTTTTTCCTAAAAAATAGCAAAATCTAGGATCAAGTAAAAACTATGTTCCAGTTTTTTATTATCACATTAAAATATAATAATGAAAGACTTGCCCCCCCTGCTTTTTCTACCCCTCGGCTCCAAGTAATGCTAATTCTTACTGCACTATTTTGAAGTAAACAGCATTAAACGAAGGTAATAATAATGTTGGTAGTTATTCAGACCCCAACGTCAAAAACCTATAAAGTTGGTTAAAAAAGCGGT
>JBAXTQ010000385.1:0-2339 GCA_037130115.1 Methylococcaceae bacterium
CCTGCAACTGGTGATAGCAGGGCCTGACCAAGTCGGAATGCAACCCAAGTTACAACAACTGGCCGAAAAACTGGGCATTAACGATAAAATTACCTGGACAGGGATGTTAAAAGGCGATTTAAAATGGGGGGCCTATCATGCCGCAGATGCCTTTATTTTACCGTCGCATCAGGAGAATTTTGGTATCGTAGTTGCTGAAGCACTATCTTGCTCGTTGCCGGTTCTAATCAGTAACAAAGTTAACATCTGGCATGAAATTGTCGAAGATAAGGCGGGCTTGGTTGTAGAAGATACCATCGCAGGCAGCGTGGCTTTGCTATACCAATGGCAACAAATGGATGACACTGGCAAAGCCGAAATGCGTAGTAATGCGCTTCGCTGCTTTATGAACCGTTTTGAGATTACCCAAGCGGCAATGAGTTTGCTTATGTTAATTAAAAACGATAGGTAATCAAAAGTATGGCTACCCACTAAGGCGAGAGATTGAATACTTACCTAAAGCGTGTAATTGTTTCTTTAAATGATCTTATATTATTAATCTAATAAAAAATATACCGTGATACAGAATTTAGAAAAGTTTGTCCTGCCTAAAGATTTCCGGGCAAAAAATGCCGTCACTGTACAACTTTGGTGGATTATTCAGTCAACTCTTTTTGCCGGATCTCCGCAGTTTTTATACGGCTGGAGACGGTTTTTACTGCGCTTGTTTGGTGCAAAAATTGGTAAAAATGTCATCATTAGGCCGTCTGCCAAAATCACTTATCCCTGGAAATTAACGATTGGTGATTATTCTTGGATTGGTGATAATGTTGATCTTTATACCTTAGGTGAAATTGTAATCGGTAAAAATGCGGTAATCTCGCAAAAATCATATTTATGTGCGGCTTCGCATGACTATACAAAAGAAACTTTCGATATTTATGATCATAAAATCATTATTGAAGATGAAGTTTGGATAGCAACCGATGTCTTTATTGCTCCCGGCACGACTATCGGCAAAGGTGCTGTCATTGGTGCCAGAAGTACCGTATTGGCCGATATGCCAGCCGGGATGATTTGTGTAGGTTATCCAGCCAAGCCAGTTAAACCTCGAATATTGTAGTGATAGGGTGCATATCGCGCACCTAAAACCGTAATTCACTAAATGGTTTTAGGTACACACTCTAGGTAACTCGCAATAAATACCCCCCCCCCCTATCGTTCCCAAGCTCTGGCGTGGGAATGCCGATAGTGACGCTCCCGCGTCACGCAACGCTGGAGCGTTGCTGGATGAATTCCCACGCCGGAGCGTGGGAACCAGGCTGATTATGGAGGCTATTTTCTGCGTACTGCCCTATTATTATTTTCTACCTGTAGCCTACTGGGTTTCTTTCTCTGGTATGGAAAAAGGTGCGTGATGCGCACTCTACTACTCAGCTATTACCCGCTAAAGTGCAGGTTAGCTTAGCGTAACCCGACAATTCAATGCAACGCCACAACCTTATAATCATAACAACAGAAATAGTGACCCATGTCGCACGATAATAGCTATAAACTGCTTTTTTCTCATCCTGAAATGGTCACTGACCTGCTCAAAGGCTTTGTTAAAGAAGCGTGGGTTGAGCAATGCGACTTTTCTACGCTGGAAAAAGTCAGCGGCAGTTATGTGGCGGATGATCTTAGAGACCGTGAGGATGATTTAATTTGGAAAATCCGCTGGGGCGATGAGTGGTTGTATGTGTACCTGCTGTTGGAGTTTCAATCCTCGGTTGATCATTTTATGGCGGTGCGTATTGCCGGTTATTTGGCGCTGCTGTATCAGGATATTATCCGTTCTCAAAATCTCACGACCAAAAACCTGCTGCCCCCGGTATTACCCATTGTTCTTTACAACGGTCAACGCCGTTGGAATGCCCCGCTTCAATTGGAGCAATTGATTCACCCCGCACCCGCAGGATTGGAAAAATATCGGCTCCAAGTCCGTTATTTGCTGCTGGATGAGGGGCGCTTTAACCCGGATGAATTAAGTAGCCTGAATAATCTGGTCGCGGCTTTGTTTCAGCTTGAAAATAGCCGTACCGAGCAAGAAATACAAGGTGTTTTAGTGCATCTTATCGACTGGCTGAAAGACCCCAAACAAACCAGTTTACGGCGTGCTTTTACCGTTTGGTTTAACCGTGTACTATTACCCGCTAAAGCACCCGACGCCCACTTTACAGAATTAAACGATCTTAACGAGGTAAATACCATGCTGGCAGAACGCGTAAAACAATGGACACAAGAATGGAAACAAGAAGGCAAACACGAAGGTAGGCAAGAAGAGGCCAGCAAGCTTTTTTTGTTACTTCTTGAATCTAAAT